>CAIXCY010000061.1 GCA_903918045.1 uncultured Bacteroidia bacterium
CACAGGTGTAAAGGCAGTAATGTCAAAGCCGAGTGGTACTAATTGCCCGTAACTTTCCAGGGCCGGGATAGTATCCTAAGCACATTTTTCTTAAAACACACGTTTCTTCCGATTGTTGACGAATTTATGATATACGTTCATATTTGTTAGAGATGCCATTAATGGCGTCTGTACAAAAAAATATTAATGCTGATTAGCTGAATGCAGATCCATTTTTATAAAATGGATCAACACCAAAGATTTAGGTGGCTATAGCGTCGGGGTTCCACCTCTTCCCATTCCGAACAGAGAAGTTAAGCCCGACAGCGCCGATGGTACTGCGTAAAGTGGGAGAGTAGGCCGCCGCCAACTTAAACTAACCCCGGATTTTTAATTGAGTCCGGGGTTTTTTATGTTTTCACGAATTACACGAATTAATACAAATTACACCAAGGGAGTTTAGTCCGGGCGCAACTTCGGGTCGCACCCGGACTATTTTATTTCCTTAAATCCCTCGATGTGGCCAGCGCAATCACCCTCCCCTGTTTCCCGACAGCCGTATAGAAGTGATAAACTACCCCTTTCCATTTAATCACCCACGGCTTATGGGCATATTCCTTATCGTATGATTCTGAAGAGGCCACCAGGTCTTCACCTTCCCAATCTGACCAGTTTATCAGATCGTATGAACAGGCAAACCGATCAAAGGCGCCAGATTTCCAAAAAGCGCCAAAATAGAACATTACATAAACGCCATTAATTTTGGTGATTTGAGCGTCGCCGCAAATACCTTTATGTTTGGTCAGAACCGGGTTAGTCCCAAACCGTTTCCAGCTGACCATATCATCTGAAACGGCCATTCCAATACTTTCATAATTGGCAGTATCACCTTTCGCGTTATAATACATTACAAACGGATGGCCAGTGTGTTTTTCCTTGTCATGGATTATCAGACTTTTATAAATAGTCTTCGATTCAAACCAACGGCTGTCCTGATCTTTTGGATTCAAAATGGGTCTGGTTCCTCTGGTCCAGTTTATCGTTTCCGATACTGTTTCACTACTGGCCAGTCCAACCCCCAAGACTCCTGCCTCGTAACCCGATGAACTGCCTCCCAGATAAGACATCCAATATTTCCCACTAAATTTCTCTACCCTATAATTTCCACCCCAGTCCGTGTTGACTAAAGACATGTAGCCAGCCTTTTGATTGGCATCCCAGGTTCCCTCTGTAAACGGGAGAAGTTTTCCCTTTGTCGACCAGTTTACCAAATCTTTGCTTTCTGCCAGCCATGTTTCATATCCCTTCCCGTCAAATACAATATAGGTCATATACCAGTTGTGTTTTACCCTGTAAATCGTTGGGCAATCCACTAGTTTTTTTGAATCAGGGTGTTTTAAAACAACTCCGTATTTATAGGGTGTTTTCACTTCGTTGTAAATATTCTTCATGGTTTCCTGAGAAACCGGTTTGCTGATTTTATTTTTATCCCTGCTCAGACTGCAAAGCAGAAGTGGCATTAGGGCACAAAAGATCAATAAGCTTACGTATGTTTTATTCATTGGGATTCCTGTCTGAGGTTATTTCAAAACAAATCTAATGTTAATACCAGAATGTACAATAAATATATTTTCTTTATTTTTGTTTATAAAACTTTTTCTAAAGCTAATTGGCGGTTCAGGTGTGTATTCACCCCTGCGTTATTAAGAATGATTTACCTTATAAACTTATCCGATGACAAATAGTCTTTTTTTATCAATCCTCCTAAGTGTCTTTTTTGTCTTAAATTCTTGTAACTCAAAATTGACGGGGAAATCTCAATTAGCGCAGGAAAGCAACTTCAATGGGACCTATGAGGGTCACCATTTGGATAGAATTGCATTCCCTATCGGTGGAATTGGGGCTGGGATGATCTGTCTGGAAGGAACTGGAGCTTTCTCTCATGTTTCGGTCCGAAATACTGCCGAAGTTTATAATGAGCCGCTTATGTTCGCGGCCATTTCAATAAGGGGAATGGAAAATGGGACAAAACTGCTCGAAGGGCCAGTCCCGACCTGGAAATATTTTGGCAGTCCGAGTACGGCGAATGGCGGAGAGCGCACTTCATACGGCCTTCCCCGTTTTAGCAATGCTGAATTTAAGGCCCGCTTCCCTTTTGCAACCATCAATCTCGCCGATCAAAAGATGCCGGTATCGGTTCGAATAAAAGGGTGGAGCCCTTTTATTCCCGGAGATGCCGATAACTCAAGTCTCCCTTTCGGTGGATTTGAATATTCGTTTAAAAATACGGGAAATACAAAGGTTGAAGCGGTGTTTTCCTTCAACTCTGTAAACTTCATGCAAAAAGGTGATGGAATAAATTCAATTCAACCTATAAATAACGGATTTGTCCTTTCCCAGAAGGGCGATATGAAGAATCCTCAGAATCAAGGCGATTTTGCAATCTTTACCGATCATTCTAACACGGTTGTTGATCATTGCTGGTTCCGTGGCGGCTGGTGGGATCCATTGACTATGGCCTGGAACAGTATTGAACAGTCTAAAATCACAGCCATTGCCCCGATTGAAAAGAATGCACCGGGTGCAACCTTATATGTACCGGTAAATTTGGCTCCAGGAGAAGAACATACTGTCCGTTTGATGTTTACATGGTTCGTACCCGAGACAAATCTGAAACTTGGAGACGATCCCAAACCTGCCAGAAAGTGTGATCCCGCTTCTGGTTGCTGTGCATCTCCATATTATCAGCCTTGGTATTCAGGGAAGTTTAAAAATATTCATGAGGCAGCCAATTTCTGGAATACCAATTACAAGGAATTGGAATCTAAATCTCAGTTATTCACCGATGCCTTCTTTGGGAGTTCCCTTCCGGCTGAAGTGCTTGAGGCTGTTTCTGCTAATCTCTCAATATTAAAGTCGCCCACCGTTTTACGACAACGTGACGGAAAACTTTGGGCTTGGGAGGGTTGCAGTGATAACTCAGGTTGTTGTGAAGGGTCGTGCACGCATGTCTGGAATTATGCCCAGGCAATTCCCCATTTATTTCCTGCTTTGGAACGGTCGCTGCGGCAGACTGAATTTAATGAAAGCCAGAATCCTGATGGACATCAAGCCTTCCGGTCAGCGTTACCAATCCGTCCAAAGATTCATGATTTTCATGCGGCATCTGACGGTCAGCTCGGCGGGATAATGAAGGTTTACCGTGAATGGCGGATCTGTGGCGATAATCAGTGGCTCAAAGAGCTATATCCTAAAGTCAAAGCAAGTCTCGATTATTGTATTGGGAAATGGGATCCGCGACATAAGGGATTGTTGGAAGAACCCCACCATAATACGTATGATATTGAGTTCTGGGGACCGGATGGAATGTGTTCCAGTTTTTACCTTGGAGCATTATTATCCATCTCACAAATGGGGGAGTTTCTGCAGGAGGATGTTTCATCTTACCGCAAGTTACTCGAATCAGGCAAAAAGATGATGCAGGATAGCCTCTACGATGGTGAATATTTTGTTCAGAAAATTAAATGGCAGGGACTTAATGCTCCGGATCCGTTTAAGCTCACTCCAAACTCCTGGAATTCAAATTATTCATCCGAAGCACAGGTACTGCTTCAAAAGGAGGGTCCGAAATACCAGTATGGCAAAGGGTGTCTTTCGGATGGGGTTTTAGGTTTCTGGATTGCCCGGATGTGCGATCTTGAAAACCCAATGGATGAGTCGTTGATTAAAAGTCATCTAAATGCTGTGTATAAATATAATCTGAAGCGTGATCTCTCCTCGCATCCTAATCCTCAGCGTCCAACTTATGCCTTGGGGAATGAAGGAGGACTGCTGTTATGTACCTGGCCAAAAGGTGGGAAGTTATCCCTTCCTTTTGTCTACAGCAATGAAGTTTGGACTGGTATTGAATATCAGGTTGCATCACATTTAATGCTGATGGGTGAAGTGGAAAAAGGTTTGGATATTGTTCGGACGGCCCGAGACCGGTATAATGGGCGGATTCGTAACCCATTTGATGAATATGAATGCGGTCACTGGTACGCCAGGGCCATGTCGAGTTACGGTTTAATACAGGGACTTACTGGAGTTCGGTATGATGCTGTTGATCATATCTTATACATCGATTCAAAAATCGGAGACTTTAAGAGTTTTATCTCAACAGAAACGGGCTTTGGAAATGTAGGTTTGAAAAATGGGAAGCCTTTCTTTAAGATGGTTTATGGCAATTTGGATGTGAAGAAAGTAATCGTTTCTGGGGTAGAAAAGTCGTTGTGATTTTCCTTCTTCGAGGAGTGACCGGGTGACTCTTCAGGACATGAACAGTCACCCGGTCACTGTCTGGGTAGTCACCCGGTCGCTAATTCATAAATTAATTTGCACCCAGCGAAACTGCTATCATTATCAGCGCAATCATATAATAGATTAAAACCTTCTTATGCTTCTCCTTGTCAATGGTGCTTTGACTTGAGAATATCAATCCCAGGTTTGCAATTAGCAAGGCAAAGAGCATCAGAACGATATGCTCGATTGGCCAGAACCGTTTGGAGGCGAGTTTCAGAGCCCCCTCCATACCTGCATTTCCGTTTGCTGGTGAATCGGGATTGGCAAAAAGGATAAGTCCGAATATCAGTTGGAGATAGAGCGTGATAATAAATCCGTATGAGAGATATTTATCCAGAGTAACGTAAGGCATTCCCTTTGCAATCCCTCTTACTGAACGGATAACCAGCCAAATGGCAACAATGGCGAAAGAACCACTGATCAGGGTATGTAGTGTTTTCATAACATGAGAACTTTCTAAAACAACAAGATTGAAAATCATATTAATTATTTTAGTAGTTTAATGTTGATTTAAATATTTATATTGCTGCCTCAGCAAGCATTTTAGCCTGAAGGATCCGATCTGCCATTCCAATCCCATTACGGAGATTCCCTCCAATTATCAGACCCGGATAGCTTTTCTCAATTAGCTCAACAGCATTCAGTCGGTATTCTGTATCTGCTTCATATTGTGGAATTGCCCAGTAATGTCGTATGATCTTAAACAAATCAGGATTAAACTCTTCGATTCTCATCACCTGACAGATCTCCCGTTTTATTATCGCTTTAACCTGCTCAACGGGAAGTTCACAGAGCTCAGGTTTACGTACGCCACCCATAAAAATGGAAAACAATGCCCCTCCTTCTGGAGCCCTGTCATTAAATAGCGCCGACATAAACAGTACCCCAAGAATATCGCGGTCCTCCTTAAATGGTATTAATCCTCCAAAAGCATCAAGTTTCATCCCTGTCCATTTATTGAATCCCAGAATAACCTCGATAGTTGGTGCGTAATAGAGGTTCGTGATTTTCGACATAACCTCCGGTGCTATAAATGGGAGAATACTATCCAGATTGTAGGCGCCCACAGTGGTAATTATCTTTTTACTTTCAATTTCGACAGGTAAACCAGCCTTGTTGATATAGGATATTTGAAAGTGCTTACCGACAGGTTTAACCTGAATATTGGAAATTCCCAGATAAATATTTTCTTCGGAAACCTTGTTTTTCAAGGAATTAATAAGTGTAACCAACCCACCTTTTACGGAAAAAACACTTCTGGTGACACTCTTTTCTTCGTCCGTTTTCGGCTCAAATTTTTTCCTGATTGTACCTCCGATGAAGCTTCCGTATTTTTGTTCGAGATTGTACAGTTTTGGCAATGCAAAGCGTGTAATCAATCGGTTAGGATCACCTGCATAAACACCCAGAATGAACGGGTCAATGGCGTAATCGAGAAAACTCTTCCCAAGACGCCTCTTCACCAATCCGGCAAGTGACTCGTTCTGGTTTTTGCCTGTGGAACGAAATGGTTCTCCAAGGATCCTGAATTTATCCCTAAGGGTAAATAACGGAGTTTTAATAGCCGCCTTAAGACCGGATGGTAAGGCTTCCCAGGTACCGTTCTTAAGGATGTACCGTTTTTTTACATTTTCATTGGCGATCTCAATTTGACAATCCCCTTTCAAATCTTCAAAAAGCCTTAAGACTTCCACATTAGCAATAACTCCGGAATTAGGACCCTCCTCATAGTTAAATGCTTTTTCAGTAACAGAGTTTATAACGCCGCCAACCCGGTCCGATTTTTCAAGGATGCAAAAGTTTACACCCTGTTTCTTAAGATGATGACCGGTAGTCAATCCGGTTATTCCGGCTCCAATAATTACGACGTCCTTCATGTTTTCAGACTGTTTTGGAATAGATGTTTTCTTCCTGGTTATAGGCGGGATCCAAGGCCATAGCTATGTTTCTGGCAAAGATGAAACCTTTGTCGTGTATTTTAATCCGGGAATCGTTCATCTCCATCAGATCGTCAAGGATGAAATCTTCAAAGTTAACCGGATCAAACCTGACGAGTTCTTTTATCTCCTGAACGGTCATGTCAAACTGATCTGCTATCTCTTTAAAAACCAATAAGCCGTTACACATGATGCTGTTAACGATAGTCCGGATAATCTGCTCCTCCTTGCTTAGTTTATAGCCTCGCTCAATGGCATACCCCGATTCTTCAATCGCATCAATATATTTTGGAAATTCTTTAATGTTCTGCGCATAAGCCCCCCAGAACTGACCAATGGATGAGGCTCCGAAACCGTATACCTGACCTGTAGTCTCAAGGGTGCAATACCCCTGGAAATTCCGGTGTAATTTTTTCTCCAGAAAGGCAATTGCAAGGTCGTCATCAGGAAGTACGAAATGGTCAATCCCGATTGAAATATATCCTGCAGCTTCGAGCTGTGCAATTGAATTCACGAGCATCTCCATCTTCTCCTCCGGACCAGGAAGACCGATCTTTTCGAGCTGTTTCTGTGCCTTTTTCACCCATGGAACGTGCGCATACGAGAACGTTACAATACGATCAGGTCTGATTGCGATGGCCTGTGCCAGGGTTTCGGTGAATGATTCGGGTGTCTGTAACGGTAAACCGTAGATAAAATCGAGGTTAATACCCCTGAATCCTTTGGTTCTGAGGTAATCTACCACTTCGTTGACGGGATATTTAGGTCCCATACGATTTACTACCTTCAAAACGTCGGCACGAAAATCCTGAATTCCCAGGCTCATCCGGTTAAAGCCCATTTCGGCAAGCTCATCAATATCGCTGAATTCAAGGTAAGCAGGACTGCACTCCATGGCAATCTCTGCCTTCTCACTAATTGTGAAAATACTCCGGATATGCTCCATGATATCACGGATAAACCGCATCTCAATCGAATTGGGTGTTCCTCCGCCCCAATGGATCTGGGTCACCCTGCGCTGAAGATCCAGATGAGACGACACATTGGTAATCTCCACTTTCATCGCGTCGATGTATCTTTCAACAACCGACTTTTTTTGTGCAATTACGGTACTGCACCCGCAAAAGTGACATCTGCACGGACAAAATGGGATATGTATATAGATTGAGATATCTTTAGGAGACTGAGTATTTGAATCTTTCAGTTCTCCGATATAATCAGAAACGGCAAACGCATTGTTAAAAAAGTTTGCAGGTGGGTAACTGGTATACCTTGGTCCCGAAACATTGTACTTATTTAAAATCTCACTGGATACACTCATCGTTTAGCCTCTTTTCCAATTGGTTTGTTTAACCCAGTCAACAACCATTTTGGCGTTTTCATATGGGATTCCCGGAATGAATCCATGTCCGAGATTGAAGATCCAATTGTGATGTTTTGAACCAAATGAAACATATTTCTCAAGGGTTTCCCTTATTGTTGCCTGATCTGCCATTAATAATCGCGGATCAAGATTTCCCTGAATTCCGATTTCCAGGTGAACGAGTTCACGGGCAACTTCAATCGGTGTTTGCCAGTCAATACTCAGGTAATCGGTGTCTTCAGGACGGATATTGGCTATCCCGGTACCTAAACCTTTTGGAAGGAAAATTACCGGACAACCAGTCGCTTTGACAGCCGCAGAAATTTTACGCACATACGGCATAATCATTTCGAAATACAGATCCGAAGGGATAAGTCCAGCATGTGTTTCAAAAATCTGGAATGCCGAAATGCCATGTTTAACCTGATTCACTGCATATTCTACAGATAATTCAGTGATCATTGCCAATAACTTATGGGCTGTCTTTTTGTCCTGGTACAATAAACCTACCGCATCAGGAAAGGTGTGATTGGAACTTAGTCCCTGCACCATATAACAGAGCGTAGTAAAAGGTGCCCCGCAAAATCCGATTAATGGAGTATCTGAAGGTTTGGTCTTAATGACCTCATCGATCGCTTTATAGATATATTCCAGCTTGGAGGCATCAGGATGCAAGGTGCTTACCGGATCACTGATGTCTTTTAAGGCTTTTCCGAATTTCGGACCCGAGTCAGTGAAATTCAAACCCATCCCCAATGCTTCGGGGATAACAAGGATGTCAGAGAATAGAATGGCAGCATCAACTCCAAGATCATGAACTGGAAGTAAAGTGACCTTGGCCGCAAGTTCAGGTGATTGCATTAGTTGGCTGAAGGTATACTCTTCGCGTAATTTGAGATAAGAAGGTAGTACACGACCCGCCTGTCGCATAAACCAAACTGGTGGTCGCTCGGTTTTCGCCCCCTTTAATGTTTTTACAAATAGTGAATCAGACATATTAAATTCCGGGTTTTTTCTGTTTAATTAATAATTACATTTTCAAGAACCTTATTTTATTTCATAAACCTTGGTAGCTTAAATACCAAAAATGAAAACAACCTTATTAATTATAAATTGCATTCGTTTAATAAGGTAATAAGGTTGATTTCATGGACTCTATATTTTCTACAAAGGTTAAAACAGGCAATAAGGATTTATTTAATTAATTTGTTAGCTGTTTCAATGCCTTCAGGTTTGAGGCTAATGTCTCTTCAATCTCTTTATCTGTATGCACATAAGAGATAAAGAGGCACTCAAACTGTGAAGGAGCAATATAAATTCCGCTCTCCAGAGTTATCTTGAAAAAGGTTGCATATTTTTCAGTATCAGAGGTCATTGCCTCATTGAGGGAAGTGATCTGTGTTTCATGGGTGAAGAATAACGTCATCATTGAACCAACACGGTTAATGACACCCTTCACACCGGTTTCAACGAGATTTCTGCGGATGCCTGCCTCAAGAATTGCCGCTTTGCGTTCGAGTTCAGGGTAGAAATCGGCTGTGTCTTTCATCATTGTGAGCATCGCGATTCCTGCTGACATGGCAAGCGGATTTCCCGAAAGTGTTCCAGCCTGGTAAACAGGTCCAATCGGTGCAAGCAAATCCATGATCTCTTTACGACCTCCGTAAGCGCCGACAGGAAGTCCACCACCGATAATTTTACCAAGGGTTGTGAGGTCAGGAGTAATTCCGTAATATTCCTGGGCACCACCTTTTGCAAGACGAAATCCTGTAATTACTTCATCAAAAATAAGTAATGCTCCGTATTCTTTGGTAATATCGCTTAATCCCTGTAGAAAGCCTTTTGAAGGCGGGACACAACCCATGTTCCCGGAAACCGGTTCAACGATTATTGCGGCAATTTGATCTCCTTTTTCGCGGAATATTGCTCTTACAGACTCCAGATTATTGTATTCGGCAATAACGGTGTCCCGGGCAGTTCCCATCGTGACACCCGGACTGTTTGGCAATCCCAATGTAATGGCACCTGATCCGGCCTGAATCAAAAAGCTGTCTCCGTGTCCATGGTAATTGCCTGCAAATTTGAGAATTGCTTCACGGCCGGTATATCCTCTGGCCAACCGGATGGCACTCATCGTCGCTTCGGTACCCGAGGAGACCATGCGCACTTTTTCGATCGAGGGAACCATTTCGATAATGAGTTCCGCCATCTTCGTCTCATATTCTGTAGGCGCACCATAGCTTGTACCCTTTATTGCTGCTTCATTTATGGCTGCAAGTATAGTGTCGTGGGCATGTCCAAAGATTAACGGCCCCCACGAAGCGAGGAAATCGATATATTGATTTCCGTCGATATCGGTAAGGATAGAACCTTTGCCTTTTTGAATAAAAACAGGATTGAGATTAACACTTTTAAACGCCCTTACCGGAGAGTTTACCCCGCCAGGAATTACTTCCTGTGCCTTTTTAAAAGCATCTATACTTTTTGTGAATTGCATGCGTTACTATTTATTATTATCGAATTATTTGAATCAATCTACAATTTTATTTAACTCTATGTCAATCAGCTGTGTCAACCAGCTGTGTCAACCGGCTGTGTCAACAGGTTATGACATTTTTTTGAGGCTGGATCAAAAGTCATTCTACCGCAGAGATTCGCAAAGAAGACGCAAAGTTACGCAGAGATATCTATCATTAATTTAATACTTTGCGACTCTCTGCTGATTCCCTTAGCGGTTCTCAGCGGTTAAATTTTTTACTTTTGAAACAGACTCATGTTCCATCCACGCTTTAAACTTAAGATTTAATTTTAATACCTTATTGTTTTCCGTTTAGGATATTCGCTGCTTCAACAGCATGATAGGTAATGATAATATCAGCGCCTGCTCGTTTGATGGAGGTTAATATCTCCATCATAACACGTGGTCCGTCGATCCATCCCTTTTCGGCTGCAGCCTTAAGCATTGAAAATTCTCCACTTACATTGTATGCCGCAACCGGCATATTGAATTCATTTTTAACACGATAGATCACATCAAGGTAGCTCAGTGCAGGTTTAACCATCACGATATCTGCACCTTCAATAATGTCCTGCTCAACTTCACGAATCGCTTCATTTGAATTGGCAGGATTCATCTGGTAGGTGGCACGGTTGCCGAATTTTGGGGCACTCTCAGCCGCTTCCCTGAATGGGCCATAAAATCCCGATGCATATTTTGCGGAATAGGCCATGATCGGTATTTTGTTATACCCGTTGGCATCGAGTTGAGTCCGGATCTCTCCTACGCGTCCATCCATCATATCACTTGGTGCGATCATATCTGCGCCAGCTTCTGCAAGCGATACGGATTGTTTCGCAAGGGTAATCAATGTTGTATCATTGTCCACATCGCCATCTATAATAGTACCACAATGACCATGAGTAGTATATTCACAATTGCAAACATCCGCAATAAGATAAAGACCTGGCACTGCTTCTTTAAGAGCCCGGATGGCCTGTTGAACAATCCCGTTGTGTTCGCAAGCGACACTTCCATCTTCATCCTTAACCGGAGGGATTCCGAACAAAAGGACCGCTCTTACACCTGAGGCATATATATTTTGGCACTCTAAAACCAGTTGATCAACTGAAAGCTGATAATTTCCGGGCATAGAGTTAATATGATTTCTTACATTGGTTCCTGAAACGACAAACAGGGGCATTACAAAATCATCCGCCGAAAGTTTTGTTTCCGTAACCATTTGTCTTAAAACACCATTGTACCTTAATCTTCTTAGTCTTGTTACAGGGAATGCCATAATCTTTTATTTTTATATTTGATAAAATTCGTTAATTGCGTCTCTAATCCCCTCGGCATTAGATTTTCTGGCTGTGAAGAGTGGCTCAAAACCAGCTTTTTGAATTGCCTTTGTCGTAACGCTTCCGATACTGGCCATTTTTAACTTCCCAATCAGGGAGTAGTCATAAAAGGAACAGAAGTTATTGAACGTCGAAGGGCTTGTGAAAACGATCAGATCGTACGAATCGTTTTTGATTTGCTCAATGATGGCCTGATCAGCCTGAGCGGGTTTACCTGTTTGATAAACGTTAATTCGTCTGGTTGTATTCCGAACAGATAAACGGTTTTCCAGGGTATTGTCGGCAAGATTACCCAATGAGAGTAAAATCTTCAGATTCTCAGGGTTGTATTTAGCTTCAAAACGGTTTAATAATTCTTCGCCCGTATTTTCTTCGCTGATAAAGGTGGGGGCATATCCGTAATATTCGAGCTCCAGTCCGGTTTTTAAACCGATTACCGCTATTTTTAAGTTTTTAGGAAGAGTTGTATTTCCCTTGTAGTCAATGAGTTGTTTGAAGAAATTCACAACTCCGTTTTTGCTCGTGAAAAATATCCAGTCAAATGAATCCAGATTATTCAGATCTTCAGTCATTTGGGTATCCAATGGTGAAGGGATAATCTCGATCATGGGGAGCGAAAGCAATTTTGCCCCGCTCGATTTTATAATTTCGGGAAGAGTATCACTCGCTTCCAGTGCCCTGGTAGAAATGATTACCTTATCTTTTAATGTCAATACTGCCTGCGGATTGGCGAGGGTTTCGGTCCTGATCTCACTCAGGATCTGAGCTCCCCCTTGGTTGTAAAGACTTTTTGCGAGTTTTGCAGAGAGGTAAACAGCATCACTGAGCGGACCTTCGGCTGATTCCCGGAGGAACTTCGATCCGTCTATACTGGAGATAAATCCCGTAATCTTAAATTTGTCTCCTTCGATTTTAGTATAACTGCCAACCGGTATCTGGCATCCCCCTTCAAGGGTGCCAAGAAATGTTCTTTCCGCCTCGGTGGCTGCGAACGATTCTGTATGGTTTATTTTAGAAACGAGTTCTTCGGTGGCAGGATCATTCTCCCTGATTTCAACTGCAATAGCCCCCTGACTGCAAGCCGGAATCATCAATTCAGGATCGAAAAGTTCGGAGATATATTCCCCCATTTCCAAACGTTGCAACCCGGCACCGGCCATTACCATCACATCGCAATACCCCTCCTGCATTTTGCGGATGCGGGTATTGACATTGCCCCGGATTTCAATAATTTTAAAGTCTGGATTTATGCGTAATAACTGTGCTTTCCGTCTAAGGCTTGACGTAGCAATAACATCCTTGGAGGTGAGGTCTTTAACTTTTCGTCCGTCAAGACTGATCAGTGCGTCGCGGATATCACCGCGTTTCAAAACCGCTCCCAGTTTAGCCCCTTCCGGAAACCGGGTGGGTAAATCCTTTAAACTATGAACTGCCATGTCGATATCGCCGTTGAAAAGGGCAGTTTCCATCTCTTTGGTAAAGAGCCCTTTGTCGCCAATTTTAGACAAGGCAACATCGAGAATCTGATCCCCTTTGGTTTTTATGATTTCGATGATGAATGTAGTGTCGGGGTAGTGTTTTTGTAGCTCTTCCTGCACAAGAAAAGCCTGGTACAAAGCGAGTTTACTGCCTCTTGTACCAATCTTTATAGTTGGGTTACTCATTAATTGAATTCGAATAATTTATTAAGCATCGTAATGTATTCCTCTTGTCTGCCATTATTGGTAACCGATTTTACATTTTCGATCATTAAGCCAATAAATTTTTTCGTGATGATCTCCCCATAGGCAACAGCTTTTTCGTGGTCATCAACCTTTTGGTTTTTCAGATAACCATCAAGCATCGACTTGTTTACTTCCTGGAAGCGGCTTGAAATATTCTGAAAGGTAGGAACAAGAACCTGTATGGCATGCCATTGTGAAAATTCGGAAACCGATTCTTCGATGATAATCTCTGCATGTGAAATCTCCCCTTTTCTACGCTCGAGGTTATCTTCGATCACATCATTTAGGGCGTCGATATCGTAGACATGAACATTTTCGATCTGACCGACTTCTACGGCAACATTACGTGGCACTGATAAATCAATAAAAAACAGCGGTTCATTATTGCGGGCAACCATTGCGTTTCTAACCATTTCTTCAGTAAACAGGGGTCTTTTGGAGGCGGTGGAGGTGATCACGATATCGTTTGAGGTAAGCAATTCTTCAAGTTGATTAAAATCGGCAACCTTGCATTTGTATTTTTCTGCGAGTTCACATGCTTTTTCCTGCGTCCTGTTGACAACTGTAAACTGGGAACAATCTTTTTTCTGGAGGTTTAACATGGTCAGTTCGCTGGTTTGACCGGCTCCAACGACCAATACCGGATGTGAACAAAGATTTTGGAGTTTTCTTCCTGCAAGTTCAACACCGACATAACTTATCGAAACGGCTCCTTTGTTCAGGGCGGTATTTGTACGAATCTCTTTTCCAGTTTTTAGGGCTTCATTAAAGAGCTTGTACAACACTGAACTGCAATGCTGAAGACTCTGGCTGATATTGAAAGCGTCTTTAATTTGTCCAACAATCTGATATTCACCTAATGCCATGGAATCCAGACCTGATACTACGCGAAACAGGTGTTTCACAGCATCATCATTTTTGGCCTGGTAGAAATGGGCTTTTACTTCGGTGGCAACTTTGCGGTATTCAATCAGTGTATTTCCGATTAAATCGAAATCTGAAGTGAGGCTGCTATCTTTAAGTTCAAAGTAAATCTCGGTGCGGTTACAAGTAGAGACAACAATCGCTCCAAGTATTCCTTTTGCTTTCAGCTGGGGTACAAATCGTTTAATGTCTTCTTCGCAAAATACAAATTTCTCCCTTATCTCAATTGGAGCCGATTTATGATTTAATCCAAATAGTCCTATCATCCTATTTTGCTTTCTGTTTATTACGGTACAATTTTATAAACAGAATCTGAAGCAAATCTGAAGTAACGTGTCAGATTCGACAAAATTGGGAGGTGAAACTCCAATCGAATCTTTATTCATTTTAAATTTAAATAATCAAAGTGTCCGGCGAGAGGGAAGGAGTTTGAAAAGGGAGTCGTAAAATCGACCTGCGGTTTCTTTAATAGGTTGTAGAACAGGTGTATGCTTGTTATTCTGCAAGTCTGATAAAGAATTACTTTCTATTCATAATTCGGGGTTCTCCGAGCTTTAAAAGACTATTTAGATTCGATATTAATTATCCTTTTTTAAAATTAAGTTTTATGAAAATCGACCTTCATCACATGCATGCTGTTTTGGTAGCTGTAATTAATTATGAACCCATACATGGTACAAATTTTTTCGACAATAGAGAGTCCAAGTCCCAATGATTCCGGAGTAGTCGATGAAGTATGAAACCGCTTAAACAGTATTTTCGGATCGAATTGGAGGGGAGCTCCGGAATTTGCAATTCGAAGGTGCTCCTTCGTTAGTTCAATGTTCAGTTCTCCCCCTACAATATTGTGCCTTAAGGCATTCTTGATCAGATTGACCAGCAGAATCTCTGCAAGATAGGGATTCATTGGAACGGTAATTTCATTATCCATTCGTTTTACCACCTTGATTTTTTTCGAATGGATCAGGTCCTCCAGGCTTTCGAGCTGATGATTAATCATGATCGAAGGGTTTACCGGTTTCGATTCGGGAAATTGCCTGTTTTCAATTTTAGCCAGTAGGATAAGGGTTTTATTAAGCCGTGAAAGACGATTGGAAGCTTCATAGGCATCAGCCACCGTTTTATATTGTTTCTCTTTCATATCGCCTGACTGCAACAGCAATTCCATCTTTGAATTTATTATTGCCAGTGGCGTTTGAATCTCGTGAGAGGCATTTTCGATGTATTCCTTTAAATTCAGATAATCACTCTTAATTCGTTCAGTCATTGAGACCAATACCCGGTTTAAATCCTCAAATTCCTTAATATCAGAGTGCTGCAAGGCAAAATCTTCATGCGAATTCACATCATAATGCTTGATTTTCGAAATCGTATCATAGAAAACTTTCCAGTCTTGCCTGGAGGAGTGACGATTCACAATAATTAGAGTTAAGATAATCAGGATTATCAATAGGTTCATCAGGATGACAATCCGAATAATTAAACGGTCTGTCTCCTCCAACGCTTTAAAAATCTGGATGTAATAATCGTTGTTTTGGATTTTTTTTACAAACCCCAGTTGCCGGTATATTTCGTATTGATTCGTTTCCTGATTAAAAAGTAATGTGTCTGAAAACTGCTCATTTGCACGTGGGTGGAATATCCGGGTAATAATTATTGTATCACTTAGATTCACGGAAGGCTTAGCAGAAGTGTGGGCGGCATCAAACTCTTTGTTGAGACTAATTTCCCGTTTTTTTAACTCAAGGTTGATATTCTGGTCGACCTGCTGACGGAGCATAAAATAGAAAGCCACCATCCCGATAAGAAAAACGAACAGGGAGATCGCCAATAAGTTCAGGGTTATTTTGTTTAGAAGTCTCAATTGAGTTCAAATTTATAGCCTAATCCGTAAATTGTTTTAATGTAATCCTCGCATCCCTGTTTTAGCAGTTTTCTTCTCAGATTCTTGATGTGTGTATAGATAAAGTCATAAGAATCTGCAAGATCCATATATTCGCCCCACAAATATTCGGCGAGCCCCGCTTTTGTAATCACTTTGTTTTTGTTTGAGATAAAGAAGAGCAGAAGTTCATACTCTTTCTTTGTCAGGATAATCTCCTGATCGTGAACAAATACCTTATGCTCATCCGGAATTAACCTGATTTCGTTCATGATAATCTGATTGTTGCCACCATAGCTTATCCTTCGGTTTATCGATTTGAGATGTGCATTAAGCTCAGCCAGATGGAAGGGCTTTGTGAGATAATTATCAGCGCCAATTTCAAGACCTTCGATGCGGTTTTCCAATGAGTTTAAGGCCGAAATAATGATAATTCCCAAGGTAATAGCTTGTTTTTTGATGAACCGGATCAGATCAAGGCCATTCCCGTCGGGCAGATTAATATCCACCACGATACAATCATACTGGTACAAACCAATTTTCTCGACGGCATCAAAATAGTTATAGACCGCTTCGCACATATGCCCCTCCTCGGCAAGGTACTCCACCATCGAATCGGAGAGTGGTTTCTCGTCCTCAACAATCAGGATCTTCATGGTTCAAGTTTCAATCGTATTAAATCCAGTTTACAGGCTTCAAACAAACCTGCAGTAATTTGTCTTCCTCGCTTCCCACTTCGGGTTTATGATTATATTCAAACCGCACCGTGGGTGGCAGACTCATCAGGATACTTTCAGTGCGGCCATTGGTCTTTAATCCAAATATAGTCCCCCTGTCGTGAAGCAGATTAAACTCAACATACCTGCCTCTTCTGATCTCCTGCCAATGTTTATTTGCCGCTGTGAAAGGGGTATTTCTCCTTTTTTCAACAATCGGAAGGTAGGCATTTATGAAAGCATGCCCGCACGATTTTGAAAAATTCATCCAAAAATCAACATCTTTTTCATTTTTTGGTTTCTGATGATCATAAAAGATTCCACCTATTCCTCGTCGCTCGTGGTTACGGTGTTCGTTTACAAAATAGTCGTCACATTCATTTTTAAAAGTAGTATAAAATGCCGGATCAAATTGATCACACACATTTTTGTATATTGTGTGAAAATGGCGGGCATCTTCATCAAAAAGGTAATACGGAGTTAAATCCGTTCCACCGCCAAACCACCGGTCTGTGACTTCATCATTTTGGTTGGATAATTCAAACATGCGATAATTACAGTGGACGGTCGGTACAAAGGGATTCGAGGGGTGAATTACAAGACTTAATCCGCATGCAAACCACTTAACACCATCGATTGAAAGTTCCTTTCGCATGGTGTCTGAGACATTTCCATAGACCACAGAGGTGTTTACTCCACCCTTTTCAAAGACATCTCCATGGGATATGACCCGGGTTTTACCTCCGCCGCCCCCTGTACGTTGCCAGATTTCCTCTTCAAATTTGCCTTTGCCATCGCAATTCTCAAGTGCCGAACATATTGCATCCTGCAATTCATGTATGGTTTTAATCCATTGATCTTTAATGCTATTCACGAAAAATATTTTAATGTAACCCTGTAATTAATTGTTCCAGTCCATCAATCCAGGCTTCATTGTCATTTAGACTATCGACCATTTGAAGATGCTCCCCTCCATGTTCTTTAAATAAATGACCGTACTCATATTCAATTTCAACCTTTGTTTCAAGGCAATCGGCAACAAACGAAGGGGCAAAAACAAGGATCCTTTTGGTGCCCGATTTTGCTTTTTCAATCAGTACTTTATCTGTAAAGGGGAACATCCAGTTTTTACTTAATCTTGACTGGAAAGATATGGAATAATCAGTTAACGATAGCCCCATTTTTGCTGCAATCAGTCGGGCAGTTTCATAACATGCGGCTTTGTAGCATAGTTTTCCTTCGGGTATTGTCTCTGTTTTGCACGAGCAGGTAAGACAATCTTTACCGGGATGTAATTTGCTAATCTGCCGTAAGGGAAGTCCGTGAAACGAAAACAAGACGTGATCATAACTGGCAACATTGTATTTCGCACCCTGGGCTGCAAAGGCATTGACAAACGCGGGATGATCGTGGAAACGGCTGACCATCTTTATTTCGGGAAAGGTCTGCCACGAGCTGATCTGTTTCATGAGTAACTCATAGACTGAACCTGTCGTTGCCGAGGCATATTGGGGAAAGAGGGGGATGATGATCAGTTTTTTAAAATTCTGTCTTTCGACCTCTTTCAAAATCTTTTTCAAGTCAGGGTTCCCGTAGCGCATTGCATTAAATATACGGTATTGATCTCCTATCCGGGTCTGAATTCTGGCGGCTACCTGCTCAGAATAATATAAAAGTGGAGATCCTTTTTCGCTCCATAAACGCTTGTAGAGCTTCGTTGAACCCGGAGCACGGAATGGGACAATGATGAGATTTACAAGAATTTTCTGCGGGATCCATGGGAGGTCAATGACCCTGCGGTCATTCAGAAATTGGAATAAATACCTCCGAACATCTGATAATACAGGCGAATCGGGAGTGCCCAGGTTGACTAGAATAACGGCCGTATGATCCATTGATGGTTTTTGGTTATTTTTTTAAGGCTTAATATTAGAAAAAATTCAGGATATTATAGTTTAACAACTAATTTCCCAAGATTTTTTCCCTCAAAGAGCGCAATAAATGCCTCCGGTAGTTTGTCAAAACCGTGATAAATAGTGTTTGTATATTTAAGGTGGCCGCTAACGACCAGTTGAGCCAGTGCGTTTAGCCCTTCGGGGTATCTTTCGGCATAATTGCTTACTATAAACCCCTGCATCAATGCACTTTTCTTGAGTAATGTCCCCTGAATCCGTGGACCTGTAGGGAGGGAGGTGGCATTGTAAAGTGCAATTTGTCCGCAAATAATTATTCTGGCAAACTTATTGATCTGTGAAAGAATAGTGTCTGAAATCTCCCCTCCCACATTGTCGAAGTAAACGTCAACACCCGAAGGACAAGCTTCTGCAAGCGCTGCATTCAGGTCTTTGGTCGTTTTATAGTTTATCGCCTTGTCAAAATTAAGTTCATTCAGCAGATAGTCAACCTTACTGTCGCTACCTGCAATTCCCACCACATGGCACCCCTGTATTTTAGCCAGCTGTCCGACTACAATACCAACGGCACCTGCAGCTCCTGAAATGACAATCGTTTCGTCTTTCTTTAGTTTGCCTATTTCAAGTAATCCAAAATAGGCCGTTAATCCGGGCATGCCCAATATTCCCAGATAATAATCCAACGGTGCAATGGTTTCATCCACGATATTCAGCCCTGCGGCATCCATTACGATCTCCTCCTGCCATGGGATAAATCCCTGAACAAAGCTTCCGGCCACAAGACCTGCTGCACGACTCTCTGTAATAAGAGCAATTCCTCCGCCGGCTATCGGATCTCCGACATTAAACTGGGCAACATAGGAAGGACCGTCATTCATTCGTCCGCGCATGTACGGATCTACCGAAAGGGTGTGAGGGACAAGCCGAACCAATCCCTTGGCAAGTTCCGGTAAAAGCACCTCCCTTGTTTCAAAATTACTAAATTGTGGAAGACCGATGGGCCTTGATTTTAATGTGATTTGCCTTGTCATTTTATTTCTGTGCGTTTAACACGTATAACACTGTTTGTTTAATATTGTTGCAGTTGACTGCCGCTAAAAAATTGAAAAGGACAGAGCCGGGAGGCTCCATCCTTTTACTAAAACCAAACTAACTAACTAAACCTAAACCTATGAATTAAATGCACTGCAAACATAATGCTCCCAAAGCCATCCACCAAATTATTTATGTTAATGAAATCTAAAAGAACTGAAAAGATGTGATCTGATCGTTTCACACCCTATTTGGTTGACAAACGTTAAGTGTTATAATGTGGCATAGTAAACGCTGCCTGAGGAAACAATCGTTTTGCTCATGAAAACGGAATATGGCATATAAAAGAAACCTTTATTACCCCAGGATGAACCCCACGAATTTTGACATAGGAAAGCTTTGCGCGTATCGTCATAACCTATTATTGGAACTGCATGACCGCCAAGTAATTTTGCTCCTGTTACCAGAGCTCCGGTATTGGTAAGCGGGTTATAGGTATAATTGGTTGTATTCAAACCTTCAAAAATGGTGTATGCAGAAACATCATAAACGTTAAATCCAAGCATGACTGGAACGTCGCCTCTGAGAATATTCTTAACGGCGGCGGTATCACCCGAAGTTATCATTGCAAAATTTAAGGCAGCTTGCCCGATCCTGTTATTCAACCCTTCTGTCATGACCGCAGTTTTTGGCGCTGTCTTGTAAGCTGTTGTTTTATTGCTGCTTGGGTATGCGTATGAAGTTTCAAGACAATCCCCGTATTTTTGTAACGCCTGAGGAATATTTACCATATAAGCACCCTGGTCTGCAGTTATTTTTTGTTTCAGGATAAGCACCCGTTCGCAATAATAAATAAAGGCAGGACTTAAAATCTTAGGCCATACTTTGCCATTCTTATAGTAATAGAGGATTTCATCAGATTCGGCACCGCAAAATGCTGTGCATGAGCCTATCTGGCCCTGGTCTCTGATTGCAGGAGAATCCAATGTGTAAACCGGAACTTTAATATTAGTAGACTTCAACGTTCGTCCCGCCTCAAAAGCCTCCTTCGAATAAAGGGGAATATTCAGGTACTGATCAGGAGACATCGGAAGTAACCCGTAAACGTGACTCCCTGCTGATATAAAATCCGATTGTGGTAAATTCCCATTGTTCAGATCAGTGGTTTTCGTGCACCCATATAACATTAGTGTCACGAAGGTAATCGCAGTTAAAAAACCGGAAAATGAAGTTTTCATGATATATCTAATTAGAGATTAAGTAAAACCTGGGTCTATAAAAATGTTTTACGATTACAAATATAATAATTCTGTGAGCGATTGCTAATAATCCTGAAGATATTTTTGATAATATTTTTATTTTATGTAAAAATATTGCAACGACAACTGAAAATATTTTACGTTTGAGAATTTGAATAAAGGAGAATATTTCTGATTTTTCAGAAAACACTAAATTAGATAGCATTTCAACCTGATTCGTTACTTTACTTAAATTAATCAAATTTGCTGCGGGCTTATTAACGTTTTATTATTTCTTTTGGGGTAAATATCCCAATGTAATAATGATTAAACTATGGCTTGCTTTCGAACTCCTGATGTTAATCTCAAATTGATTCCATTTTTAACGGTTTTCTTTATCGCTCTGGAAATGAATTGGGCCGGTGCACAACCTGTTTCAAGTGACCATTGGGCTGCAACAGATGCTCTTGGCCGGAAAGTGCGGGAATATAAAGATGCAGGAGAAAAGAGGAAAGATAAATTTGTTGCAATGTTTTACTGGACCTGGCATCAGGGAGATGATGATACTACCTGTCAGGTAAAAAATATCACCGAAATAGTCCGGAATTACCCGGAGGCTATGAAAGATTACAATCATCGTGCCTGGGGGAAAAATCAACCCGGATTCTTCTTCTGGGAACAGCCATTGCTGGGCTATTACAAGACTACCGATCAGTGGGTGCTGCGCAAACATGCCGAAATGTTGGCCGATGCCGGCATCGATGCTGTATTCTTCGACTGTACAAACGGCAGTATAACGTGGAAAGAGTCGTATGAGGCGCTTCTGAAAACCTGGGATCAGGCACAGAAAGATGGCGTAAAGGTTCCGAAAATTGCCTCGATGCTCCCTTTTGGAGCAGCTCCAAATTCACTGATTTCGCTCCGTCAGCTATATAATGACCTGTATAAACCGGGCCGGTATAAAAATCTTTGGTTTTTTTGGAAGGGGAAACCTTGTATTATGGGATATCCCGATAACCTCACCAATTCGCCTGAAGACCGCGAGATTGCTTCCTTCTTCACCTTTCGGCCCGGACAGCCTGACTATGTCAACGGTCCAAAACGAAATGACCAATGGGGCTGGCTCGAGGATTTCCCCCAACATGGTTACGTAAAAGGCGCTGAAGGTAAATTTGAAGAGGTTACGGTGGGTGTCTCCCAGAATGCAAGTCCGGAAACCAATGGGCATTGCAGCGCCTTTAACCTCCAGGGATCGTATGGCCGGAGCTTCACCAAAAAAGATGGTTTCGACCCCAGGCTCGATGGCTACCTCTACGGTTGGAATTTTCAGGAACAGTGGAGCCGTGCCTTTGAACTTGATCCCGAACTGGTTTTTGTAACCGGTTGGAATGAATTTATAGCGGGGCAATGGTTGCCTAAAGATAGCTGGACCGGAAAACCGTTCTCGTTTGTCGATGAGTTTGACTGGGAACACAGCCGCGACATCGAACCCAACAAGGGCTGGGGAGACAAAGGGGATGTTTACTATCTGCAACTGATTGATCAGGTGCGTAAATTCAAGGGGATGGCTCCGCCGGAAAAGGTGTCGCCGCCCAAAACTATCCGGATCGGAGAAATGGAGGAATGGGGCGATGTTTTACCCGATTTTAAACACTATAAAGGAAATACAATGCATCGTGATCACCGCGGTCGGTACGATCAGTATTATAAAAATACCACTGGTCGAAATGATATCGTAGGAGCAAAGGTGGCCCGTGACACTGAAAATATCTATTTTTATACAGAGACAGCCGAAAAACTTTCACCGAAAAACAGCCATAACTGGATGATCCTTTTAATCGATTCCGATAGGGATAAATCGACAGGCTGGAACGGGTATGATTATATTGTCAACCGGGTTAGCCCCCGGGGGAATAAAGTTATTGTTGAGAAAAATGTGGGTAGCCGCTGGGAATGGGAACAAATAGCCGCTACTAAATTTGCCGTCAAAAATAACAAGCTTGAATTTTTAATTCCACGGAACATTTTAAACCTATCCGGTAAACCGATCGATATCGAATTTAAATGGAATGACAATATGCAGGAAAATGGTAATATTATGGATTTCTATGTCAACGGAGATACTGCACCGGGTGGCCGGTTTAACTTCGTTTATTCAGAGTTAAGGAATGAGAAAAAATAGATGTTGGTTTTAAACCTGAGTATTAAAAAGCTTTCATTTCCCGTCTTTTTCCTGTTTCTTTTTCAGGGATCATTATGGGGTCAGAGTCGCATAGTTGCTGTACAGTCGAATATCGTGGAGCCGTATCCCTTTCTCTCAGGAAAGTTTTCTGGCTCACAAATTAAGGAATCCCCTGACCCGCTTGTTGGATATAAATGGGGAGAGACTACTGCGGATGATGATTTGGAGATTTATGCCTTACATCCAAAATCAATTTCTTCCAATGGTGTCAGGAGCTTCCAATCAGGAAAAGATGCGGGCTTTCCGCTTAAAATCAATGGCGCTTGCGACCTGAGATTTGATTTTGGAATTGAAAGTGCCGGCTGGCTGGAGTTCGATTCGGATGATCTTGACGAGGAGATTCAGATGAGCATCAGTGAATATAATGAGCCGGCTATACTTAATGAGGGTGCGCATCATCCGGAAAAAACAATGGCGCCGGTCAGACATGGTTCGACTTACCGTTTGGAACTCAATGATGAATTTTACGAGGGGGTTCGGTTTGGGTGGATTCATATAAAGAGTCTGAAGAAGCCTTTTACAATTAAGGAGGTTCGGTTGGTGTGCCAGGTAAAACCAACAAATTACCGGGGGAGCTTTTCGTGCAGTAATCCAATGCTTACAAAAATATGGTATACAGGGGCTTACACGGTAAAGCTGAATCTGCAAAAAGATTTTTTCGGAGCCATCCTCATGGAACGGAGTGACCGTTATTCCTGGACCGGCGATGCTTATCCCTCACAGGCTGCCTCGATGGTCGCTTTCGGAAACTATGACTTTGTGCGAAAAAACCTTTTTCATACCTCCACCCAGTCAAACAGTATCGCGAGTTACCCGATATATTGGATTTTAAGTCTGGTCGATTATTGCAACTATACAGGAGATAAAGCGACATTGAATGAACTTTTGCAGAATGCCTGCCAGAAATTGGATAGTGCTTATACCCATTTTGATCAGACCACTGGATTAGCCTTTAATGGATGGGATGAACGATTGGGTGCCGGATTTGAAAATCCCGGTTGTACCGAATCAAGATATGTTTACCAAACCCTTACAATTGAGGCATGGAATAAATTCAGTAAATTAATGACCTGGCTGGGGCAAAATGATCTTTCAAAAAAGTACATGCAATTTGCGATTGAAAAAACGGCTCAACTTCGTCGATCAGAAAACTGTATTCAACGTTTTGGCATCCACGCGGCATCCAACTTTATTAATTCGGAGGTTGTCCTCGCTCTGGAAAAGAAGATGTTATGGAGAAATTCGTTCAACGACAGACAGCAGCGATTGTCTTATTCTCCTTTTAATCAGTTTTTTATTATTCAGGCGATGGCCCGGATGGGAAAATACGAAGAGGCGCTCTCCACAATTGACGATTGCTGGGGAGGTCAGATCCGTTATGGAGGGACTACCTTCTTTGAGGTTTATCGTCCATCATGGAATACAGGTATTGGTACAAATGGTGCTCCGGTAAATAACCAGTGCGGGTATACCAGTCTTGCCCACCCCTGGAGTGCAGGAATAACCAAATGGCTTTCAGAAGAGATCCTTGGGATAAAGCCAACCACGCCGGGTTTTGAGACCTTCGAAGTGAGACCGAATCTTACCCCTGGAATAGATTGGATTAAGGGAGAGGTTCCTACTCTTCATGGAAATATTGCATTCTCGTATAGTAAGTTAACCGGAGAGATGAACTTAACCGTTCCTCAAAATACTTCTGCTAATATTGCAATTCCAAAATCCGGAATCGGTGGAACAACACTTCTTATGAACGGAAAACGTATCACAATTGAATCGAATGAACTGAATCTTTGTTGGCTTAAAGGGTTGTCCGCAGGTAACTATACGTTGAAATTTCATCCGCAAATGAGGGTTGCGACCCAACCTAATGAACCATTTACCTATTCTTATCAGCAGGCAACCGAGGATAGCCTGACGCATGGGAACTGGAAAAGTAAATTTGGAAGTAAAGGTTTCGTCCTTTTTAACAACGACAGTATAAATAAACACGATAAAAAATTACCTGATTTTATCTCCGACGTTTCCATCCGAATGAATGGCGATGTGCTTTTAGCAGAAGAATCCAATGATCCACGTGCTTTGGAATCGATTTTGGGGAATGAGGGGCATCGCAAACTAGGGGCGATTATAACGAAGGATCCGGCTCCATGTCTTCAAACCATGACTGTAGATATTCAATGCAAAGAAAATCAGCCCTGTCAGATCTCCCTTTATATGGTCGATTGGGAAAGAGAGGGGCGGCGATCGGCAATTGAAGTTTTCGATCTGAAAAATAAAAACTTGCTGATGCCGGTACATCTGGTCAGAAATTATCAAAATGGAAAATATATAATTTTGAAAGTTGACCGCAGTATTAGAATCCGGATCAACCAGGTTCGGGGGAGTAATGCGTCCTTATCTGCATTGTTTATTGATTAATAAAATCATTATTTAACTTATTATATTTTAAATAATGATTATATCTGATCAAATAAACTATTTTTGTTAAAGCTAAACTTCTAAAATTTGAATCAAATAATCAGCGTTAGTCTCATTTAATACTATAAATGCTGTTTAATACCTTCTTCTTCAGTCTATTATGAAGAGCTATAGACCAGACCAACCAGGGATGACCAACCCGGAAACTAATGATTTGTGGCTTCGTTTTAAAAACGGCGATGAAAATGCTTTATCTGAGCTTTACAATTGCTATGTCCATAAATTATTTTCGTACGGACTTAAAATCTCAGGAGATGAATTTCTGGTAAAGGATTGTATTCAGGATGTTTTTATCCGGTTAATAGATCAACGCAAGGATTTCATCATGCAGGAGGATACCTCTCTTTATTTATTTAAATCGCTTCGCAACAAGATTTTTGAAGAACTGCGATCAAAAAACCGCAGAGTTGATATTGCTGGCTCCATTGTATCGGATGAATTAAATCATGAAATAAGTCCTGAGCAGGTAACTGTATCTAATGAGGAGGAACAATATCAGACTCGCACACTTGATAGGGCTATGAGTAAGCTGTCTGATTACCAAAAGGAGGCCATTTTTTTAAAATATTCACAAGGCCTCGGATACGAAAAGATCGCCGAATTGCTCGGAATTGATATTGCCTCAGCCCGAACCCTGATTTACCGCTCACTCAAAAAATTAAAGGAGTCAATTTACAAGACATCACAAGTTCTCCTCTTGTTCTTTCGGCTAACCTCCAAATAAAACTACAAGTAAGGTGGTTATTGTCTTAGTATCTGATTATTCCTGCTTTAATTAATGTCCACAATGTTAGCGCTTTGCATTCGGCAGTTTGAATTATTATTCCTAAAGTGAAAAAAGGTTAATAATCGTGTCTATAAACTCTCACCTCAATCATTTATTACTGTTATGATAAAAGAAAAAGAGACTGATTTTGTTTCACTTCTCCGCAATGAAACTTTTCTTACTCGGGTTAAAGAGTCTATTGGCAACGAAAATCAAATCGATTTGCTGGAGAAAGAATTTCCCGGAAACAGGGAAGCGATTGTCTATGCAGTTAAATTTATACAAGGTAGTCTTTCGGATCAAAAGAGGATGTCGACGGATGATGTAACTACACTCTGGCGAAATATTAAAAAGTATGGTGATCAAAATAAAAGATTTACAATACAACGGTTTATCCATTCCAATCTTTGGAAGGTAGCTGCTATACTCATTGTGATTCTTTTAAGTTCCGTGTTTATTTATCACCATTTCAATCATTATCCGCTGGTTGAAATTGCAGCTTTAAAACCGGTGGCGAATGATAAGGCGATGATCATTCTTTCAGATGGCTCCAGACATCTATTAAGCAAAAAAGACTCATCAATTGAATACAGTGCTGATGGGGGTCAGGTTGTTGTAAAGAGTGATCTGCAGATGAAAAAATTCAATAATCCCAATAGCTCCACGTCTGCTACAATTAACCAGGTTGTTGTTCCATACGGACAGAGGCATAGCATAACCTTAAGCGATGGGACCAGGGTACAGCTAAACTCAGGCAGCCGGCTGGTTTTCCCGGCCGGGTTCTCAGGGAAAACCAGGGAAGTCTATCTGAAAGGAGAGGGTTATTTCGAAGTCTTTAAAAACCCGAATCAACCCTTTATCGTAAAGACCGATGTGATAGATATTAAAGTATTGGGAACGATATTCAACATATCGGCCTATGATGACGAGCTAAGCGCATATGCTGTTTTGGTTGAAGGGAAAGTAGCCGTTTCTCAAAAAAACAGATTGTTTGGTACCACAGAGAAAAATCTGAGTCCTGGACAAGGGTGTTTCTATTCTTTAGAAACGAAAACTTCCGATATCCGAACGGTCAAACTGTATGAATATATATCCTGGAAAGATGGTATCTTCATTTTTAAAGATAAGACGCTCAATAATATAGTCAGCCGTCTTGAAAAGTATTATAATCAGAAAATCTCGATCGAAAAGGGGAAACTGCCAAATACATTAATCTCAGGTAAGCTGGCGCTTTCAGATAATTTTGACGAAGTGATGCAATATCTTTCAAAAACAATTGAAGCAAGATACGGAAAAAACCAGGAAGGTGTTTATACGATTACCAACTAGCCCCGATTACTAACTAGTACCGATTTTCACCAGTCACCAGCCGACAATAGCCAGCTGCTAATAAAGAACATAGAACAGCAAGGATATTATTAACGAAATTGATAAGCTTATGAGATAAGAAATCCAGGAAAACAAAGACCGATGAATGCAGCAACACTCACCGGTCATCAATTCGAGATTAAAATTTACAAATTACTTTAATTACTTTAATCAGTACAAATGTATGAAAAAAAACCGTTATGAATTATGCGGCTTAAATTGTCGTATAAAAAAAATGTTATTTGTTATGAAGCTAACCATCTTAGCCTTCTTCTTAGGATTGATGAGTCTTTCAGCTGCCTCAACCTATTCCCAAAACAAAAAGATCACTTTGGATCTGGAGAAAGCGACCCTTATCGATGTTTTTAAGCAAATTGAAACTCAGAGTGAGTTTGTTTTTATTTACAAAAATGAGACCATCAACCTTGATAAAAAAGTTGATGTTAAAATTGATGGAGCCACTGTTGACAAGGTGCTTGAGCAGGTTCTTCAAAATTTCGGCGTTAAATTTGAGATTGTAAATAAACAGATCATTATCACCCCTGATCGGACTATCTTGAGTATAAACAATGAAGTTAAAATTAGTGAAGCAATTGCACAGCCACAAAAAAGAGAGATCTCTGGCATAGTTAAAGATAGCAAAGGAATCACGATACCCGGGGCAAGCATAGTTGTAAAAAACACAACTGTCGGAACGGTGACGAATAATGATGGAAAATTTCTTCTCTCCTTACCCGCTGATGCTAAAATTTTGGTTTTCTCATTTGTTGGAATGAAAAGTCAGGAGTTGTTAATCGGATCCCAAACAACCGTTTCAATAACCCTCTTTGAGCAGACAGTTGGTGTCGATGAAGTTGTTGTTACTGCTTTGGGTCTATCCAAACAGCCCAGGTCACTGGGGTACGCTACTTCAACGGTCAAAACATCTGAAATTGTCCAGACAAACGCGTTGAACCCAATTAATAGTTTACAGGGAAAAGTTGCCGGGCTAAATATAAACATTGTAGGAACGTCAGGTGTCACTTCATCTTCGAGTATTACCATTCGTGGTGCAAAATCGATCGATAAAAATAATTCTCCAATCTTCGTGATTGACGGCATTGTGATGGAGAATAATATAACGGATACTTATGGTGGTAAGGACTGGGGATCTCAATTAAAAAACCTTAATCCTGACGACTATGCCAGTATCTCTGTTTTAAAAGGTGCGGCCGCTACCGCCCTTTATGGTTCACGTGGAGCCAATGGCGCTATTGTAATTGTTTCGAAAGGTGGGGTATCGCGAAGAGGTGTTGGTGTCGAAATTTCGCAGACTTTCCAACAGCAGAACATCTATGCTCCCCATATTGGTCTGCAGAATGAATACGGAGCCGGCACTGGCTGGAATGGTTATGATGGTGGACTTTTAGCTGATGGTACTTTGTCGAAAACAACGAATAGTGGGGGACTAAGAATGGAAGGACAACTGCTTGATCAGTATTATTTAAGCGGAACAAAAACTCCCTATTCACCACATCCCGACAATTGGAAAGACCTTTACCAGACTGGTTCATACAGCAATACAAACGTAGCAATCAGTGGTGGAAATGATAAGGCTGTTTATCGTCTCTCCTATTCGTTAACAGGCGATGACGGCGTTTTGAAAAATAATTCATTTAACCGTAATTCGGTTAGTTTTAAGACTAACGGACAGTTAAACAAAATTTTCTCTGTAGAATTTGGTCTAAACTATGTTAAGTCAAAGGCCGCAAATGCCTACGGCCAGGGTTTTTACAGAGAAGGAATGAACCTGGGTTTGATGACTACTTATTATATGCCCCGAAGTCTGGACCTGAAAGATCTGTATAAGAACTACCGTGATCCGGTTACAAACGCTCTAAAATCTCAGGCAGTTTACGGGACCATTACGAACTTCATGCATGCATTAGATTATATGAATGAAACCCGTGATGAAGAGACAATGTTAACCAACCTTACATTGAAAGCTCAGATTGCACCAGGTATTGATGCAAGTGCTAAAGCCAATTATAATATGTATAACACCTTTAACCGTAGAACTGAGTATGGTTCTGGTCCCTACCTGTCTGGTGGAGGTTATTACGGAACTGGAGGGGCAAGAAGCGGGAGCTATAATTTCCTGTTTATGCTTCATGCCAACAAAAAACTGATGAGTGATGATCTTGATGTTGATTTCCGTATTGCAAACGAAATTTATGGGAATGTACAAAGTGAAAGCTGGGCAAAGGGTACCAATGGAGGGTTGATCGTACCCGGTCTGTTCGCATTCTCTAACTCGGTAAATACCATATACCCATCTTATAATTTCACGCCGCGCAACTCAGAAGTAATTGGACTATCCGGGATATTGAACTTCGCCTGGAAAAACCAGCTATTTCTTGAACTGACGGCCCGTAACGACTGGAATTCTTCCTTGTTATATCCAACATGGATGACTGGTGGTGAAAATAATTATTCCATCTTCTACCCATCAGCAAATCTTTCATGGGTTATTACCGATACCTATCGCGATAAGCTTCCTGAGTGGTTTTCGTTTGGAAAATTGCGTGCTTCATTGGCCCGGGTAGGTATGGGTACTGGTGTTTATGGTACAAGTTCCGGAGCAGGAGGGTTTAATCAGGGTACCACTTATGATCAGGACAAGAATAGTGTAACAATTGCAAGTCCAAATATTGGTACGGTTCCGAATACGAATCTAAAACCTGAAATTCAGCAATCTCTCGAATTGGGAACTGATATCCGTTTTCTTAATGACCGTGTTGGTTTAGACTTTACCTTCTATAAAACAAATACCTTCAATCAGATTATGTCACTCGGCAATGTAATGGAAACCGGGGCTGGCAGTAGAAAAATTAATGCCGGGAACATTCAGAACAAGGGGATCGAAATTCAGTTGGATGTGGATCCAATCAGGACCAAACAACTGAGATGGAATATTATGGCAAATTTTTCAATTAACCATGGAAAGATTATTAAACTGCACGAAAATATTAAGGAGTGGCAGTTGATGGGTTCTGCAGATGCAGGTCCTGAGATCTGGGCTTACGAGGGTGGTGACTTTGGGGTGATTACCAGTAGTTATAATAATGCCTATGCATCCGCTCCGGCTTTATTCAATAATCCGCTGGATAAGAACGATCCCAGAAACGGTAAACGTATTCTTGTAAATGATGGAACAGCAGGTTCGCCAAATCCAGCTCAATTCTATTTATATGCCACCGAAGCTTCGGTAGGAATTAAAGAAAGGAAGATTTTAGGAAAAATTGAACCCGACTTCCTTGCAGGTATAAATTCCAGTGTGTATTACAAAGGTTTCGATCTGTATTGCCAGATTGACTCGCGTGTTGGTGGACAATTCTTTTCCCATTCCTACAAATACGGTATGGGTAGAGGCTCTCTTACAGATGCCCTTAACGGCCGTGGCAAAGAAAATGGTGGAGTAGCAAGGGTAAATTACAAGGGGGAAACGGTCTATGACGGGATTATGCTGGATGCAGTATTTCAGGATGGAACAATGGCTCCTTCGAAGCTTGACCCTGCCACAGAAGTTGCCGTTGGCGGCAAAACCTACAAAGAGGTGGTTCAATCCGGCTTAATTAATCCGATGATGGCAACTGCTTATTATGGTGATAATTATGGATGGGGAGGAAATGTACAGGATCCGATTATGAATAATACATGGGTAGCACTTCGAGAGATCACCTTTGGCTACAAATTCCCTGAATCTATTCTTTCTAAAGTGGGCATGCAGTATGCAAGGTTGTCTTTCTCTGTTCGGAACGTCGGTTACCTTTATAATGGGCTTAAAAATGGCTTGAATCCGGAATCAGTTCAGTCGAATAATCCGCTTACTCCCTATGAATATGGCGGTGTCCCCTATTCACGTAACTATGCTATCACCCTGAATGTGAAATTCTAAAAAAAAGTAAAAACATGAAAAGAGCATATAAAATATTTTTCAGTCTGCTCATGCTTTTGGGTATGAGCAATTGTAAAAACCAGATGATTGAATTGAACACAAATCCGGAGTTGTTGACTTCTACCAACCCGATTTATGTATTTACGAGCGCAACACAGGACTGGAACAACAATTCCAGGCAGCACCTGATGGGTAAATATGGCGGTGTTATGTCGTTGATGCAATATTTAGTGCCGAATACAGGAGGCAACGAAGGTAGTTATGCTTCGCCTGCAAAAACGCTAAATCCTAATATATTTCTTCCATATTACAGCGATTATTTTTCAAATTACGGCAACAAACTGAAATATCTGATTGATGTTGTTATTGCCACTCGTATTGACAAGGACCGCTATCAGAGCCTTGCTGCAGTTTCAGAAATTCTTCAGACTTATGAGGCCTGGCTTCTTTTCGACACTATGGGGGCAGCTCCCTATAAGGAAGGTCTTCGGGCTCTGGAAGGGATCAATACTCCTAAATACGATTTGTTCGAAGATTTGTACAAGGAATTTGATGCTACCATTAAAAAGAACGTTGCTCTATTGGCCTCTGCGCCTGTGAACCAGGTTGCATTGGGAAATAACGATTTCTTTTACCGCGGAGATATTGCCAAATGGGCTAAATTCGGGAATACCTTAAGAATCAAAATGGCGCAGCGCTTCGAAAAAGTCGATAATGCGCATTATCTTTCAATTGTCGCTGAGGCATTAACCGCAGCAGGAGGTATTATCTCAAGCAATGCAGAATCGTGCATCTATTTCCACAATATCGAATTCAATAATGACACATGGGATACTGCAACCCTTACTTATCAGTATTGTGCCGGCAATTCATTTGTCTCTTTCCTCAGCGATAATAAGGATCCCCGGCTTAACTTACTTGTTCGTCCGAATGGATTTGGTCAGGGTAATAATAATGCTGCCAACGATCAGGTGGGTACCCAGCTCTCAACCTATGTCCCGGCATTTGCGACAGACCCTTTGTATGCAAACTATGCAAAACGGTACATTGGTATGCCGGCAGCGCCCGATATGAAAGGTGTTCTTGCTGCACGCGAATACGTGAATTTTGTAATCTCTACCGTAACTCCTCAGGTAAGTTTTAGTGTGCGTGCCGTTTCCCAGATTCAAAGTCGTTTCTTTGTTAAAAATGGTGGAAATGCAACGACTGCAAACGGTGAAAGGAATATTGATTATCCTATTGTAACTAATAATGATTTAATCAAACTATTCACTCCACAGATTACCTATCCGGAAGTTTGCTTTATGATGGCTGAAATCGCAGAAAAGGCTGGTGCCGCAACGGGTAACAAAGATGCGAAAACGTGGTACGAGGATGGTATTCGCGCTTCGATGACCCTTTATCAGGAATGGGGTGTCAGAATGAAAGTTCCTGCCGCGTATGAAATAACTGCATCTGACTATGCACCAATAACTGGCCCAAAAATTGATGCTTATCTGGCTCAGTCACAGGTGGCTTATGCCGGAGCTAAAGAGCACAAACTGCAACTTATTGTTTCACAGGCCTGGGTAAACTTCTTTATGCGACCTGAAGAAGCATGGGCTACCTGGAAACGTACCGGATATCCTGTCTTTAAGGCAAACTACACCGACGCAAATCCAACAGACGGAACAGCCTTCCTCGAAATGCCGGTCTCTGGTGGTACAAACTTGCTTATACCTCGTCGTTCGGTATTACCTACCCCCAATACTGCAAATGTTGCCAATTTTAATGCAGCGGTAACAAAATTAACGGCAAAACCTGAATACCTGCAACCTAATTTAACCCAGGGTCGTATCTTCTGGGATAAATAGTTAATTTCTAATAAGTTCAATTTAAGAGAGGTGATCTTACCAGAAAGCCTCTCTTAAATTACCTGGGAAACCACTCCGCTTCCCGGATTTAATTATTATCATTCATAAGTCAAATTAACATTTGATTCTCCTGTATTTTGTAATTCGAAAAAGAAACTGGCAATCATTTTTTTTGATAGGAAACATTATTGATTGACTACTTTCTGATTATTTTATTGCTCTATTTAACCTTCCCTGGAATCGGTTCGCATAAACCAAGGCACATTATCTTTGCGTTTAGGCGATTTTTTGTTTGCAGCTAGCATAAAAACCCGCTGGATAATCTTATTCAAAAGATGAAGAAATTGAAACAAAACAATACTTCTGGCAGTGCCAATATATCTAACTTTGAAATATGCAAAATCACTCAAAAGAAGAAAATTCTGAGTTTCCTTCGTTTAAATGGATACACCTCAGCCCCTGAATTATGCATATACTTTAAAATTAGTCTGCCTACCTGCATTGTCTGGCTAAATGATCTGATTTTATCAGGAAATGTTGTAAACATAGGAACAGGACAATCAAGCGGAGGGAGAAAACCTAACCTTTATGGATTGCCTGAAAATGGCTATTATGCAATTGTTTGCGATATTGGACGTTACTGTTCAAGTATAACCATTATGGATTGTTTCAGTAAATTTGTTACTCCAATAATTCAAATTAGTACCAATGCGGACGATTCTCTGTTGGTAGACAAATTATTTGAGGAGACGAATAAGCTTCTTAATCATTACCATATTCCTGATCAAAGAATATATGGTCTGGGAGTGTATATGCCCGGGCTAATCAATTCGGAGGAAGGTATTAATTATTCGATCAAAGATATAACCCGTCGAAATATTGGCCAGGATCTGAAACGAAGGTATAACAACAAAATGATATACATCGATAATGACGCGAGAATGCACGCTTTCGGGGAATTATATTTTGGTTCAGCCAAAGCATATAGAAATGCCATTGTAATTCACTGGAGCTGGGGTATTGCATTCGGAATAATTGTAAATGGACAGCTTTGTAAAGGTAAGAATGGCTTTGCAGGAGAATTCTCACATATTCCCATTGTTGAAAATGGAGAATTGTGCATGTGCGGGAAGCGGGGGTGTTTGCAAACAATTGGCTCCTCCACGTACATCATGAAACGTGTGAAACAGGGATTTGCTGATCATGCGGTCACTTCGCTGATTAATCAGTTTGAGAATCATCCGGAGATGGTAACACCCGAAGATGTGATTCATTTAGCCCGGCATGGAGATGAATTCTGTATTTCGATTTTGAATGAGGTCGGAAGTGCCATGGGGAAAGGGCTCTCATATATCATACAATTGCTGAATCCTGAGGCAATAATTTTTAGTGGCCCAATTTCAAAAGCCAAACAGTATGTGCTATCGCCTATTCAGCAGTCAATCAACCGCTTTTGCATTGAACGAATTTCAGGAAGCACCAAGCTGGTTGTTTCAGAAATGGGCGACCGCTCTGCTTTTCTAGGTACCTGCGAAATGATCTTTCAAAAGGTTTTTAATGAAATCGATCTTCCCGTGATTAATCATTCAAAAATTCAGAAAATAATTTAAAGGGGCTATCTTTCAGTTTGTTGGGTCCTGTTGAGATTTGTGCAGCCTACGATATAGCCTGAAGAAGCTCCGGTTTAGAATCTATTTTCAACAATTAATATGTTTTTCTCTGGACTTAAATTCGCTATAACAACCCTTCAATCAAAATATCTTCATCAAGCTCCTCCCAATGTATCCCTTCCCCATCACCAATAAACCTCCAGTTTTCCCGTTGTTCCTGAGTAGCGTCCCTGAGTGATGGAAACCAGTCAATCGGAATACTAAGTTCACGACCATCTTCCAAAATCACATGTAGTTGTATCTCATCAAACCTAATGCTAACTGCATTTGATGATTTACTAAAGGTTAAAATACTCATCCCATTTCGCTTTAAAAAGTTCTGCATTATATAAAAGAAAAATCTATAGCCTTTTGTTTTTAGTATTGTTGGCACGATCTTTCTACAATTATACGAAATTGAAAAGATTTTTATATTCTATTAATAATCAGGAAATACGATTCTAAAAGGAATAAATCAGCCCTCTTATAATTAACAGGGAATCCCGACAAACAGGATTCTGAGATTGAGAAATATTTTGTTTAATCGTGACGTTTAAAATGAAACGTGTATTTTTACCAGCGTTAACTAAACACAACACAAACCCAATGACAAAAGATACTCCACCCGTTTTTATGGAACGTGTCACCTCTGTAGACGTCTTTCGCGGTTTTACGATGTTTCTCCTGATCGGCGAAAGCACAGGTCTCTATGGCCATATCAGTTCAATTGAAGGGAGCTCCATCATGCGATTTCTCGGCATGGAGCTCCATCATCATGAATGGCACGGATTGAATTTCTGGGATCTGATCCAGCCGTTCTTTATGTTTATCGTTGGAGTGGCCATCCCTTTTGCCGTTGCCAACCGCGTGAGGAAGGGAGATTCCAATAAACAAATTTTGCACCATGCCGTAAAGCGCTCTTTGTTGCTCCTATTTCTGGGCTGGGCTTTGTACTGCATCGGACCGGGTGAAATCGTGTTCAGGTTCCAGGATGTTCTTGCCCAATTATCAGTGACTTATCTGGTGGCCGTCCTAATCAGGCGAAAAAGTTTCACCTTTCAGTTGATTTTTACGCTGGTCACTCTACTGTTGACAGATCTTGCATATCGGTTCTTCCCGGTCGATGGGTTTAACCAGCCGTGGGAGGCTTATCATAATTTAGGCGCCTGGATGAATATTAAAATTGAAGGGGTGGAAAAAACAAGTGTCTGGGCATCAATTAATGCCATACCGACTATCGCTCACACGGTATGGGGTGTTTTATTCGGTCAGCTTTTGATGAGTGACCGACCTGCAAAAAAGAAAATTCAGTTAATGGTGATGGCCGGTTTGGCTGCACTATTCATTGGCTTTTCGCTCGACTGGATGAATATCACCCCGATTATCAAAAAGATCGCCACCTCCTCTTTCGTTTTTGCCAGTGGTGGATGGGCTATCCTGGCACTTTGCCTCTTTTACTGGGTGATTGATGTAAGGAAATTATTTGCCAAAACCTCCAGATTCTTTATCATTGTAGGGATGAATTGCATTGCGATTTATCTTTTTTTTGAGATCGGTGGGGCCCATTTGGTTAAGGAAGTATTTACCCCATTTACAAAGTTGATGTTTTCGTGGAGTGGTAACCTGACAGTAGATATCGCAACCAGTATTGGTACGTGGTTTTCTTTGTGGTATTTTTGTTACTGGCTTTATAAAAATCATATTTTTATAAAAATTTAACGATTGACTAACAAATTATAAAACACATCTAACTGGATCTAAATTTCTGATAATGAATAATATTGTTAAATTATTGACCTGGTGCTTAATTCTGGTTCTTGCTGTGTCTTGTGCATCTGCAACTTCGAAAACTTCAATATCAAACCTTCGCAGCGGTTTTGTAACTCCCCCCGACTCTATCCAAACCAGTGTTTACTGGTACTGGATCTCAGACAACATCTCCAAAGAAGGGGTTATCAAGGACCTTCAGTCAATGAAAAAGGCAGGTATTAACCGGGCATTTATTGGGAATATCGGGTTAGATGATGTTCCTTACGGGAAAGTGAAGATGCTAAGCGAAGCCTGGTGGGACATCCTTCATGCAGCGCTGAAAACAGCTACAGAACTTAATATAGAGATTGGAATTTTCAACTCACCGGGTTGGAGCCAGTCGGGCGGACCCTGGATCAAGCCGGAAGAGGCGATGCGTTACCTCACCGCATCAGAACTGCGCGTTAAGGGTCCGCGTAGACTTTCCCAAAAACTCGATAAACCAATTGAGACCTTTCAGGATGTTAAGGTGATTGCCTGGCCGGTTCCGAAGGATGACCAGCTGGTTTTGAATACTCAAAACGGGAAAATAACCGCTACTCCCGACGTAGGAGATCTCTCAGCCCTTACTGATGGAAATAAAAAAACGGGGATTAAATTTCCTGTCGGTAACGAATTTACCCTTAATTTCGAGTCAAAAGAGTCGTTTACCGCACGCACTCTTTCTGTTCGGCCAACGGAATATCCGATGCATGTGAACGCCATTTTTCAGGTGAAGGAGACAAACGGGACCTATCGCACCCTTTCTGAATTTGAGATCAACCGTTCAAACCCGGCATTGAATGTAGGTTTTGATCCGTTTGCCCCTGTGGTCGTTTCATTTCCTGCTACAACATCAAAAAACTTCAGACTCACAATAAAACATACAAAACCCAATGGCGGGCTTGCTGAAGTGACAATCGGAGCCGCCCCCCGTGTGGAAAGATTCAGTGAAAAGACCTTAGCCAAGATGCACCCCACGCCATTGCCATACTGGAAAGATTATCAGTGGCCGGCGCAACCTGAATCAGACGACAAGTCGACAGTCATTGATGGCTCAAAGGTGGTCGATCTCACAACTTTCGAGGCAGCTGATGGAACCATAAACTGGGATATCCCTGAAGGCGAATGGGTTATTCTCCGAGCCGGGATGACACCAACAGGCACTGTAAACAGTCCTGCATCACCCGAAGCCACTGGCTATGAAGCTGACAAGATGAGTAAAAAGCATATTGAAAAGCATTTTTATAGCCACATAGGTGAGATTCTTAAACGGATTCCCGAGGCAGACCGGAAATGTTTCAAGGTAGTTGTGCAGGATAGTTACGAAACCGGCGGACAGAATTTTACCGATGGATTTTTGGATGCGTTTAAACAAAGGTATGGTTACGATGCAGTACCTTACCTTCCTGTCTATCGGGGAATGGTCGTTAACAGTGAACAGGCTTCTGACCGTTTCCTTTGGGATATGCGCCGCATGGTAGCAGACAAAGTTGCGTACGATTATGTGGGAGGCTTACGTGAAATCAGCCATAAACATGGATTGCACACCTGGCTGGAGTGTTATGGCCATTGGGGTTTCCCAAGCGAGTTTCTCATGTATGGCGGTCAGTCGGATGAGATCGGAGGCGAATTTTGGAGCGAAGGTGAACTTGGCGACATCGAAAACCGCGCTGCAACATCCTGTGGCCATATCTATGGAAAAACAAAAATATCTGCAGAATCAAATACTTGCGGCGGCGGGGCTTTTAGCCGCTATCCTGGAAAGATTAAGCAACGCGGCGACCGGTTTTTTGCCGAAGGGATCAATAATACACTCCTTCATGTTTATATCTCCCAGCCTTATGAAGATAAAAATCCCGGTTTAAATGCCTGGTTCGGTAACGAATTTAACCGCAAAAACACGTGGTTTTCTCAAATGGATGTTTATACACAGTATCTTAAACGGACAAATTACATGCTTCAGCAGGGACTGAATATCGCCGATGTGGCCTATTTTATTGGGGAAGACGCCCCGAAAATGACCGGAATCGCCGATCCTGCGTTGCCTGTGGGTTATCAGTTTGACTATATGAATGCAGAGGTCATTGAAAAGTATATGACAGTAAAAGATGGTCTGATCACCTTGCCGCATGGTACCCAATACCGGATCCTTGTCTTGCCAAAACTTGAAACGATGCGCCCCGAGGTTTTGGCAAAAATTAAACAACTGGTCAATGATGGTGCGGTGGTCCTTGGTCCTGCACCAAAACGTTCGCCGAGTCTGCAAAACCAGCCGGCAGCCGATCAGCAATTGCAGCAGATGGCTTCTGAACTTTGGGGAGATGTGGATAGCAAAACGATCAAATCACGTAAAGTTGGGAAGGGGATGGTCCTAAACGGAATGGATATGCAGGAGGCTTTTGCACTTATTGGATGCACCCCTGACTGCATTTTGCCTGAAGATCGCTCGATTCATTACGGTCACCGGTCACTTAAGGAGGGCGATATTTACTTTATTACGAATCAGACTGCCGAAACAAAACTGGTTACCCCGGAGTTCCGCGTAAAAGGAAAGCAGCCTGAACTTTGGGAGGCAACAACCGGGCGAATCCGTAACCTAAAG
>CAIXCY010000062.1 GCA_903918045.1 uncultured Bacteroidia bacterium
CTTCTGTTTTACCTCAACGTTAACTGCTTTTTGGTTCTTATCCAGATCTACACTAACCTTTTTCACCGTCAATTTTCCGTAGTTTACTTTCAGTTGAGCAAGGAATGATTTTTCATCCCGTTGCTGACTGTAGGTTCCCCATCCTTCGGCTGCAGTAAAAGGAGCCCTGAAATTTTCGGGTGTCAGTTTGGGCGAGAAGCCAATATGACCCTTTGGGCCATGGTAGGTAAAACCACAGGCGCTGATGAATGTCCCATAACTTGCCATTGCACGACCGTAATGGTCACTACACTCAATCTCGTTAAACGGATTTCGCTTGAATGCGTGATAACGATCGTGAATTGACCGGGTAAGCACGAGCGATTCTTCGGTCATCCCCTCAGCCATCATGTGGGCTGCCACCTGATGTTCAAAGCCACTCATGCACTCATCAAAATAACCGATTTGCCACGCCTTTGCATTCCCGTAAGGATTTTCATCATTCTTTGGATTTGTATTCATCACCATTCCTCCGTCACCGGCTAATGCATAGAATCGTCCGCCATTATGATTTTTGATATACGGACCCACATCGGGCATATAGTTGTATTTCCAAAGTGCATTCAGGGCACTTACCGTTTTCTCTTCGCTGATTATCCGGCCCAGACCCACCTGCCACGCCCAGGCCTGACCGTAAACCTGGTCAATATGACAAGTATTAAATGATCCGATCTCCTTCTTCCCCACTTCAGGATCAGCACGATGAATAAAATACTCACCATTAAAGAGATACTGCTCCATATTCTTGCTTCCCATCGTCACATACTGGTTACATAGCTCCGCGAACTCCTTATCGTTCATCTCCTCAGCCATGGCCTGACCGGCACGCACTCCTGCGATACAGAGACCGACAATCCAGGCGATCTCACCATGCCACAATGCATCGAGGGTATTCTCCATGGGGGTATCCTCCATCCCATCTTTATTCTTATCCTGGAGCATTATAAACTCGACGGCCTTTTTAATCTTTGACCAGTTTTTTCTCAGGAAGGTCTCGTCTGCACTCATCTGATGCTCCCGATAAATGCGCAAAACAGTCCCTGCCTGGCCATCAATTGAAGGACCGGTTTTCTCACCGCGTATGCTGATCATTCCGGTTTTTTCATCAAATCCGATACCCAGGTCAACCCGTTCACGCGTATCCCGTTCGAGTTCAGGAAAAATTCGCGACATCGCCTGGGCATATTGGTAAACGTGGGTGCAATTACCGTGGCAGCATCCAACCCCTTCCCAGGCATAAAATCTTCCTGATTTAAACCGGTGAGTCGTGGTCGTTGCAAGTGTTGAAATATTCATAAATGTTCGTTCCAGAAACCACCAGGGTAAAGTGCTGTCATAAAAGGTGTTTTTCCAAAGAAGCGTCTGATGCTTTAATGTGTGATAATTAGCAGCGAGGTACGTAGTAACGGCTTCAGCATTCTCAAAATGCGATGTATAATACTGATATTCTGTATCCTGAACAGTCATTCCCTGAGAGTTTCCATTGCTGTAAAAAGAGAGGTTTGGGGTATACCAGGCAATGATAAAATCGTTCTTTACTTCCTGGCCAGGCTTCAGCTGATGCGTGGTGATTATCCCTGCAACCGGTGAATTATCCGATGCAACAACAAGATTTTTAAAGATTGAAGCAGATTTATCCGCACTCGTAATTACATTGTCGATATAAATACCCTTATCACCAACCAATCCGAAAAACATATTTCCATAATCGGGGGACTTCGCCAATTCAGGATTATCGATAGAACATTGAAGTGCAACGCCTTTATACGATTTATTTTCAGCGACTTTATTGATACGGACAAAATCCTTATGCACCTTCTCTGTATTAAGGAGCATCTTATTCTCGAGCCAACCGATCACCTCAACTTCGACAGGGTTATGAGACAAATTCTTAACTGAAATTGACTGTATTGTAACAGGCAAACCGCTGTCCTTGTCGTTCCCCGGGATAAACGGAGAGAACGCCTCCACCGTTACCTGAAGTGGCAAATTCTTCGCCGAATAGGTGATCAGCGCAACCGGGTAAGTAGCCTCAAAGGTGACTTCGTCCCAATCGTCCTGATGAAGACGTTTTAATATTGTTGTCCCGTTCTGTTTGATTGAAATTGCAAATCCCTGTTGCAAAGGAGAGATATTTGTCAATGGCTCCAGATACAGGGCACCTGCCATATTGTTAATCTCGTTCAGATTAAAACCCGGAAGTTTAACGGGAAGAACTTTGGTAATCACCCCAAACTGGTTTTGGTTAAAGATATCCCAAAGCCACAATCTCCCGTCACCACCTAAATAAACTGAACCGCAGCAGATTCCACCTACAGGCATACCAATATAGCGAAGTTCGTTTTTA
>CAIXCY010000063.1 GCA_903918045.1 uncultured Bacteroidia bacterium
CTTCTGGGTATCAAACAGCCTAAAATTATCCACGGTATCAAACAGGATTCGATCCAGGGAATCTCGCTGGTTTACTCAATTAATAATTCCCTGGCACCTTCAAAACATAAGACACAGTATTATTACATTTTCGGATCCCGTTCAATTTATAAAGATGGCTGGAAAGCAGCAACCTTACATGGAACAACCAAGGTTGACTGGATTAAGTTACCCGATTTGTCAACCGCCTCAGATCCTGCTCGGTTTGATAAGGATGTCTGGGAACTCTATAACCTGAACGAGGACTTTAACGAACTAAATGATCTTGCGAAGAAATACCCTGAAAAGCTGAAGGAACTAAAAGCTCTTTTCGATGATCAGGCTAAAAAGAACAACCTCTATCCGCTTCTGGATTGGGAAGATGTACTGGGCAAGTTTATTAAATTTGGATCGGCCTCAAAGGCAATAAATTGATTTTTAATTAACTGTTGTCCGGGTAAAGGAGATTCGCACAAAAAGATTCTTCGCTACACTTCGTTTCGCACAAAAAGATTCTTCGCTACACTTCGTTTCGCACAAAAAGATTCTTCGCTACACTTCGTTTCGCTCAGAATGACAGTTGTTTAGATAACAGGGGAAGGGGGTTGGAAGTGGCTCCGCCATTTCCAACCCCCTTCCCCTCCCTAACCCAATAACTTGCTGTCATTCTGAGCGTAGCGAAGAATCTTTAAATTTTACCCGGACAACAATGATTTCTATTATGTTAATATCATGCAAAGCCGTAAAGTTTTATTTCTTTTCGCCTTTGCTTGAAAATAAAGCCTTAAATACACACTCACATGAAAATTACACTATCCATCGCAATTGCATTATCGGGTCTTGCAACTTCTGTTAATGCCAAACCTATTCAGCAAAAAAAGGATTCACGACCCAATATCGTCCTGATCATGGTTGACGATATGGGATATTCCGATCTGGGATCCTATGGTTCCGAGATTAATACCCCCAATATTGACAGGTTGGCGCAAAGGGGTGTCCGGTTTAAGGAGTTTTACAACAATTCCATTTGCGCCCCTACACGCGCTTCACTGATTACAGGCCTCCACTCCCATAAGGCGGGAATTGGGTATTTTGATGTAAACCTTGGATTACCTGCCTATCAGGGTTATCTGAATCTGGAGTCACTAACCTTCGCGGAGGTGCTTAAAACAGCTGGCTACAGCACACTGATGTCCGGGAAATGGCATGTTGGCAAAGACAGCCTGTCGTGGCCCAATCAGCGCGGATTTGATAAATATTACGGAATTGCAGGTGGAGCAGCCAACTATTTCGATGCCGAACCACTTCCATTCGGCGATAAACCTTACCCGGTTCTACTGTTGAAAAACAACCAGCGCCTCCATCCAAAGCCAAACAGCTATTATTTTACCGATGAGGTAGCGAAAAATGCAGTTGAGTTTCTCGATGAACAAAAAAGTGAGAATAAACCGTTTTTCCTCTATGTCGCCTTTACAGCACCGCACTGGCCGTTGCAGGCATTACCGGAAGATATTGCAAAATACCGGGGGAAATATGATTTAGGCTGGGATTCCCTCCGGATTCAGCGTATTGCAAGTCAGCGGGCGCTTGGGCTTGTTGATTCAACCCAAACGATAGCTGCCCGTGATCCGGAAGTTCCATTTTGGAATAAACTGACCTGGGATGAACAGCATTTCTGGAAAGCTAAAATGGAAGTATACGCGGCGATGGTCGACCGTATGGATCAGGGTGTAGGGAAAATTTTGGAAAAGATTAAAGCGTTAAAAAAGGATGAAAATACCTTGGTTGTCTTTCTTTCCGATAATGGGGCACAGGGTGGTTTTAGCAGCTTAAATCCCCGGAACAGAGGTCTTGTGAAAAATTCAGGTCCGGTTGGAACTGCAGGATCGTTTGATTATCAGGAGCAACCATGGGCATATTTATCGAATACTCCGTTAAGGCAATATAAAAACAACATGCATGAAGGTGGTTTCCGCACCCCGTTTATCGCTTTCTTCCCAGGGAAAATAAAAGGTGGAACCATCGTTAAGGGAACCGGTCATATCATCGATTTGGCTCCAACATTTTATGAACTGGCAGGCGCCACATATCCTAAGAGATTTAAGGGACACGATATCAATCCGCTTTCCGGCAAGAGTCTTTTACCCGTTCTGGAAGGCAAAACTTCCGAAGTAAACCGGGAAGGAGCGCTCTTCTGGGAACGCGCCGGAAACCGGGCTGTCCGCAAGGGGCAATGGAAAATTGTCTCAACCTATCCCGGGTATCAATGGGAATTATATAATCTGGATAAGGATGCCGGCGAAACAAAAAACGTGGCTGAACAGTTTCCTTTAGTAGTGGATAAACTGGCAGAGGAATATTTTGAATGGGCGAAAATGACCGATGTTGTGGATTACGAAAAAATCAAACCTGTCGGCGGGTTTGTTATCCCTGGACAATCCGCTCCAGTCAAGTAATTATTTTTGTATTAATTCTGTTTTCAATCCTGGATGGTCTATCAAAAGTATTTTAACCGCAGAGTTACGCAAAGAAGTCGCAAAGAAACGCAGAGATATTCTTTTTCTAATTTAGGCTTTGCGGCTCTCTGCGGCTTTTCTTAGCGTTCTCTGCGGTTAAATTTTGCAGTTTTTACAGAGACTAAAGTAAAAGTGCAGCAACGGATTTTATTTTGTTGAAAGAAGTAAACAGGAGATTGAAATTTCGTGAGAAATAACAAAAAATTTTAGGTATGCGTAAAATTGTATTGGTCACATTGGGTTCACTGGGCGATTTACATCCTTATCTGGCTGTAGCCGGGGCTCTGAGGAATCACGGCGATTATGTAACAATTGTTACACATCCCCATTATAAGGAGCTGGTTGAAAAGGGTGGCTTTTCGTTTATCCCGATGCGTCCGGGTCCCGATGATGTCGGACCGGTCGATTTATGGATGAATAAGGCCAATGATTCACTTCGGGGCACCGAATTTATCGTCCGCGAACTTATACTTCCATATATTGAAGACAATTACCGGGTTTTGATGGAGGCCACAGAGGATTGTGATCTGATCATCTCCCATCTTCTCACCTTTGCAGCTCCGTTAGTCGCAGAAAAAAGAGGTATTCCATGGATTTCCTGTGTTCTGCAGCCATCGGCGATGTTTTCGGCTTTTGATCCCCCTTTGCTGGGAAGTTATGGCCTCTTTGCCGGGTTAAAGCTACTTGGTCCTTTATTTCATCAGATGATATTTACGATCCTTAGCCGTTCAACCCGAAATTTGTTTTTGCCGGTTTATGCACTGCGCGAACGGGAGGGATTGCCATTAATAAAAGAAAATCAGCTTATCAGGTTCTTTTCACCCTACCGCACACTTGCGCTGTTTCCTGAACACTTTGCCACACCACAATCTGACTGGCCTAAAAATCTCAGACAAATCGGTTTCCCGTTATTCGGAAAAGGGGAAACTTTAAAACTTCCTGATTCGCTTCTGAAATTTGTCACAAACGGATCTGCACCCTTTGTATTTACACTTGGTTCTGCAATTGTCCAGATGGAAAGCAATTTTTTTGATGTCGCCTACGAAGCCGTGAAAAGGACTGGAATCCGGGCCATATTTTTGACCGGTGATAATGCGAAAAATATTCCTGTAGAAGCCGGACAAAATCTTCGCATTTACCTGTCAGATTATGAGTCATTTTCGGCTCTTTTTCCACTTTGCAAGGCCGTCGTTCATCAGTGTGGTGTTGGAACTACCTCTCAGGCACTCTCTGCCGGTTTGCCCCAAATATTAGTCCCGTTTGCACATGACCAACCCGATAACGCGAACAGGGTGAAAAAACTTAAACTTGGCATTAACCTGCCAGCCAAAAAACTCACAGTGAAGAGGCTGACCGCTGCAATCAATGAGATTGTTATAAACGAATCCTATTCGCGCAAAGCTGTCACCCTGGCGCCGCTTTTTGATAATGGCAATTTTAGCAGGAATGTCATTGAAGCGCTTGATGATTTTGCGAAAATTAACAAGCTATCTTCCAGTGTTAAGAAGAAGATTGTTGGTTGATTTTTTCATTATTCCGGTGACGATTTAATCCTTATACTGACCTTTAGGTAGGCATTATACCCTATCTATGGTATTTTGGAGTTTAGGGATCTGCCTTACGTTTGTAATTAAATTATATCATCTAAGCTATATGTTTAAGTATCTTTTAAAAACCGCTTTAACTCTGATTTTTGGCTTTGTTCTGAACTATTCAGTGTCGGCACAGGACCAGTTAAACAACCTTCCAAAGAGCGCTACCGAATTCACCGCCAAGATGAATAAGGCCGTTTATAATCAGTTGGATTTTGCCGATTCAACCGATTTTATTGAAGCGCGTAGAGGATTTATTGCTACTTTGGATAGTGGCATAATCCGGAATGAAGCTGGCGTAAGTATTGTAAATACACATGATTACGATTTCCTGACCGGAAAATCACCTGAGTCGGTAAATCCCGCGCTATGGAGACAGGCTAAACTCAATATAACCAATGGGCTATTTAAAGTTGTGGATGGAATTTATCAGATTCGCTCCTTTGATGTGGCAACAATGTCGATAATTGAAACAAATACAGGTTATATCGTGGTTGATCCTTTATCCAATGCAGATGCATCACGTGCCGGACTAAACCTTGTGAAGAAATATGTTGGTGACAAACCTGTTTTAGCAGTAATAACAACACATAGTCATTCCGATCATTTTGGTGGCATCGAAGGTGTTGCAAGTGCCGCTGATATCGAATCGGGAAAAGTTAAATACATTGTTCCATCAGGATTCTATTCTGAAGTTGTGAGCGAAAGCATCCTCCTTGGAAATGCGATGTCCCGCAGAGCCGGCTATCAGTTTGGCGTTTCCCTCCCAAAAAATGAATATGGGACAGTCGACTCCGGGTTAGGCAAAGGATTTATTGGAGGCGGTTCATCCAGTTTACTGGAGCCTAATGTGCTGATCAGTAAATCTGTGGACACCCTCACTATTGATGGTTTGAAACTGGTTTTTCAGTTAACGCCAGGAAGTGAAGCACCTGCTGAATTGCATTTTTTTGTTCCGAAATACAAGGCATTTTGTCCTGCGGAAAATGCCACCCATACCTTGCACAACGTTTTAACTCCGCGTGGAGCCAAGGTGCGCGATACAAAAGCATGGTCTTCCTATATTGACGATGCCATCGACCTCTTTGGCTTTCAGACTGAAGTTGTTTTCCCGTCGCATCACTGGCCAATCTTTGGGCATGAACGAAGCATCAAATTCCTGGAAGATCAAAGAGACCTCTATAAATATATTCATGACCAGACCATTCATCTTGCAAACAAAGGACTGAATATGGATGAGATAGCAGAAACCATTAAACTGCCCGAAGAATTGGGAAAGAAATGGTATAACCAGGGTTTCTACGGCACAATCCAGCATAACTCAAAGGCTGTCTATCAGTTATATCTGGGATGGTGGGATGGAAATCCGGCGAATTACAATAAACTACCGGAGGTGGAAGCGGCAAAAAGATATACTGAATTTATGGGTGGCGAAGCTGCCGTAATCTCAAAAGCCCGTACAAGCTTTAAAAAAGGGGAGTACCGCTGGGTGGCTGAGGTACTCAAACATGTCGTCTTTACAAATCCCAATAATCAGGAGGCACGTAATTTGCAGGCAGATACCTTTGAACAAATTGCTTATCAGAGTGAATCGGCTATCTGGCGAAATTTGTACCTTGTTGGAGCAAAAGAGCTGCGTGAAAGTAAACATCAGGCGACTGAAACCGGAAAAGACAGACGCTCTGCCAAATACCTCCGGAAGTTATCGATTGAGGCAATATTTGATTATTTTAGCATTGCCATTGATGGTGAAAAAGCAGCTGGAAAAAATGTGAGTGTTCGTTTTATATTCCCGGATGTCAATAAAAATCTTCTTGTAACACTGAAAAATGGGGTGCTTCATTACAAAGAAAATAAACCTGATATTCCCGTTGATTTCACCTTGACCATCCCAAAACAGAAATTCATTGAAGGAATAGTTGATCCCGAAAAATTCAGATCGATTGTATTCGGAAATGATGTTCTAAGAGAAGGAAATGTGTTTAAGCTAAGGGAGTTGCTGGAAGATATTGAAAAGTTTGATCCTAATTGGAATATTGTAACCCCTTGAAAAATATTGATATATGACAAATCGTTTTTTAATCATTACCCTTGGTTTGATCGGAGCCTTTATCTTTATAGCCCTTTTATTTGTTTCATGTGCGAACGGTACTCAGGGAAATAAAACCAAAGCCAGTGATCTGTCACTTAAGGCGGTTACTGATTCAGCAATCAAATCGTGCTGCATGAAAGCTCCGGATCGCTTTGGAAAACCTGGACAAACTGCTCAATGCATTAAGGAGGGTAAGCTTTCTCACGATGGGATGGTATTTGTCAAAGGGGGAACCTTCCAGATGGGAGGCGATAACGATCAGGCTGCACCAGATGAATACCCCAAACATAAGGTTACCGTTGATGGTTTTTGGATTGATCAAACGGAGGTTACCAATGCGCAGTTTGCTGAATTTGTTAAAGCAACCAACTACATAACTACAGCTGAGCAGAAACCCGACTGGGAAGAGCTTAAAAAACAGTTGCCTCCGGGAACTCAAAAGCCTGACGAAAGCACTTTGGTTGCTGCTTCTTTGGTTTTTGCAGCGCCTGACCATGAAGTAAACTTATCGGATTACAGCCAATGGTGGAGATGGACCGAAGGGGCAAACTGGAAACATCCACAGGGAAAAGATTCGGATATCAAAGGGAAGGAGAACCTTCCTGTTGTTCATGTCTCATGGTATGATGCTCAGGCTTATTGCAAATGGTCAAAAAAGCGCCTGCCAACCGAAGCCGAATGGGAGTATGCTTCACGCGGCGGGCTTGAAAATAATATTTACTCGTGGGGCAATGAAAAAGTTGACCAGGGGGAACCCAAGGCTAATTCGTGGCAGGGATCGTTTCCCCATAAAAATACGCTTCGGGATCATTTTTATGGTGCCTCACCCGTGAAATCATTTAAACCCAATGGTTATGGCCTTTATGATATCTCCGGAAATGTCTGGGAATGGTGTGAGGATCTCTATCATGTTGATTATTATAAAGAAAGTAATTTACCCAATGGAATTCTAAATCCCAAAGGACCTGTTAAAAGCTTTGATCCTGATGAACCTTATGCGCTCAAAAGGGTACTACGGGGTGGTTCCTTTCTCTGTAATGACACCTATTGCAGCGGTTACCGCAATGCACGCCGAATGAAATGTACAGAGGATACCAGCATGGAGCACACCGGTTTCAGGGCTGTTTCTGATAAATAGTAAAATATGGCTTATACAATTAAACCCTTTGCATTTTTGGCAATGGCCAAACCGATAGGTCCGGCCTGTAACTTAAATTGTACCTATTGCTACTATCTCGAAAAGCAAAAGCTCTACCGGGATGAAGGTTCGTTTCGGATGAGTGATGAATTGCTTGAGAAATTTATAAAGCAATATATCGCTGTTCAGCAGGTAAATACGATTCAATTTGTGTGGCAGGGTGGCGAACCTACCTTACTGGGACTGGATTATTTCGAAAAAGTGATTGAACTGCAAAGAAAACATGGTGCTGGTAAAAAGATTGAAAATTCATTTCAGACCAATGGAACGCTCCTCAATGATGAATGGTGTGCTTTCTTTAAGAAGCATAACTTTCTTATAGGAATCTCTATTGACGGGCCCAAACATATTCATGATGCCTACCGTACCTTCAAAAATGGTTCACCTTCGTTCGAAAGTGTGATGAAAGGGATCCTTTTACTGCAAAAGCATCAGGTCGATTTTAATACCTTAACGGTTGTTCACAGACACAATGCCGGGCATGCTCTCGAAATATATAATTTTCTGAAGTTTATTGGAAGCGGTTTCCTGCAGTTTATACCTGTGATCGAGCGGACCAAAAAGATTACCGATCCACTTAGTTTAAGTCTGGTGGGCCCCGATGATCCAGACGCTTATGTTACCGACTGGTCGGTACGTCCAATTGATTTTGGAGATTTCTTAATCACTATTTTTAAAGAATGGGTCAAGCGGGATGTGGGAAAAGTATACGTTTCACAGTTTGATGCGGCATTGGCCAACTGGGTAGGGGAACCTGCAGGTATTTGTGTTTTCTCAAAAAACTGTGGTGATGCGGTGGTTATTGAACACAACGGGGACGTTTATTCATGTGACCATTATGTTTATCCTGAATTTAAACTGGGCAATATAAAAGAGCGTACACTTTTTGGTCTGGTTCAGTCTGATAAACAGCAGGAATTCGGACAAAATAAATCAGCCGGGTTACCGCAGCAATGCTTAAAATGCACATATCGTTTTGCATGTCATGGCGAATGTCCGAAACACCGGTTTCTGAAAACCAATGATGGAGAACCTGGGCTCAATTACCTGTGTAGTGGGTATAAAAAATTCTTTGGTTACGTTGATCCCTATATGCAATTCATGGGGAAAGAACTAAATGCCAACCGACCCCCTTCAAATGTTATGAACTGGGCAAGACAATTTGTAAATTAAAGTTCTGGAAGTGAGTAAAATAAAGGTTTTGCGAGCAGCGTAATTTTTGAGCGGTTTCTGCCCCAAATTTACTCCTGTGCCAGCATAGCCAATGACGTTTTTTCTAATTTGTTAAATGTGAAATCTCTGATTTCCTTAAATGTACCGCGTATGGAACAAGTCAATTCATCTTTACAATGGTCGCAAGGTTCGTAATACTTCACCGAAGTGCATCGCAGCAGTGCAATGCTTCCTTCAGATAAACGGACGATTTCGAGAAGGCTGATCTCTTCAGGTTTTTTGACCAGGAAGTAACCCCCATTTTTCCCCAGTTTAGAACCTAAATAGCCATTGTTCTTAAACTGCAGCAATATAGATTCCAAAAAGCGCTTGGGAATTTTCTCACTTTCGGCAATCTCGTTAATCATCAAGGTCCCTTTGCCATATTCCCTGGCTAATTTGACCAACGCAAGCATGGCATATCTGGTCTTTTGTGTCAGCATGATTAAATATTTAATCCAATTCAATTAAAAATTCAACACAAATATACATCATTTTACTAGAGATTCCAGATATTTTTAAACTCTAATATGCTAATGTTTTGCAGTTAAATAAAATTCAAGATATAATTATTGCGGATTCTCAGTTCCTGGCGATTGAGTCCCTTAGAGCTCTTATCGAAAGTGAGGGTCATTATAACCTCGGGGGGATTGCCGCAAATCGGGTCGAGCTTAATAAACTACTAAAAGAATTTCAGGATAGTCTTTTAATTGTTGATTTTGCAAATATTGATTTCCAGGGTGTTGATGATCTGAGGTTGATCAGGCAGAATTATCCTAAGTTATCGGTTTTAATACTGACCAATTCCCTTACAACGGTGGAATTTGCTTCACTTTCTAAAGTGGGAATCAGGAATATCGTCTATAAGAATGCAGCAAAAGAGGAGTTGATCGGGGCATTTGATGCCACGTTAAACGGGGAAGATTTCTATTCTGATAAGATCTCAGGACTCTCTGTTTATCAAAATCTGAATCGGGCAGAGGGTGAATTACAGCAATCACTTACGGCTTCTGAGATTGAGATTGTAAAATTAATCGCAGATGGATTGACTACAAGGAAAATTGCCTCCTACAAAGCAATTAGTCATCATACGGTGAATACCCATCGTCGGAATATCTTCCGAAAAGTGGAAGTTTCGAATGTAAATGAATTAATTCTGCATGCTATAAAATCGGGTTGGATCGATAATGTGGAGTATTCGATCTGATTTGAAAAATTTAATCAACCATGGAAGATATACCAACGGAAATTATCAAAAATTAAATATTGTAGGAGTAAATATCTTCATCAGTTACAATCATCCCGGCACCCACTGTTTCAAACGTATTTTCATCAATTAATATCAGGCTGCCGGTAATCCGGTTCTCATTATAATCGTCATATTTTAGCGGCTTTAATGTTTTTATTGTGATGTGTGCTATATCATTCACCAGAACACTTTCTACGTCTGTAATATTTTCAAGGGTATTGATATTTACCTTGTAGCGGATATCGGTTACAACTGCCACTGTTTCATCGGTGGTATGCTGGATAATGTATTTGTCACCAACATGAAGCGGTTTTACGTTCAGCCAGCATACATTTAACGTGATCATCGAGCTGTATTTGGGATAATTCCGGTTTATCCGGACAAGCATATCGCCCCGTTTTATATCCAGATTACCGTCGAGTCGGATTGTGACAGATTGTGGGGTAATTGCTTTGGATATCGAATCCGGACCTTCGTCGATGGCTTTAATAATAGACACCCTGTTGGATGGCAACGCCAGAACATTGTCTCCGACGTTAAAAAATCCTCCGGCAACCCTTCCTGCAAAACCTTTGTAAACGGTACCATCCTCATTTGGCGCCTCAATCACATATTGAACCGGGAAACGGGGAGCAAGCTGGTTGTCGTTATTATGTACCGGAATACTTTCGAGAAGAGTCAGCAACGTTTCGCCATGATACCATGGCGTATTGACCGATGCATCAACCACATTGTCTCCATTCTTTGCCGAAATCGGGATGAAATGAATATTCCGGAATTGTAGCTTCTCTGCAATTTTCTTAAATTCTGATTGGATCGTGTTATAAACTTCC
>CAIXCY010000064.1 GCA_903918045.1 uncultured Bacteroidia bacterium
ATTTTGCGTGCATGAAGGTGGATTCCACCGTCGCTGTTTGATCGCGGAAAGCCATATTTCAGGTCACCTTTGATATGAAGTCCAATCGCTGCAAGCTGCGCCCTGATTTGATGGTGACGGCCGGTATGCAGCTCAATTTCAATCAGGTGGAATTTATCGGATGAGCCTATATATCGGTAAGTCAGACTAGCTCTCTTTGACTCCTTCCGTTCATTGGGATAGGCAAACGACTTATTTTGCTTTGGATCACGGACAAGCCAATGATCGAGCTGTGCGGTTAATTGCTCCGGTTTCTTGTCTACCACAGCCCAGTAGGTTTTATGGATCGCCCGATCCTCCTTGAACAGTTCATTGAGTCTTGTCAGGGCTTTTGAAGTTCTGGCAAACAGAACTGCCCCGCTGGTAGGTCTGTCGAGGCGGTGAGTTACACCCAGATAAACATTCCCGGGCTTATTGTAAAGCTCCCTGATATACTCCTTAACATCGTCCCCCAGTGTGCGGTCGCCTGTCTTATCCCCCTGCACAATATCTCCGCACCGCTTGTTGATCGCAATGATATGATTATCTTCAAACAGAACTGAAAGCTGAGACATTAAAAAATGGATTATAAGAAAAATATGGATGTTTATATATTCCGACTGGCAATTTTCGGCTGGCGGCTAGCTAAAACACTCCCGACTGGGCTCTTTTATCAAAATATGGGTTTACTATTATTCTACAATAATTCAGCCAGCTGCGATCAGCCAGAACCATTTTGTTCCGCTTTAGTCGTACTGTTCCTTTTCGTTGGGAAAATCGCGCGATTTTACATCTGCAACGTAATTTCCAACTGCTCCTTTGATCTCGGCAGCAAGATTAAGATACCGGCGTAGAAAACGGGGGGAGAACTCCTGTGTCATGCCCAGCATGTCATGAATTACCAGAACCTGGCCGTCAACACCTCCACCGGCGCCAATACCGATAATCGGAATCCTTAGCTCTTCAGCAACCTGTTTCCCAAGTTTTGCAGGTATTTTTTCAAGCACAATTGCGAAGCATCCTGCTTGTTCCAACAGATGTGCATCTTCCAGTAGTTTTTGGGCTTCAATCTCCTCCTTTGCCCGAACAGTGTATGTGCCATATTTATGAATTGACTGTGGCATCAGTCCCAGGTGACCCATTACCGGAATTCCGGCCAGCACAATCCGTTCAACCGATTCGATGATCTCTTTACCCCCTTCGAGCTTAACGGCATCGGCATGGGTAATCTTCATGATTCGGATTGCTGAACTAAGTGCCTCGAGCGGATTTCCCTGGTAAGTCCCAAAGGGCATGTCTACGACAACCAAAGCTCTGGTAACCCCCTTTACAACGGACTTTCCGTGATAGATCATCTGGTCAAGTGTAATGGGGAGTGTAGTTTCATTTCCAGCCATTACATTCGAAGCTGAATCGCCCACAAGGATCACATCTATCCCCGCTTCATCAACCAGTTTGGCCATGCTGAAATCGTATGCAGTAAGCATCGAGATTTTCTCTCCATGCAATTTCATCTCCGCAAGAACATGGGTAGTTACCCTTTTTACCTCTTTTTGTACTGACATAATTTTAGCTTCTACATTGATAAATCCGCATCAAAAGTAGAAAAATCGATGGATCTGCAGAGCTAATTATTAGTTTTCGTTCGGCAAATAACCTAAATCGGAAAAATATTTACCCGCAAGGATATAATAGCTTATATTACACCAATGTTAGCATTTTCGTGCAACTCATTCGGATTGGGTAGCATCGTAAAAAGAATCACGCAAAGACGCTAAGAAATAAAACTTTGCGGCTTTGCGTGATTCTTTAATGTTATCTGAAATTAAACCCGGAGGAAAATTTTCTTCTGATATAAGTAATAGAGGAGTAACCATTCCAGGACAATCGCTCCAAGAAGCTCAACCCATGGTCCCATTGGAAGGGCGGTAAAACCAAGGAAAAAATGGGAGGCATGATCAAAATCGATAATTGAGTGACCCAGATATATGGTGATCGAATTCATGCCAATTACTTTAAAGAACAAAATCTTATAAGAAAATATGCCATGAGTCCAGTCTTTTACATCGATGGAAAAATAGAACAAGGATAATAACATTGCACTAATCCCTGCTGCCAGCATATTGAATGGAACGGTCCAGCATGCCTTGATAATCGGATAAAATGGAGATAGCAGAAGGGCAACAGCCACTAATGCTGCTCCTCCAACTGCCAGTGTAGCCGCTTTTCGTTGAGAGGCAGGCTCGCCATCACGCAGAACCGACCCGGCTAAAGCGCCCATCAACGTAACTGTGATTGCTGAAACAATGCACAATAACCCTTCCGGATCATAGACTGTACCGTGTAATCTTCCGGGCATCAACATGCGATCGAGCCATGCATTAATATTCCACTGCTGATCCAGTAAGAGGCCTGCACCATGTCCAGGAACCGGCACAACGAGCTGAAGAATAGCAATTCCTGCCATTATACCAACCAACCACGCAACCCGTGTTTTAAAAGATTTTGTATATAATACGATAGTTGCAGCAAACAGATATCCAAGACCAATTTGTCCAAGAACACTGGCGATACGCATGTCTGAGATACCATCAAAATCACGCCGTAAATTACCGTTGTAGATAATTCCTAAAATAACCAGCAGTATACCTCTCCGTAATATTTTATTAAACAGCAGTTTTCGGTTTACCCCCTGCTCAACCTTTGCGGTAACTGCATAAGGGATAGCCACCCCTGAAATAAACATAAACATCGGAAATATCAGATCTTCAAAATGAAATCCTTCCCAGCTAACATGCTCAAGCTGAGCTGCAAGAACATTCATCCAGCCCCAGTTCGTCCCTTTGGCCCAGGCTGCAATCAAACTACCTCCACCCACTATCCATAACATGTCAAATCCGCGCAATACGTCCAGCGATTGCAGTCGTTCCGACAACTTCGTTTCACTTTTTTTTGTTTTCATTTACGTCTATTTATGGGATTAAAATTGTTCGTTCAAAGTTATAAATTTTGACATACGTTGCAAGTTTGAACCCCTTTTGTTTTCAAATATATTTAAAGCTATATCGTTTTAGTGCACGATGTAAGTCTGGATCCGGAAGGTAACGGAATATTTTGCTGTCACCCACTGGCAATTGTTTAATGATTTCCTCCCTACTAAAGCCTTTCGTGGATCAGTGAATTTTCATTCTTTCTTTTCATTTTCTGACGCGACCAGGTTTGTTCTGTCGTTTTGTCACAAAAGGTGACACCCAGGATCGCGACCGGTCATTTTCTTATGCCATTATTACCAAATAAAGCGTTTTGCCAAACTTGGCACAACGATTGGTGAGGTAAGATTAATCGTAAAAATATTGAATCAACAGTTTTAAATATAACTATAAAAAAATGGGAAAGATTATTGGAATTGACTTAGGAACAACCAACTCCTGTGTTGCCGTAATGGAAGGCAACGAACCGGTGGTGATCCCCAACAGCGAAGGGAAACGTACGACCCCATCCGTTGTCGCATTTGTTGAAAACAGCGAACGCAAGGTTGGAGATCCTGCTAAACGTCAGGCGATTACAAACCCTGCAAAAACGATATCCTCAATCAAACGGTTTATGGGCGAGCCCTATACCAATCTCTCAAAAGAGATCAGCAGAGTCCCTTTTTCTGTGATCCAGGGAGATCATGATACCCCACGGGTGAAAATTGACGACCGTTTTTATTCTCCTCAGGAGATTTCAGCAATGGTTCTTCAGAAAATGAAGAAAACAGCTGAGGATTATCTTGGACAAGAAGTTACAGAGGCTGTTATAACGGTCCCTGCCTATTTCAATGATTCACAACGTCAGGCAACCAAAGAAGCGGGTGAGATTGCCGGCTTAAAAGTACGTCGTATCATCAACGAACCGACTGCCGCTTCATTGGCTTATGGTCTAGACAAGATGCACAAGGATATGAAAATCGCTGTTTTTGACCTCGGAGGTGGAACATTTGATATTTCTATTCTTGAACTTGGCGATGGCGTTTTTGAAGTTAAATCAACTGATGGAGATACCCACCTTGGTGGAGATGATTTCGACCAGGCGATTGTAGACTGGCTTACCGATGAGTTCAAAAAAGATGAAGGTGTAGACCTGCATAAAGATGCTATGGCCCTACAACGTCTGAAAGAGGCTGCAGAAAAGGCCAAAATTGAGCTTTCAAGTTCAACGCAGACCGAAATCAATCTTCCATATATTATGCCAGTTAACGGAGTGCCAAAGCACCTTGTTAAATCACTTACCCGTGCCAAATTCGAACAATTATGCGACAAGCTCATCAATGCAACGATGGAACCTTGCCGTAAAGCATTACAGAATGCAGGCATGACTATCAAAGATATTGATGAAGTGATTCTTGTCGGTGGTTCAACACGTATTCCTGCCATTCAGGAAAAAGTTCAGAGCTTTTTCGGAAAAGCCCCTTCAAAAGGGGTGAACCCCGACGAAGTAGTTGCCATTGGAGCAGCCATTCAGGGTGGTGTTCTTTCAGGTGAGGTAACCGATGTATTATTACTCGATGTGACTCCCCTCTCTTTGGGTATTGAAACAATGGGTGGTGTGATGACAAAACTCATCGAAGCCAATACAACAATCCCAACAAAAAAAGCAGAAACTTTTACTACTGCCGCAGATAGTCAGCCATCAGTTGAGATCCATGTTCTTCAGGGTGAAAGACCAATGGCTTCCGGAAATAAAACGATTGGTCGTTTCCATCTCGACGGACTTCCACCTGCACCACGTGGTGTTCCACAGATTGAAGTTGCTTTTGACATCGATGCCAATGGTATTCTTCATGTTACGGCAAAAGACAAGGCAACCAATAAGGAACAGTCTATCCGCATTGAAGCGACAACAGGTCTGACCGAAGAGGAAATCAGAAGGATGCGAGACGAAGCTGCAGCAAATGCAGAATCGGATCAAAAGGCAAAAGAGAAAGTTGAAAAACTCAATCATGCCGACACTCTGATTTTCCAGACCGAGAAACAGTTAAAAGAGTTTGGAGACAAACTTCCCGCTGATAAAAAAGGTCCGATCGAAGCCGCATTAGCGAAATTGAAAGAGGCGCATAAAGTTCAGGATATCGCAGGTATTGATGCGGCAACCACTGAATTGAATACCGTGTTCCAGGCTGCATCACAGGAGATGTACAATGCGGCAAGTGCGCAAGGCGGACCGGAAGGTGCTGCAGGCGGAGGACATCAGGGAAATCCCGGAGCTCAGCAACCAGGTCCCAAAGGGGACGGTGAAGTAACCGATGTTGACTTTGAAGAGGTGAAGTAAGGCCCATTAAAAACCTCAATCAAAATAATAAAGTTGCAGTAAATTAATTATTTACTGCAACTTTTCTTTTTAAATGAATTATTAAGTTCGATATTTGATCAAGCAAAATATGATTTTTTTGCACCTTGACAGTGCATTTTCTGTCAATAAGCGCACTATTAAAGTGCATATTTATTACATTTGCAGAAAATAAACCGCTATGGACAAATTATTTGAACAGTTTAAGAAGCTTTTAAGAGAGACCGATACCGGTTTCTTCCGCTACATTTATGCTGAAATGAATTGGAAAAGTCGTATGATTGGACTTACTGGTCCACGTGGCGTTGGAAAAACTACGCTGGTTTTACAGCATATTAAAAAGAATCTGGATCCTGCTGAGACGCTTTATGTAACTGCGGAGGACTTTTATTTTGCCGACAACAGGCTGATTGATTTAGCCGGTGATTTTGTAAAGCGCGGTGGAAAATACCTGTTTATAGATGAAATACATAAATACAAAGACTGGGCTAAAGAACTAAAACTGATATATGATTATCATCCGGAACTGTATGTTGTGTTTACCGGTTCTTCGGTATTGGATATCAAAAAGGGAGCCTCAGATTTAAGTCGCAGAGCTGTAATGTATAATATGCAAGGATTGTCTTTCAGGGAGTATTTGCAATTGTTTCATCAAATGACTGTTCAGCCGTATTCTTTGGAAGAAATTCTGGGTCATAAAGCCGAACTTCCCGGAGTAAAACATCCATTGCCTTTATTTGAAGATTATCTGAAAAAAGGGTATTATCCTTTTGCATTAGAGGAAGGATTTGATATGAAATTACAACAGATTGTTAATCAAACTTTGGAAACAGATATTCCGTTGTATGCCGGGATGAATGTGTCCACTGGCAGAAAATTGAAGCAATTGCTGGCCATTATTGCTAAAAGTGTGCCGTTTAAGCCCAATATGACATGTATAGCAACTGCACTTTCCGCAAGCCGGAATAACATAACTGATTATTGTCTGTATATTGAAGAAGCCGGAATGATAGCACAACTAAGGGATTCTACCGGAGGAATAAGGGGGTTGGGCAAGGTGGATAAAATTTATCTTGACAATAGTAATTTGATTTACAGTTTAGCAAACGAGAACTCTAATGCAGGGAACATAAGAGAAACATTATTTCTGAATCAGCTTAGAGTAAATTATGACGTAATAGTATCCCCTATAGCTGATTTTCGGATTGGTGATTATACGTTTGAAGTTGGTGGAAAAAACAAAGGATTGAAGCAAATCCAAGGTATGGAAAATGCCTTTATCGTAAGAGATGACATTGAACTTGGATATTTGAACACTATACCACTCTGGCAGTTTGGCCTAACATACTAAACTAATCATAATCAATACAATAAATAGATATAGAGGCCGACATTAACCGATCGGGCAGTTTTTTCACCTTTTGACTGAATTGATTGTCCGGAATCCAACCAGTTTATCATACCTGGAGGAGAAGCTGTGGTAATAAACAAATATCTGGTAATCGTTTTCGGTTTCTACATGACTTCCCTCTAGCAGGGTGTTATCAATCCGGTTATCCCCGTTTGACACGTAAACGTATTGATAATCGTAAAACCCCTGTTTAACCGATAATGCCCCTTCGTATCGTTTAAGCTCATAATTCCATTTCATTTCGTTGACCGGAAGACATTGCCAATCAGATAACCCTCCAAAAATATAAATACGACCACCCGACAAAGGTTCTGCCATCTCCAGCGAAAAATGGACCTGAATGTAATCGGACTCAAGGTCCGGATCATTGGCGCGGTTATTTTTCACAAGGAAACGACCGTTCATATCATTTTCCGTAAGATAGTCAGTAGTCCTGCGAATCTGATCGGGTCTTAAAGTAACATGATAAACCTGATCAGCAAATTCGGTATTTATGACTCCTAATCCATTAATCCGTAGATCTTTGGAATCAAAATTCCGGAACTCGTTACCACCCGGAAAGATATTCTCACGGCTAAGATCGTAAATTAGTTGGTTATCCCGTACAAACATCGGTTTTAGCCTGGTAAGACAATTGTCTGCGCGGGAATTCTGCATCAACAACACATTGACCTCCGTATGCGGATCCAAAATGTTCATGTGGGAATAATCTATCGTAAAATCAATTTCCTGATCACGACCCTTGTATCCTTCAAAGGTCGATTTCTTCACCTCTCCCCGGATATCCGTCAGTGGCTCAAGTACATAAAAACGCCTTGTCAGAACGGGAGTGGCCCTGTTTGCCTCATCAAAAACGGAAAGCAGATAATTGCCTGAAATCAGGAACTTAACCTGCTCATTAGGAAGATTTAACTGGTAATTTGTATACTTTACAGTGGTATTGACCGACGGGGCATAATCGTTTATCGGGTTATCAGTAAAACCTTCCATATATTCCGAGGGCAACAACCTGGAAGCGTTCCATGCTGCATCACAATGGGAAATTGTATAATAAAAATTGGTTGTCTCCCCGGATAATTCATCAAACTTCAGAATAAGTTGCTGATCAGTCCCAAGGTCAAGAACCGGTTGGGAAAACTCCCATCCCTTTCTGAAAAATTCAACAGTATGAATATTTTCGCGATAAACAGTATTTGTCATTGGAGTTGGACCATCTCCCGGAATCACCGCAACCGCCATCAGCCGAAAGAGCTGCAAGGCTAAAGACAGCGAAATGATCTTAAAGTAAAACCCTGAACGGTAATGCTGATATGACATTATTCTTAATTTTTTGAAAGATATTAATTATTCATCCCCTACGAAATTCTGCACATCCTATAAATCCAAGGTCCAAAATCCGTTTTATGAACTAAATCATTCCGTTTTTTTGGATTTTCGATTTTCATTATGGTACCAGCTCATCACCAGCCCAACGACCTGGTTATAATTTCTCACCCCCTCTTCAATATGATTTGTTTTAAGGTACGCGTTATTTGCCGCAGTCTGAACCTGATCCAGCGTCCGGTTTTGCAGTCCTTGCCAGTGATGGCGCTGAAACCGAAGATCGAATATTACTGGCTTTTCAATCTTTCGGATAAAAGCTTTCGAATCCTTCAAACTTGCTCCGTCGGAGAGGAAATAGACCAGGAGATTCACATATCCCGAATATTGCAACCGCTGGTCTGAAGAGGTTGTGCAAACAATAAAAGCTGCCAGATTTGCTTCTGCTTCATTAGTGATTCCGAATTGATGTGCCTTCTCATGGGCCAGTACAAAAGGGTACTCCATGGGAAGCAGGTAATAATTCAAATGGACTTCATTAAAAAATGGACCGAAATAACCACTCACACCCGATTTTGCAAAGAAAGAGCTAAACAACATCGTTTTTGGACGTCGTAAACCGTTTGGGTAATCGATTCCTAATACCATGCTGTTTTTAAGGTACGACTCTTCAATCAATCGGTCAATTAAAGGATAATCATCCGGTGAAATTGAAATATGACTCAAATTGGTGTGAAGGATCATCGAATCGAGCCGGTCTCGAAAAAGCGCCTCCTCCGCCTTAGGTTTTTCCCATCCGTTTCGCAATTCCAGTTTAGGTCGGAAATAATTAAATCCCCATACCAGGTAGAAAAGGGTATAAAGCAAAGCCATAAGCTGAGCTATTCGCAAAAGCAGCCGGCTCAACTTAATCTTACGGAAAAGGACGAGTAAGATTCCAGTAATTACAGATAATACGGTCATTAGCCAAAAAATATCCCATAGCGAGAAGGGTATCCGATTACTTAGCGAGGAGAACCCTGCCGCGATAAACGGATATATCCCTCTGGAATAATAATAATCAATTGGTTGCGATTCCCTCACTGCAAATCCGACGCCCAAAAAGGTAATTGCCGCGAATAGAAAAGGGCAGCCACTGAGAATAATTCGCCTCAGACCCGTTTGTGAGCCGTTTTTAATGGTCTCGGTTATTCGGAATGCCAATTTTTTAAACATAATTACTTAAAGAGCCTGCAAAAACAAAATCCTTGGAGAAAAAGCTAAAATATTTCTCTGTAAAACTACAAAATGATTACCAATGTTTAACTTTGGGGATGATCAATGAGCAACTAAAGTTATCCGAACTAAACGGGAGGGTTAAAAAGGCTATTGCGGAAACATTTACCGCCCCAACTTGGGTTATTGCTGAAATCGCCGAATTAAAGGTGAACCGCAACGGTCATTGTTATCTCGTTTTGATTGAGAAGGAAGAAAATGGAGATGCCATTGTGGCTCAGGCAAAAGCTACAATCTGGTCCTATACATTCAGGATGCTGAAGCCCTACTTTGAATCGACAACGGGGCAGGTGCTATCCGAAGGAATTAAAGTTTTAGTTAGCGTTTCAGTAGAATTTCACGAATTATATGGTTATAGCTTGAACATCCGTGATATTGATCCAACGTATACCATGGGGGATATGGCGCGGCGTAGGAGAGAGATTATTTTACGTTTGCAGAACGAAGGTGTAGCCGATATGAATAAAGAGCTTACCTTACCTCTTGTTCCCCAGAAGATTGCAATTATTTCATCCCCAACTGCTGCAGGCTACCAGGATTTCATCGATCAACTGGCAAAAAATCAGGCCGGATACCATTTCCATCTCAGGTTGTTCCCGGCTGTCATGCAGGGAAATCAGGCAGAATCGTCGATTATAGGGGCATTGGAGCAGATATACCTTTACGAAAGTTTTTTTGATGCAGTGGTTATCATCCGTGGCGGAGGTTCGCAGGCCGATCTGAGTTGCTTTGACAATTATAACCTGGCTTATTTTATAACACAATTTCCCCTTCCTGTAATCACCGGGATTGGCCATGAAAAAGATGATTCAATTGTCGACATGGTGGCTCACACCCGGCTAAAAACGCCCACTGCAGTCGCCGAATTTCTAATCAGTGGAATAACTCAATTTGATATCCGCCTCGATGAATTAAAGAATCGCTTTATTCAGGGTATCGGCGAGCTGATTAATTCTGCGAAAAGTGATGTAGAACAACTTACCCGAATATTAATACCCATTGTAAAAGAAAAAATAGTTAGTGGAAATGCCCGTTTAAATAAAACAATGTGGAGATTTGATAACCGCCTAAAGTTATTTATACAAAATCAAACCTATCAACTTGCCAGAACAGAGGAGACCTTTAAGAATGAATTCAGTAATTTTTCACAGGTACAACTCAGAGCACTCGAAAAATCGACCAGAGCGCTTTCGGTAATCCTTCAACGAATAATCCTCATAAACAATGAATTGCTCAAACGAAAAATTCAGCAGTCAGAAAAATCGACTAAAAATATTCTCTCTCAGAACTTGCACTACCTAGAGCTATCCATTCAGAAGGCAATGCTAACCGATCCGGCCAAAATACTTGCTAGAGGGTACTCCATTACAACGTATAACGGCCGTGCGTTAAAAGATACGGATAGTATAACCAAAAACGTCATAATCGAAACAAGACTTTATAAAGGAAACATAATCAGTGAAGTACAAACAATCATAAAAGAAGGTTAAAATGAATTCAAGTAAAAAGACGACCTCTTATAAGGAGGCCATTACCGAAATTGACGAAATTCTAAAACAGCTGGAAAACAACGAATTAGATGTTGATGAATTATCAGAAAAGGTTAAAAGAGTCTCGTTACTGGTCACTTTATGTAAGGAAAAGCTTCATAATACTGAACAGGAAATTGATAAAATTCTTAAGGAAATGGATACTAATTATCAATAATATTTATAAATAAAAGACATATGAAATTTATCAGCTTATTATATCTATAAAAATTCTAATTTTATAGCTTATAAATACTTATACAAAAAAAGATGGCTGAATCGAAAATTGATTTTTCATTTGAAAACCTTCATTTTTCATGTGAAGGCAATAGCGAATGGGTGGAATCCCAATTAAATCAGATACTTAGCCGTATTCCGGGGCTAAACAAACCGGAATTCAATGTGGTTACAGAAGAAATTCAAATGGCGCGGGTTCAGGATGCTTCAGCAAACAAAATGCTGGCTTCCAGCAATAAAGAGTCGATTAAACGCGGACGTAAACCAAGAAACGGAGAAGCTTCAGGAGGTGGTGAATCCTTTGGAGATCCACTTTCTGAATTTCTTAAGGAGAAAAACGCAGACAAAAATCAGGTGAAAAAATTTCTGGCAACAGCGGTATTTCTTCACTCACAGGGTATTGAGAAATTCTCTACCCCCTTAGTGTCAAAATTGCTGAAATCATCTCATATCGAGAAACTTATTAATGCAAGTGATTGTCTGAATAAAAATGAGAAGAAAGGATTCTGCATCAAGGATGACAAAGAATTTATTCTCACCGATTCAGGAATCCGTTCGATTATTGGCATTACTGAAGAATAAGGTTAAAAGGAAAAGGTTAAAGAGAATTCTCACAAAGAAATTGCTTTTTAACCTTTTCCGATCCTATAATCCCTTTCCTAGAATCCTACACTGACACTAAACATAAAATTAGCTCCTGCCTGAGGGAAATAACCATCCATCTTATTTCGTCTTCCCTGGTAAAGATAGGAGTAAACCCAGGCATTACTTTCGTATTGTTTATTGAAGAGATTATTAATCAATAATTTGAACTTAAGTTCCTTAAATATTTTTTGATCAGGCGTATAATCAAACTTAAGGTTATTCACCAGATATGCCTTCAATTTCCGGTCATTACTCGATGTGTTATCAATATACTGTTTACCAACGTAATTGGAAAGAAGGCTAATCTCAAAATTTGAACATAACCGATATGCCAAAATACTATTGGCGATTAGGTCGGGCGAGAAGGCCAGGTCCGATTTGCCTATCGTATTGGCCTTTAATCCACTGTTATCCCAATCTTCAACGTATTCCGTAAAATTCTCAATTTTATTACTGCTAATTGTTACATTCAGATTCCAGTTAAATTTCCGAAGAAATTTGATACCTGCCATAAATTCAACCCCTGTACGGGAACTTTTATCAACATTGGTCATGATCGGGGCTCCGGTACTGTTGATCTGGCCGGTATGAATCAACTGGTTTTTGTAACTCATAAAGTAGATGTTTGTTCCAGCCATCAGATTTGATGATTTATATTTATAACCCAGCTCAAAATCATTCAGAGTTTCAAAAGTCGGTTGTTTCCCGGTCTTATCAGCATCTACGAAATTATCCCTGTTCGGCTCGCGATTTGCGCGGCTATAACTTAGATACGCCTCCTGATGAACTCCCGGGGTATAAAACAAGCCGAATTTTGGATTGAAAAAGTTATAATTATGAATCTGAGTTACATCTCTTAACTTTTCATCAATGCCGCCAATCTCATAATTGATAGTGCGATACTGAAGATCGGCTGTTGTATTTAGATTTTCTGTTATCTGATTAGAATATCTGGCATACAGGTTATTATCCTTTTTGAGCCCTGATCCGCGATACCATTCATAATCCATGTTTGCATCACCTGCCGTTTTAGCCCAAATCACCCTTCCATAATGTTGACCATCATAAACATTTGCCCCTCCACCAACGCTGAGTGAATTTGCCTTATTTTTATAATTCAGGGAAAATATCATTCCATAAAAGCTATTGTCTAGCCACTTTCGGGTTATCATATCTGTAATTTCAACACCTGTGCCATTAATTACGGGATTTGCAAGTTGGTAGTCGGCGTAGCTTTGATCGGCAACATATTCTTCATAATAACCCCGACCGTAGGTATAAAAAGCGGATGCGTTTAAATTCAGATAAGCATTGAACTTGTGTGAAAACTGGAGTTGATAGTTGTCCTGCTGATAATGGTCAACCTGATTTTTGTAGGTGTAAAGATTGTAAGTTCTGCTATTTGAATTAAGCATATTCAGAGTCTGTTCATGCGTGTACATGCCGTCCGTTTCGTACTGATTCATCCCCGCCACATCGTTATTAAGCCTCACGGATGGTACCCCATTCCACGCCTGATAAGTTTGCTCAAAACCGGAGAAGACAGTCGCTTTTAGAATTGTGTTTGGCGTAAAATACCCCCCTGAAACAAAAAATGATTTAAGATCGGAGGATCCGCGGTCAATAAATCCGGCAGAATTAAGCTTTGACATGGATATATCCATTGCAAATTTGCCGTTCAATAGGCCAGTGCTGGCGCTCAGGTTATTCCGAAAGGTACTGAAAGATCCCGCCGAAGAGCTGTAATTTGCCTTTGCTTCAGGGTTCAGCTTACTGGTTTGCAAATCGATGGTTGCACCAAATGCTGCTGCGCCGTTTGTTGAATTTCCGACACCGCGCTGGATCTGGATATTCTCTGTTGAAGCCGCCATATCGGGAATATCGACAAAATAGGTACTTTGTGATTCAGCATCCGACATTGGAATCCCATTAATCGTAACATTAATTCGGGTAGGATCGCTACCTCTGATCCTGAAATTTGTATAACCAACGCCATTCCCTGCATCAGAGGTGGCTACAAACGAGGGGGTATAATTGAGCAAATAGGGGATATCCTGACCCAGGTTCGAAGCCTGAATCTCCTCTTTCCCAATGTTTGTATAGGCCATTGGAGACTTCTCCCCTGCCCTGGCTGCCGAAACCAAGACCTCTTCTGTCAAAACGGTGGTTGGTTCAAGAACAAGCTCCACCGTCCGTGAATTGGATAGCGTTATCTCTTTACTGAAATTCTTATATCCGACAAATGTTACCACAAGGGTATAGTCCCCCTTTGGGAGGTTTGAAAATTTAAAATCTCCGTTGATCCCTGCGGTGGTCCGGCTAAAGGTGTTTTTCAGTGTCACATTGGCGCCACTGAGTGTCTCGCCCTTTAAATCCTTTACAATCCCGGTCAGCGAAAACTGGCCGAAAACGATGGCTGCGATGAACTGCAAAGCCAAAAGTAATCCAAATCGTTTCATTTAATAATACTTAAAATGGTTAAAAAATAACCAATGAGGAGGTAATTATCCAATCGCCATCCCTACACCGGCATTATCCGGATCAGGTTCGGTGGGTTTGATCTCAGCCCGCTTTCTTCAGGCACCCCATTGCGTAACTTAATAGAAAATCAGGAAATTACCCGTGAGGGCAAATCCGGACATAATTGTGAATAATTAGAAGGTAATACAAAAACGGAATGATTTTTCATTTTCCCTTTCCGGCATTACCCGGACAGGTTCGATGGGTTTGATCTCAGCCCGCTTTATTTAGGCACCCCTTATTATTATGGGACAAAGGTAAGTTAAAAAATGATAAATGAAAATTATCAAAATATCAGTCCTATCGCATCGTAAAAACCAAAAAATTAATTGTCGCAGGTGCAATTTCAAGTTCAAAACCCTCCTTTAAGGACAATTGAAGTTCTTTTTTGGTCTCCATCACGTTGTTTTTTCCAAATGTATTTATTGCATTTAGCGACGCGGCCGAATAGGAGACATACTCTATGAGTTTCATGGTCATACCTTGTGGTAAATGATTGATAGCAATACCGGTCAACATAGATTTGCGTTGAGACAGGTTCAGCACGGCAAGAACGACCGTTTTGAAATCATCTGAGATCGTAGCTGTTGCATCGACTGATTGTTGGTTAGATTCAAACTTTGGGGAATTCACCTCAGCATCCAAATGATTCTCAAGCGTATATTTCCGGAACGCCTGCAGGGGTGTATAAACAGTCTGGCAAAACGAACCCTCTTTGCTGGTCATTATCGGAGCCAGAACATTGACGGTCTGGGCCCAGGTTGCCAGCCCTATTATATCCGAATTTCGCTGAAAGATGTTTAGAAACTTTGCAGTTGCAAGGGCGTGCGACCAGTTATAGGTGTACTCCAATTGATAGGCGCCGCTCCCTTTTCCGGAATTTGCATCCCAGATCCCCCATTCATCAACAGCGAGTTTTACCGGTTGTTGACGGGGTGGAAAACGATACCAGGGAGAAAATCCGGAAACATTATCCGGGATAGTTTTCAGAACTTCCCTTAAGGAGTCAAAACTTTGATTGAAATTCTCAACACTCTGAAGCAATCCCGAATAGGTGGTATCGGAGGGCATCGCATAAAAATGAACCGATAGAAAATCGCAAACCGGGTGTATCTCCTGCATTAATTTTCTGCTCCAGCTCAGGTCTGAAGGATTTCCGTCCAGCGTTATTTTAATTGTGGGATCCTGCAGCTTCATAAGCTTTATAAACTGCCAGCTATCTTCAATGTATCTTTTGATATTCTGATCCTTACCTGCATCGGGAGCAGCACTCTCCTCATTTCCGATGCCCCAGTATTTTACATTAAACGGCTTTTCATACCCCTGTGAACGTCTGAGATTGGCATAGAACGTATCTTCAGTTCCATTGCAATATTCCACCCAATTAGAAGCCTCCTCGGGGGTACCTGTCGCCATATTGACAATGAGAAAAGGTTCTGCACCAATCTGCCGACAATAGTCAATAAACTCGGAGGTACCAAAGTGGTTATCGTTGACCCCTCCCCAAATCAGGTTTTTCCGTCTTGGGCGCTTGCGCTTCTCCCCTATTCCATCCTGCCAGTGATAGATCTTGACTACGGTTCCTCCCGGAAATCGCAGGAGCGGAGTTTTTAAATCTTTTACCTTTTGAAGTACATCCTGTCGAAACCCGTTCTCCGAAGACAACGGTGAACCTTCCTCATAAATTCCGCCATCGATACACCGACCCAGGTACTCGATAAACTGGCCATAAATTAGCGGAGCTATTTTTGTCGCAGGCTTATTCAGATCTACGGTAATTGTGGCCTTTTCGATCGTTAAGCCTTCATTTTTAAACCCTTTAACATCATCCACTTTCAGAATAGAGTGAGGGTGATTAACAGCGGAGGAGCGTACAACGAGCACAAGAATAAAGAATGTGGCAATTAATAATAGCCTCTTTTTCATCACAAATTAAATTGAAAACCAGTAATTAAACTTGATAAGGAAAATATTGTTAGGAGCTGTATTTGACAAACGCCCAATTGCACTATGTAGCGGTTCATTTCCCGGATTCAGAAAATCGGTCCGTTCATTACTCCAAACCAGAAAAATCTGGGAGCCGGGCCGGTATTCCCACCTGAAAACCATATTCGAACGGAACTGGTTAAAATTGAAGTCAGGCTTTTTAAAGCTATAATCCACTTTATTATCGTTATTCTCGTCGACCAGATATTGATCGCCATTGAGGAGAAGTGAGTTGTTTAGTAATCGAAACCGGTTATTTAAATCATTTGCCCTGCCGTTTGTAATAATTTTAAAATTTGTATAGCTCCCCTGTGTTGCAAAAGGACTTCCATAATATTGAATCGATATCTCGGGGGTAATGTTATAATCTGCCCGAAACGTTAACCCCATGGTTTCCTGATTAAGCTGCCCCAGGATAAACCTGCTGGCAGTACTAAATTGTCTGGTGTCAACATACTGAAGCTTATCAACTCTTGCCGAATAATTAAGATTCAAAGAGAAAAGCAGGGTATTTACCGGCCGTACCGATATTCCTGCAGTAAGATCATTTAAATTGCCCGTATGTTCCCCTGAGAAGGAGGAGATTGTGGTAAAGTTCATCGTCACTTTTTTTGACTGGTCACTCCGGAGGGTAAAAGTTTCGATCCATTTGGAGGGGATCAGCATTGCGTTTCCTCCGCGAAGTATCCGGTTATCAAGCGCTGCATTCTTATATTCAAGTGTATTGGCAAATCCCCACCTGTTTAAAAAGTCAGCAGAAATATTCATCAGAAAATCTGAATAGAGGTATTGTCCGCTAAAGTCCAAATTATTAGCTTGTTCCAGGCCAATGGTATAAGTGCGGAAAATAGAGGCCGGTTTATTAATAAAGTAAGAGAGCATATTTCTCTGATGAATTAAATCGGCATTTTGAAGGTACCCCATATCATTGAGATCCAATCCCGGTGATCGCCATCCAACTTCCGTAGAATATTTCCATAACCCTCCGCTCCCTTTTCCTATTTTTAGTTTACCTCCGTAACCGGATAAACGGGTAAGGGTGCTGTCATAGCCCAGATGGTATGCATCGGGCCGCTGAAAATAACGTGCAGACGAAAGCTGGAGGTTTCGGATTGCCTCAACATTGCCCTGGATTTCACTTCCGATGACTTTTGCCTCCAGAAAATAACGCTTTGCCTTCCAATAATGCAGTAGATCCAATCCGCCAGTATAAGCACCCTTGTTTAAAAAATTCAGGTCCGGGTTATTCAGAGCGCGGTTTGTAGCTGTTAAAATTCCGCCAAACAGGGTATTGCTGTGGTTAAAGTCCTGCTGAATCCGGGCAACTGCATAACTTGTAAAAGGCTCAACACTAACTTTTCTGTCGCCTGCAGTTGAATTAATTATTGCCTTTTCATTTGCTGTAAAGCTTTGTAGTACACCAACAGACAATCCATCCGAAGTTTTTCCGCTAAACTTCAGTGCGCTTAAAATAGTCGTATTGTCGGGTGTTTTAAGATACTCCATATCCTTTAAAACAGGATGAAAGGATGGCAAATGGCCGATACGACGACTATAAAAGAGGGTGGCATCATCCATGTCAAAATTAAAGATGCTCCTCCCCTCGAGAAAGAAGGGGCGTTTTTCTTCAAAAAAAGTCTCAAAAGCAGTAAGGTTCATCACCGACGGATCTGACTCGACCTGTCCGAAATCGGGATTTACAGTCATGTCAACGGTGAAATTACTACCAACACCTATTTTGGCATCCAAACCGATATTGCCTAAAAACCGGTGTCCGGTATTTGCGAATGGATTTGCAGCCTCTTTTTTAAATGTTCTTAGCTCTCCTAATGAATAAGGCATCAATTCGATGCGTTGGGATTTTTTCAGTCCGCTGATTCCCCTCAGTTCACCAAAAAGGTAAAGCATTCCGGGACCAGTGGAGGTTTGTTGCTCCCAGTCGCTCTCTTCCTGCAGACGATCGATCCAACGCCAGACATGCAATCCCCAAACCTGATCATGCTTATTGCTGTACCGTAACTGACTTAACGGAATCTGCAGCTCCTGAGTCCACGCAGAATCCTCATAGGCTACCTTACCATACCAAACGGCATTCCAGTTCCAGTCGCCGATCCCGGAATTAGGAAGGATTGCATCAATTTTTTGTCGGCCTGCTGTCATATCAAACTCAAAACCAGTACGATGATCATGATAACTGTCAAAGGTGATGCCTGCCATATCGCCTGTCAGCTCGTCTCTTCTGCCAGCTTTTCGGCTAATTTTCTGAGGTTCCTTGTCCACGGCCCGAATAGCGACGTACAAGTTTTTGTCATCGTACAAGATTTTGACAAAAGTCGGATGAGTCGGCTTTGCCCCTTCGTTTGGAATCCACTGCACAAAATCACCTGCCCAGTTTCCTGTTTTCCAGCAAGGATCATCCAAAACTCCATTAATTACAGGCCTCTCCGTACTTATCCGCTGAGTTGTGTAAACCCGCAGCGGTTTGGGTCGAAAATTAGACTGGACTGAATCACCATCAGGATTTCCCTTTAATACCGTTACCAGGGTGAATAAAAACAATGGGAGAACAAGAAAAAACTTTACATATTCTCTTATAAATAAGGCCAATAAACTTCGAGATATCATTATTAAGGCGGATGGTTGATCTAATATTTTATGCCTGCAAGATAACAATTTGAATTGGCCCGGTATAAAAATCCTATCTTAAACTATTCGCAATTTCAATTAAAATAGGATGACCAACTTTATGAATAGCGGTTATTTAGCTCTCTTTTTGCTTAGAACTGGATAAAAGGGTGCCACCTGATCAGAAATGTTATTAACCCTGTTGACTAATTAATTCCTAACCATTGAAACCATATTGTGACTCTTGTTAACTTTGGAAAAATATAAGCGCTGAATGACACTTGACAATTTCCCATCCAAACTTCTGGAAAATGCTGTAAATGAATTTTCTAAACTTCCTGGAATTGGGAAGAAAACCGCCTTACGGCTTGTTCTGCATCTGCTCAAAAAAGAGGTGGATGAGGTTTTACGATTCAGCCACGCCTTGACCCAACTTCGTGAGGAGGTTAAACATTGTAGCATTTGCCGCAATATTTCGGACCATGACATTTGCAATATTTGCAGTAATCCGGCCCGGGATCACCGGATGGTGTGTGTTGTGGAGAATATCCGCGATGTGATGTCGATCGAAAATACCCAGCAATACCGTGGAGTCTATCATGTGTTGGGTGGGATTATTTCACCAATGGATGGGATAGGACCTGCCGATCTGGAGATTGAGTCGCTGTTGTTGAGGGTAGAAAAAGGGGAGACTGATGAGATTATCTTTGCTTTAAGTACTACAATGGAGGGTGACAGCACCAATTTTTATATCTTTAAAAAATTAAAGGATTTTCCTGTGAAGATTACCACCCTCGCACGCGGGGTCTCAATCGGTGATGAAATTGAATATACCGATGAGATAACCCTTGGGCGTTCAATCGTAAACAGAATGCTTTTCGAGAACTTTATGGGATAAAAAAATGAAGAAATACCTTTCCAATGACATCATTACCCTCCGGGCTATTGAACCTGAAGATATTGACCTCCTTTTTTCGTGGGAAAACGACCCTGAGATTTGGGAAGTGAGCCATACACTGGTGCCCTATTCAAAATATATTCTGTCACTCTATATCCAAAATTCAGATAAGGATATTTACGAAAGCAAACAATTACGATTAATGATTGATACCACTGAAGGAAAAACTGTCGGAGCGATCGATCTGTTTGATTTTGATCCCTATCATTCACGGGTTGGGATCGGATTATTAATCTATGCTCCGGATAAACGTTCCAAAGGGTATGCCTCTGCTGCTATGGAACTCCTGATTCCCTATTGTTTTGGCAAATTAAACATCCATCAGGTTTATGCCAATATTGAAACCGGAAATAAGATCAGTTTCGCACTCTTCGAAAAACACGGCTTCAAAACCTGCGGTACAAAAAGGGAGTGGCTCAGAACCGATGAGGGTTGGAAGGATGAGGTGATGGTGCAGAAGATTAATGAATAATGGTAAGTGGTGAATTGTTAATGGTGAATGATTAATGGTTAGTGGTGCATGGTTAATTGTTAGTGGTTAATTGTAAGTAAAGAATGGCATTAACCATTACCGCATTGACCATTAACCATTAACCATTACTGCATTAACCATTACCGCATTGACCATTACTGCATTGACCATTACCGCATTAACCATTACCGCATTGACCATTAACCATTAATTCCTTATAATCCGGCATTTCGGGCAGAAAGGTATAGGTCTGCTGATTTGAATCGAACCGGCAACAATAATGGGATAAACCGTTAGTGACAATCAGGTAGCTCACCCTCAACTCAAGGTTATATCTGGCAATCTGATCAAATACCTGCTGTGTTATTTTCACCTCAGACGCCTTACATTCAACTACTACAAGAGGGCTCCCCGATTTCGAAAAGAGTACAATATCTGAACGAAAGTCTTGCTGGTTGATCCGCAAGGATCTCTCCAGCGCTACCAAAGTTGAAGGGAAATGCTTTTCCTCAGTAAGATATCGTGCAAAATTCTGCCGCACCCATTCCTCTGGAGTAAGCATTACCCATTTACGACGAAAATCATCAAAAATCTGCTTTTTACCGGTTTGTTCCCTGATGCGAAAAGAATATGTGGGGAGATTAAGATCCATAATCATACTTTAATATAGGCGCTGTTTTATAATCAGGTCGTTATTTACTCCCTTAAATCATTGTCTATTAGGGGCAAATATAATTCAATATTTGAAGATTGGAGCAAATAGAGAAACAGATTTAATTCTAAAATTTATTCGCAATTGAACAAAGAATCTGCAAAAACCAGATATTTTTGTACAAAATCTTACTATGAAGACCAAAGAGGAGATTGTACGAAATTGGTTGCCCCGTTATACCGGCAGAGAACTGGAGGATTTTACACAGCACATCATTCTAACTAACTTTCAGAATTATGTCGAGAATTTTGCAGAGAAGTTCGGTGTTCCGGTAGTTGGCGAGGAGAAGTCGATGCCAAACGCCAGCGCGCATGGGATAACAATCATCAATTTTGGAATGGGCAGCCCAAATGCTGCCACTATTATGGATCTGCTAAGTGCGATAATGCCCGAAGCAGTCCTCTTTTTAGGAAAATGTGGAGGGTTAAAGCGGAAAAGCGAACTCGGCAGCTTAATTCTCCCGATCGCAGCAATCCGAAGCGATGGAACATCAAATGATTATCTGCCTATTGAGGTTCCTGCGTTACCCGCCTTTAGTTTACAGAGGGCGGTCTCCTCAACAATACGGGATATGGGTCTCGACTATTGGACAGGCACCGTTTTCACTACCAACAAAAGGGTTTGGGAGTACGACGAGCGGTTCAAAAAATACCTCAGCAAGACCAGGGCCATGGCAATCGACATGGAAACGGCAACAATTTTCACTGTCGGTTTTTGCAACCAGATTCCAACCGGCGCCTTGTTGTTGGTCTCAGATCAACCGATGATTTCGGCGGGAATTAAAACCGCTGAAAGCGACAGGGAGGTAACCCGAAAATTTGTGAATCGTCATCTTGAGGTAGGAATAGGCGCACTCACAGAGATTATCAATGACGGACGCTCTGTGAAACACTTGAAATTTTAATTAGCATGGATTACAACCAGATAATAAACGACTTAAAAGCAAAAAAATATTCACCGGTCTACTTTCTGGAGGGAGAAGAGCCCTATTTTATGGATCAGATCAGCCACTATGTCCTTGAGAATGTCCTTACAGAAGAGGAGAAAGGGTTCAATCAATCGATTCTCTACGGCAAAGATCTGAGTATTGATGCCATCCTTACTGCAGCAAAAAGGTTTCCAATGATGGCTGAACGGCAGGTTATCGTGATTCGTGAAGCCCAGAATATCAAAAACATTGAGGAGCTGACGACGTATGTCGAAAACCCGATGCGGTCGACACTTCTGGTGATTAATTACAAATACAAAACGATCGATAAGCGGAAGAAACTCTATAAGGCTGTGAATAAAAACGGGGTCTATATGGAATCCAAGCCGCTCTACGACAATAATATTCCGACGTGGATCACCAAATATCTCAAGGAGAAAAACCTTGGCATCGACCCTCGTGCGGCACAGATGATTACCGACTTTGTTGGGAGTGACCTGCAGCGAATCGTCAATGAACTTGAAAAAGTGACTATTTCGATGGTTCCGGGGACCAGTATCATGCCTGAGGATGTTGAGAAAAATATCGGGATCAGTAAGGACTTCAATATTTTTGAATTTCAAAAAGCGCTTGGAAATAAAGATATTCTTAAATCGAACCAAATCATTAATTATTTCATTGACAATGAGAAACAAAATCCATTGCCCGTAATTTTGGGAATGCTTGTTGGTTTTTTTCGAAAAATATTGATATACCACAGTATTGAAATGAAATCGGACCGGAACCTTATGGCGCAAAAACTGGGTGTAAACCCCTTCTTCCTCAACGATTACATCAATGCCGGGCATAACTATACCCTCGACAAGGCCATTAATATCATTTCGATGATGCGGGAATGCGACCTGCGTTCAAAGGGGGCGCGTGGCGGAAGTACTCCAAACGGAGACCTGTTGCGTGAACTCGTATTTAAAATTCTCCATTTATAAAATAAAAAACGATGACAATAATATTAGTTCTGATTATCAGTTTAGTCTCTGCATTTGCCTTTTCACAGAGGGCGGTGATGGCACAAATGCAGTTTAACGCTTACAAAATTTACCACCGTAAGGAATTCTACCGGGTAGTCACTCATGCATTCGTTCATGCCAACTGGGAACATCTGATCGTGAATATGATCGTACTCTACTCTTTTGGAACGGCAGTTGAGCACTTCTTTAACCTGTATTTTGGTCTCCTGGGAAGGGCTTATTACCTGTTTCTGTTTTTTGGTTCTGTAATTTTCTCAACACTTTATTCCTTATATAAAGAAAAAAATAATTCGTATTACAATGCGGTAGGTGCATCCGGAGCTGTTTCAGCAATCCTTTTTGCAGCGATTTTCTTCGATCCCTGGAACAATATCTACTTTTTTGGGATATTACCCATTCCAGGAATTATTTTTGGAGGATTATACCTCTACTATTCCTATTATATGAGCACCAAAAAGGCAGATAATATAGGTCATGACGCTCATTTTCTGGGGGCGATCTTCGGATTTTTCCTTCCGATTGTATTAAAGCCATCCTTGTTATTCATGTTTTTTGATCTGCTCTTTGGCCGTATATCAATGTAGGTTAATCCAACATTCTGAGATACGAGGGTAAGATACTGTAATAATCATTTAAATAACAGAACGATAAGACAACTATGAAAGGTGGGTTTAATCTCTTCAACGGCAAATTCTTGCGTGAAAGCGAAGCGCTCTTTACAGGGAAGGATCTGAAAAGGTTAAATGGCGGAATATGTGAGTCATTCAGGGCTGAATATAACCTGGTTATGTTTGCCAGAGCGAATTATGATTACCTCATTGATTCACTCACTGAGATTAGATTACCTGTCCCTGAAGAGTGGAACTTCCCCCGGTTTACAAAAGATGTCTCCAGGTTGTTAAATAAAAATCATCTGTACCTGGCTGCCAAAGTAACCATTCATCTGATACCGGGTATCTCCGGAACAGAGTATTTAATGAAAGCGGAGGAGATCCCCGGTGGATTTTTCCCGGTTAAAGAGGGTGGAGTGCTTATCGATTTTTACGAAGAAGGTGCTAAGAGTAGCTCCTCATACAACGCTTTTGAACCATCCAGCAGGATATTATGGGCAACAGCAACACGTACGGCAAATTCCTTATCGAGGCATAATTTAATCCTTTTAAACAACAAGGGTTTCGCCTGTGAATCGATTGAAGGGACCTTTGGTTATCTCCTCGATCAGACCGCTGTTTTCCCAGACCGTGAGGCACAGGGTTACTCCCCACCTATTTTGAATGTTGTGAAAGGTTGTGCCGAAGCGTGTGGCTTTAATATTGAGGATAGAAAAGAGGTTAAACGCGAGGACCTGCTCAATGCTGACGAGCTGTTTTTAATTAACAACTTTACTGGCATTCAGCCCGTTCTAGGCTTGTATGCCCGCCGGTATTACACCACAGGGACCGTCGCCATTGCAGTTATGCTCAGGGAACTGGCCAGGGAACAACACCTCTCTACTCCTGTTACGGATAGAGATCTTCTAAAAGATCCCCTTTGGTGAAAAATATTAAATTGAGCTATTTACAAGTGCACACTGTTTGATCATAGATTCGCTATCTTTGGTATAAAATCAGAGATGATGGAAAGAATAATTGCTTTTACAATTCTGAGTATGCCGCTTATCCTGTTATCCGGGAGAACGATTTTTCAGTTTAGAAGCCATGGTTTTTACCGCTTATTCAGTTGGGAGTCAATTCTATGGCTTCTTATTTGCAATCTGAAATGTTGGTTTGATAACCCATTTTGCATCCGGCAAGTGTGTTCGTGGTTACTTCTTTTTATCTCAATTTACCTCGTCGTCTCAGGGGTGATCCTTTTAAAAAGAGAGGGGAAACCAAATAGTAATCGGGTTGAAAAAGGGCTTTACAAATTTGAAAAAACTTCTGAACTTATCGAGAGCGGTATCTTTAAATACATCCGGCATCCGCTTTACAGCTCACTGCTCTTTTTGACCTGGGGAATATTTCTGAAACATGTCACCCTCCCATTATTTCTAATTTCTCTAATTTCAACCCTTTTTCTATGGCTCACATCTTTATTTGACGAAAATGAGTGTATAAGCTATTTTGGTGAAAAGTATAGAAGTTATATGAAACGGACAAAGCGGTTTATTCCGTTTGTGATTTGAACAACCTGTTTATTTTCCCAATAAGCTTTCTGTCTTCAATAAAAATGTTTCTACGGCCTCATTGAGATCAATATCCATACGATCAGCAAGATCAGTGAGCCACCAGATACATTCACCCAACTTATGCTGTATTTCACTATCCGTATTTTCTTTTGGCCAGCGTCCCAGTTTCGACATTGTATAACGCCCGACTAATCCGGCATCTGTTAGAAAAGCCAGGGCATCTTCCTCTGGAGTCCATTCCAAGCCATGATGCAAAATTTCTAATTCATGATAGCGTTTTCTGATTTCCAAAGAACGTTTTTTTTACCCCTTCTAAATTTAAATTTGGCATTCGGAATTAATTTGAGGTTGGATCTTCGGGAAAATTCTTCCAGGTCTCGTAATGGCCACCTGCCTTTTTAACACTCTCGAGCCAGAAGTTCTTGTCACTCTTCATAATCAACTGAGGGTCGGCATCCAGCACAAGCCATGAATTTTCGGCAATTTCATTGTCGAGCTGACCTGGACTCCAGCCCGAGTAGCCAACAAAAAACTTCACCTGATCGGGCCGTGCCAAACCCGTTGCAAGGGAAAACTTCAAAGCTTCAAAGTCACCACCCCAGTACAATTCGCCGTTAATGTGTAAACTTCCTTCAATGTGCTCTCCCAGTGTATGTATGAAAAAGAGGTTGTCACCGCTTACGGGTCCGCCGACAAATAATTCAGGGGCATAACCGTTTGGCATGACCAGTATTTCATTCATCTTTGTCTCAAAAGGCTTATTCAGTATAAACCCGACAGCCCCACTGGCCGAATATTCAACGAGTAACACCGTCGAGCGGCTAAAGAAATTCCCTGGCAGGAAAGGCTCAGAGATCATTATCCTCCCCTTCTGCGGAGCAAGTTTCCCCTTTATCTTAAAGAAATCGTAATCGATTTTCATAGCGTCAATCTTTACTTCTTTTCGATAATTACGAAAATATCTTCGTTTTTTTTCTTCATTAAGAACTGCTCCCTGGCAAATTTCTCGAGGTTTTTGGAGCTGGTTTGAAGCTCCTTCAGCCGCTCGCTATCAGCAAGAATCTTCTCTTTATAATAGGCACTTTCGACTCTGTATCGCTTCACTTTATTCAGATTTTGCCTCAGAAACAGGATGTTATGATCATCCAGAAAGATCATCCAAACACTAAAAACCAAAAAAGCAAACAAGTACTTGTTTTTGATGGTTTTGAAAAATGCTTTAAGGATAACCGGTTTCATCTGTAAATAATTTGTTTTTTAAAGGTCAGATGGAATAGCCTTAGGGATATTTTCATTTCGGTTTGTGATTTCTCAACCATGGCTATTTTATTTGCAATTAAATATAGATTAAATAATTAAAAATTCGGATATAAAAATCTGCAAAAAGCCATTCCGGATACAAATTAACGGAATCCTCATCAGAATAAAAAGGAGAAGGGAATTAAAGTTCACTGTATACTCAAAATACGTAAATCGGGGATGCAGCTCCTGTTGGCCACATCCCCGATCTCCATGTAAGGCAGGCAAGTTGCCAGCCACTAACAGCAAAAATAATTAATCTCCTGATCTTTAGCTTATAAGTTAAAACCCGTCAACAATATCGGGAAGAAAATTCGGATACATAAAATCGGTAGCGGGCACGAAAGTCTCCTTGATTGTACGGATAGAGACCCACCGAAGCATATTAAAGACTGATCCCGCCTTGTCGTTTGTTCCCGATCCTCTTGCTCCGCCAAATGGCTGCTGTCCCACGACCGCCCCGGTTGGCTTATCATTGATATAGAAATTTCCTGCAGCATTACTCAACCGTTTGGTCATGTGTTCGATGGCATACCGGTTTTGTGAAAAAATTGCGCCTGTGAGTGCATAAGCTGAAGTGGTATCTACAAGGGTGAGGGTCTCTTCCATTTTAGAATCTTCGTAGACAAAGATTGTCACGACCGGGCCAAAAAGCTCCTCCTTCATCGTAATGTAGTCCCCTTTTTTAGCCAGAATAACCGTTGGCTCGATAAAATATCCTTTTGATTTGTCACAATGTCCGCCGTAAATCACTTCTGCATCCTCGTCTTTATGTGCCCTGTCGATGAATCCCTTGAGTTTATCAAATGATGCTTCATCAATAACCGCATTTATAAAATTTGTGAAATCCTCAGGCGGCCCCATCTTCATCCGTTTGAGCTGTGAAACTGCGAATTTCCAGGTCTCCTCCCAGATTGATGCAGGAACATAAACCCTTGATGCCGCCGAACATTTTTGTCCCTGATATTCGAATGACCCGCGAACAATAGCGGTAGCAAGCGCCTTGGTATCGGAGGTAGGATCAGCAAAAATAAAATCTTTTCCGCCGGTCTCCCCCACGATCCGGGGATACGATTTAAACCGAAAGATATTCTCTCCGATCGTTTTCCAGATATCCTGAAAAACTCCGGTTGAACCTGTAAAATGGATACCTGCAAAGTCGGGATGGCTAAAGATGATCTTTCCTGCTGCAGGTCCCGAGACATAAACAAGGTTGATTACGCCATCAGGAAGTCCGGCCTCTTTTAAGATCTCCATGATCACTGCTGCCGAATAGATTGCCGTTTTCGAAGGTTTCCATACACAGACGTTCCCCATCATAACGGGTGCCACAGGGAGGTTTCCTGCTATTGAGGTGAAATTAAAGGGAGTTAAAGCAAACACAAACCCCTCAAGTGGCCTAAATTCATTGTAATTCCACATTCCGGGATTGGACTCAGGCTGCATTTCATAAATCTGAGTCATGCACCGAACACCGTAGCGGTAAAAATCGGCCAATTCACAAGCAGCATCTATTTCTGCCTGGTAAGCATTTTTTGATTGCCCCAGCATCGTAGCTGCATTTATCTTGGCACGATAAGGACCTGCCAGTAAATCTGCTGCCTTGAGAAATATGGCGGCCCGATGCTGCCAACCTAAATCGGCCCATGCAGTACGCGCTTCCAATGCTGCATCGATGGCTTGAACAACATGCGTTTCATCCCCCTGGTAAAAATACCCAAGCAGATGGTTTAGATCATGCGGGGGATGTATTTCTATTTTATTGGTGCTATTCACCTCTTTACCACCAATATACATAGGCAGTTCAATAACCTTTGAACGCATCTCCGCGATCATCGCTTTAAGCTCTTTACGTTCGGGTGAACCCGGGTTATAACTCTTTACCGGTTCATTTTTTGGAACGGGAACATGGAAGAAACCTTTAGACATAGCTTTATATTTTAAATCTATTTATCACTTTAACCGAATAATACTGTTATCTCAAGGCACAAAACTAAGGCTTAACTATGACAATTTTGCTAATAAAAATCAGCTTTCATTCCCCAATTATTTTTGAATAACTATTAAGAAATGATAATAATTGGTCATTTACTTTAAACCTTTCCCGGGAAAACCCATCAAAGGTGAAATTCAATTGAAGCGAATGACCGATTAAAGATCGATTCGGGACCAAGGCCGAAAAATCCATGAAATTCCTGCTAAGAGGTATTAAAATTGACGGGTTGGAACTTATTTCCAGACCAATCAATCAGGGAAGCTATGCTTTTTAGGTCGGTTAAATGAAAACCGAATTATTATTTTCACAACGTAGGTTTATAATTCCAGATGGTTTTTCATCTGACAGGAAGAAATAAACAAACAAAAATTTAAACATCAAAAAAGAGTAATGAAAAAATTTATTTTAACAATTTCCATTTTCGCCGCATTCCTAATGCTTTGCAATAACGTTCTTAAAGCTCAAGGGTTTCCACGCCCTGGCGGTGAAAGCATGATCCCGAAAGAGGCTGAAATTAATGGGGTGATTGCCGATGGAAGCACGAATCAGACCATCCCGTACGCCAGTGTAGCCGTGTACAAATCAAAAGACTCAACGTTAGTGGCAGGGGTATTAAGCCAGGATAACGGGAGTTTTACAGTTGGAAAATTACCTTACGGCAAATATTTTATGGTCGTCACCTTTGTCGGCTATAAGAAACATAAGGTTAGTGACATTCTGCTCACCCCTGCAAAAAAAATTGCAGCGCTTGGTTCAATAAAGGTTAATATGTCGACCACTGTCCTGAAAGAGGTTGAAGTTGTAGGAAATGCGGCGCCTGTATCCTATCAGATTGATAAAAAAGTGATTAATATAGCGCAGACAGTTGCAGCTGCCGGGTCGACCCTGGCGGAGGCGCTTCAGACTGCCCCATCGATTCAGACGGATGTTGAGGGAAATGTTACCCTCCGCGGAAGTTCAAACTTTACGGTATTGGTAGATGGAAGGCCATCCCCCATTGCAGGAAGCGAGGCATTGCAGCAAATACCCGCCAACCTGGTGCAGAATGTTGAAATTATCACCAATCCCGGGGCAAAATATGAAGCAGAAGGAAGCGCAGGAATCCTGAATATCATCATGAAAAAACAAAAAGTGCAGGGCTCAAGTGGCTTTGTTAACCTATCTGCAGGGACAGGAGACAAGTATAGCGCTAATTTAAGTCTTAACTATAAGATTTCAAAATTCAATTTCACGCTCGGTGGTGACTTTACCGATAACAAATCGACATTTACAAATTTAATGAATAATCGGCTTACCCTTAGTCCTTCACTGGTGAAGAATCAGGAAATCAATGGATCTGGCGATATGCACCGTAAGGGAAAGGGGCTAAACTTTGCAGTCGATTACACAATCGATGATAAAAATTCGTTAACCTTAACAGGAAGTCTGGGAAACCGGACCTTTGGCAGGGGAATGTTCTCAACTTATACCGATACTTACACCCTGAATAATACAAGTGGTCCGGGGATTGTTTATACAGACAATACAACTCCTGAATTTAAAAGGAACTACCAGAGTCTAAACCTCGATTACCAGTTAAAACTTGACAAAAAAGGTCAGAAACTTTCTGCATCAGCCTATTATACAGGGGGACCAAATAACAATACAAGCATCTTACAGGTTGACACAACCAATATTGGTGGGATCAGAGGTGGATCACTCACGCAGCTCTCTGCACAAAACAGCAATGACAAAGATCTGCGTACCAAGATTGACTATGAACTTCCGATTGGAGAAAAAGGGAAGCTTGGCGCGGGATACCAGGGAAGGTACGAGAATAATGATGGTGAGTATACTCTTCAAAACAATGGAGTTGAAGATATTTCACAACATGATAAGCTGAACTTTAAAGATCAGCTTCAGGCAGGTTATGTAACTTTTCAAAACTCAATGCCCTTATTTGATTATCAACTGGGATTGCGCACTGAGTATGAAAAGAGGGTTCTCAATCAGGAGATCCAAAATCAAATCAACAAGCTGGACCGTATCGATTTCTTCCCGACAATTCACCTGACCCGTCAATTACCATTAAAACTGCAATTGCAGGCAAGCTATACCCGCCGGATCAACAGACCACAGCAATGGAATATTAATCCATTTATTGTACATGTTGATCCACAGTCGATTCGCCAGGGAAATCCTGACTTGCTCCCTGAATTTACCAATTCCTATGAGTTAAACCTGGAGAAAAAAATAAGTGACGCATCGCTTGTGTCTGTGGAAGGATTTATGAGACAGACCAATAACCTGATCCAGCAATACAGTTTATTTGATCAGCAGAGCCAGATCACCACAAATACGTTTAAAAATATCGATCATGATCGCTCAATGGGTGTTGAGTTTATGGTAAACCTTGAACTGTATAAATGGTTCAACCTTAATTCATCCCTCAGTGTATTTAATTATCACATGTTTGGATCTCCTGTTGCGGGCGTTGCTAACAGCACCAATTCATGGAATCTTCACATCAATCCGACTTTTCATCTGAGTAAGGCTACCTCAGTTCAACTGATGTATATGTACAATGCACCGAGTATTACCGCACAAGGTACCCGATCAGGATTTTACACCTCCTCGCTGGGAATCAAGCAGAGCCTTCTTAAGAATAAGGCAAGTCTTACCTTACAGGTCCGGAACCTGGTTGGAAATACAATCATGACCTCCACAACCATAAGCGATAATCAGTTGCGTACCGGTAGTTTCAAACGCGAATCACAGGTATTAATGTTGACTTTTAGTTACCGGATCAATAACTACAGGGCCAAACAAAGCAACAGACAAAATGGGGATGAAGGCGGAGGAAATAAGGAACAAGACATTGAGGGCGGAGGGTTTTAACCCGCTCTATTTAAAATTCACAAAAAAATCCCCTTAAGGTTTTGAATCTTAAGGGGATTTTAATGTTTAAACAGCTCTGTTATTTCTTTTTCAGCCAGAGTCCTTCCATGGCTTCAAGTGTCATTCCCTTGGTTTCGGGAACAATCTTCCAGATAAAGATAAACGAAAGGATACTCATCAGTCCGTAGAACCAGTAAGTTATTCCGCCACTGAATTCCATCATCGCGGGATAGGTGGATGAAATAAAATAGTTGGCTGCCCACTGAGCCGCAACCGCGATTGCAATTGCCCGTCCCCTGATTTTATTGGGAAAGATTTCAGATATAAGCACCCAGCAAACCGGTCCCCATGACATCATAAACGAGGCAGTATAGATGATTATAAACACCAGGGTGCTGATACCGATAATCTTCATAAAAGCCAATGCCCCGATTGCAAACATTCCCACGGCCATCCCAATGGAACCAATCATAAGTAGCGGTTTACGGCCATGTTTATCGACGAGGAAAACAGCCAGCGCAGAGAACACGACATTGACCAATCCCATTACGACGGTCTGCAGCATCGAAGTATCCTTACCTGCACCCATGCTCTCAAAAATTCTTGGGGCATAATAAAGCGCTACATTGATACCCACAAATTGCTGAAATACACTTAGGAGTATACCGATTACCACAACCAGTTTCCCGAAAGCAAAAAGTTTTTCAGAGGAAGCTTCCACCGATTTTTTGATATCCAGAAAAATAAAAGCGGCTTTTGCCTTTCCGTTTATCTTGGTTAATATGGCCAGCGCTTTTTCAGGTTGATTATTCAGAGCCAGATAACGGGGTGTTTCAGGGACAAAAAAGAGGAGGATTGCGAAAATTGCTGAAGGAATAGCCGCGGAGGTGAACATCCAGCGCCAACCGATTGCATTGATCCACTCAATGGTTTGTCCATGAGCAATTCCGTAATTCACAAAGTAAACAACCAGCATCCCCGAGATAATTGCGATCTGATTAAGCGAAACCAACCTTCCGCGCATCTCTGCAGGGGCAATCTCCCCGATGTACATTGGGACGACTGCCGATGCAATTCCAACGCCGATGCCTCCAATTATCCGGTAGAAATTAAACATGAATAATAATCCCATCGTTGGGTGACCCTGTGTGAAAAAAAATGTTTCTGGCCAGCCGGAACCTATGGAAGAAAAGAAAAACAGGAATGCCGCAACGAGCAATGAGTTTTTGCGTCCTAACTTTGAGGCGAACAACCCAGAGATCATCCCCCCAATGATACAACCGATCAGGGCGCTTGAGATTGTAGCGCCATGCGCGAGTGTTCCTAATCCAAGACCATTGATTAAATAAGCCTGGATAGATTTTTCAGCGCCTGAGATAACTGCAGTGTCATAACCGAACAGAAGTCCGCCCAAGGTTGCAACCATCGTTATTCCCACCACATAAACCGAGCTATGTTCCTTCATGGATCAAATATAAAAATTGATCAGTTGCTCGAATTTCTCCTGTTTCCCACTGATTTGTGCCGGTTCACCAAGGTCAGAGGCAATTTCGCGCAGGTCTTCGAACCTGAGCTTACCCGCTTCAAATTCAGCCCCTTTACCTGCATCATACGAACTATAACGCTCTTTTCTAAGACTTAAGTAATCGGATTCTTTCAAAAGTTTATCGGCAATGACCAACCCTCTGGCAAAAACATCCATCCCCGAAACGTGGGCAATAAAGATATCCTCAAGATCGGAAGAGGAGCGTCGTGTTTTTGCATCAAAGTTGATACCGCCGGTAACAAAGCCACCTGCCTGAATAATTTCAATCATCGCTTCGGTTACCTCATAGATATTGGTTGGAAACTCGTCGGTATCCCAGCCATTCTGATAGTCACCCTTATTGGCATCGATCGATCCAAACAAACCAGCATCTGATGCCATACGTAATTCGTGTGAGAAGGTATGACCGGCTAATGTTGCATGGTTGACTTCGACATTCATCTTGAAATCCTTTTCGAGTCCAAACTGACGAAGGAATCCAATAACGGTCTGGGTATCAAAGTCATATTGATGCTTGGTTGGTTCCATTGGTTTTGGCTCAATCAGGAAGTTTCCTGTGAAGCCCTGTTTCCGTCCGTAATCACGGGCCATCTGAAGAAACCGGCCAAGGTGTTCAAGTTCCCTTTTGGTATTGGTATTGTGAAGCGTCATATACCCTTCGCGTCCACCCCAGAAAACATAATTTGTACCACCAAGAGCGATCGTAGCATCAATGGCATTTTTCACCTGAACGGCGGCATTGGCCAGGACTGAAAAATCGGGATTGGTGGATGCTCCGTTCATGTAACGACGGTTTGAGAATACATTTGCAGTACCCCAAAGCAGTTGAACACCTGAATCTTTCTGCATCTGCTGCATCACAGGGACTACCTGGCCCATCCGCTTTTCGATTTGAAAAACACTACCATCGCCGACAATATCGGTATCATGAAAACAGTAATAGGTGGCCCCGATCTTGGTAATAAATTCGAAAGCTGCATCAAGCTTGTTGTAGGCTGATTCCAAAGGGTCAGGAGCGCCTGTCCATGGGAAATTTTTAGTCCCGGGACCGAACGGATCACCCCCATCGCCGCAGAAGGTGTGCCAGTAAGCGATCGCAAAACGTAAATGATCTTTCATCGATTTACCATTGATCATTCTAGTCTCATCATACCATTTAAAAGCCAATGGATTTCTCGACTCAACACCTTCAAATTTAATCTTTCCTATTCCGGGAAAGTACTCTTTTCTGCCAATAAATGCATCCATAACTAACTGATTTATTCTGTTAAAACTATAATTAATATCTAATAATCAAATGAATACCTCTGACCTACTTAGTTTTCAATAAATTTATCCAGGTTCTTTTGCCAGATTTGGTAGGCCTGATTCACCTTATCCTGTTCAGAGAGGTTCGGCTCAACGATGTCAAGTTTTTTGAGGCCGGCGAAGGCTTCATCAAATGAGGCATAATACCCGGCACCCACTCCTGCACCCCGCGCTGCTCCTGCAGAGCCATCTGTATTGTAGAGTTCAATGGTAACTCCGGCTATATTGGCCAGTGTTTCACGGAATACCGGACTAAGAAACATATTTGCCTTACCGGCCCTGATCACCTTTGCCTCAATTCCTATCCCTTTCAGAATATCCATTCCATATTTAAATGAGAATACGATTCCCTCCTGAGCTGCGCGAAACAGATGTCGCTGGTCATGTCTGTTAAAATCGACTCCGCACATTTGTGCTCCAATATTGCGGTTTCCTAAAACACGCTCGGCTCCGTTTCCGAACGGAAGGATGGAAAGTCCGTCGGAACCTGCAGGAACAGCAGCTGCCATGGCGTTCATCTGCTCATAAGAATAGCTCTTATTACCGGCGTTTTTATTCATCCAGGAATTCAGAATACCGGTTCCGTTAATGCAAAGCAAAACACCTAAACGATCAGCAGCACCAGAATGGTTCACATGGGCAAAAGTATTAACCCGCGACTGAGGATCGTATTTCACCTCACCACTGACGCCATAAACCACACCGGATGTACCGGCGGTTGCTGCAATCTCACCCGGATTCAAAACATTAAGCGACAATGCATTGTTTGGCTGGTCACCCGCCCTGTAAGCGACAGGAATACCTGGTTTCAATCCAAGTTCACCGGCCACTGTGGCTGAAACATGGCCCTGAATCCCAAAAGTATCAACCAGTTCGGGTATAAGTTCCTTGCGGAAGCCGTAGTAATCGAGAACAAGATCAGAAACTGCATTCTTCCTGAAATCCCAGAACATCCCTTCCGAAAGTCCGGAGGCTGTTGTTCTGATTTCTCCCGTAAGTTTCATCGCGATAAAATCACCCGGAAGCATTATTTTATCAATCTTTTCATAAACAGATGGTTCATTCTCTTTTACCCATTTCAGTTTGGATGCAGTAAAGTTTCCGGGGGAATTGAGCAAAGAATTCAGGCATGCCTGGTTCCCAATCTCCATAAAGGCCTTGTTACCGATCTCCGTTGCCCGGCTGTCACACCAGATTATCGAAGGTCGCAGTACCTGCTGATCCTTGTCGACAATCACAAGTCCATGCATCTGATAGGATATCCCAACAGCGATAATCTGATTTCCGGATATTCTAGCTAACGATTTGGCCTCAAGAATCGCAAGTTTAAGATTTTCCCACCATAGTTCAGGTTGCTGCTCTGCCCAGCCTGTTTTGGCGGCAATAATTGTCATTTCACTTTTGGGATAAAATGAAGATCCTGCGATTTCGCCTGTTTCACCATTCAATATGGAAGCCTTAACCGAAGAGCTTCCAATGTCGATTCCTAATAGATACATACCGGTTTAGAATTGAATATTTATATTAAATCTGTTCTGTTGCATTACGATCATTATAGCGATTCGCGGATTATCAACTCAGTCTGAACCTGAAAATCGAGCTTCGTATTGGACAATGCAAACTCCGCTGCCTTTTGTCCCATCAGTTTGAAATCTGTTGAAATGACAGAAATTCCGTCGGAGATAAACTTCTTCATGGGCGTATCGTTGTATGACAGGATTCCAAAATCATCCCGTAGCCTGAATTTCTTACTGTTCGCCTGTTCCAGAATTGCTGCGAGGTCAATATCTTCAAAAACCAGGTATACTTTTCCAACCTGAATATCGAGCTCTTCTATATTGTATATAACGCTGAATTTCATATTATTATCGTCACAAAACCGATTTATATTCTCAACCGATTCAATGGGATGAAACGTATATTCGGGATAAACACATACCAGTTCGTTGTATTTTCGCAAAAGATGCCATCCCGAGATCAAACAGCGGTAAACCGATTCCCCAAAATCCTGGTAAACCTTTGCCTGACCAGCCGCAGAATGGATCTGCCAGTCAATAAGAAGCAGTTTATCCGGATCAATCTCTCTTATAATTTCCGGAATATCGGGATGGTTAAAATTCATAATGATGTATGAATTAAACTTCCCAATACTGTTGCGGATTATTGATTCAAAGAGGTCAAAATTATAATGGTGAAAATTGATGTCAACCATCACATTTCGGGGAAGATTCTGTTTGAAAGAGTTGTATAACACCTCTTTATAGGCTTTAAAGGTATCTAAAAAGAGGAACACCTGTTTTTGGGAACGGGTCACAAAATAGCCTCTGTTTGGTATCGCCTCAACAATACCTCTGCGCTTTAGTTCTGAATAACTTTTAAATACAGTATCCCGTGATAATCCCGATTCTTTCATCAGGTCATTGACCGATGGGAGGGCATCCCCTTCACGAAGCATCTTAAAATTGATAGAGCGCAACAGTGCATCAACAAGCTGCTGTACTTTCGATATCCCTGAGTCCAGATTAGGTTTAAAACTAAATTTTTTCATGCACCAAAAATCGAAGATCATCTGTTCTGATCCGTTCTGCAAACTTAATCTTTTATTTATGTGGCAGGATTATTTTTTTGATGTTATTAAACATGTAATTATTGGGTAAGGGGAAAGATATCCTATTATCTGCGTGTATCAAACCATCAAAAATCGCGTATCTTTATACTATTCCAACTGAATAATAAAAACTGCCATGAAAAGTTTAAGACTGATGCGATTTATGTTAATCATCCTCATTCTGACTGGTTTAAAAATGAGTTTGAGAGGTCAGATTATTCCTGAAAAGAGAACCAAATCTATTTTTGTCACCGGGGTAACTTTTGACAGTAATACGAAAGAGCCGTTATCGGGAGCCAGCTTTCGGGTTAACCACCAAAAAGGGTTTGTTACAAATGAAACGGGGCGTTTTTCATTTTATGGATTTCCTAACGATACGATCGTTTTCACCTATTTGGGATACAGTCCGACAGTCCTTATTGTTCCTGACTCACTAAAATCTGAAGAGTATGTTATGGGGGTTTTTATGCGGGAGCAGGCTGTAAAATTAGCCGAAATAATTATTTTACGAAGAATAGGTTCATCCTCCATGATGATTACTCAGGTAAAAACGGATCAACAGACCATGAATATTGCACAAAACAATGTTGATAAAGCTGTAGTTGAAGGTTTAACCCAGGCGCCCAAAGTATACGACGCAGATATGAATACGCGACAAACGATGCGAACCATTCAAATGCGCAATGAATATAATGGGATGCTGGTTACCCCTGAAAACGCAGTCGGATTATCTACCATGAACTACAAAACATTCAATGTGGTCTACGGGACACCGATTGTCTCTCCTGGTAAAATCTCACGGGAGATGATTTCAAATAATGAAAGTTCGCTGTTGCTAAAGCATTTTGAAGCTTTTCAAAAGTCGCTACCCATACCTGAAGCCGCAGATACAATTGTGAAAAATTTGAGGTAAACCCAAGAATAGGAGATCAGGAAATTAGGCTATTAGACTTATAGGCTATCAGGCAAAAATCTGACAGATTTATAACCATCAGGGACTAATGCCTGACAAACAACGCCTTAAGAATATGCCAGACCATCCCCGGGTTTTCTTTAAGCCTACGTGTTGAATATCCAAACCATTGCTTTCCATATGGTACATACACCCTGAGTCGATGGCCTTTTGCAATGATAGACCTCCTCAATTGAGGCGTTACTCCAAATAGCATCTGGAATTCGTACTTATCTTTCGGTATTTTCAGCTCATCGATTAGTTCATAAGACTTATCAATCAGATATTTGTCATGAGTTGCAATTCCTGCATAGATTCCGTTTGTAAGCATAAATCGCAAATCTTCGAGATAATGATCCCTGATCTCCTGGTGCCCCTTGTATGCTACATGAATCGGCTCTATATAAATCCCTTTGCAAAGTCTGAAATTCAGGGGAGCCGAAGCGGTATTTAAATCCATAAGACTTTTAACATCATCGAGTGTTCTGCGCATATAGGCCTGAACGACCAATCCGACCCTGGCAGGAAATTCTTTTTTTAACCGTCTGAAAAGTTCAATTTCAATAGAGGTACATTCTGAATCCTCCATGTCAATCCGGATCGAAGTGTCGCATTTATCGGCCACATCAACCACTTCCCGAAGATTTCTGTAGCACGATTCCTGATCAATAAGGAGTCCGAACATGGATGGTTTAACCGAAAAATTACCGTCAACCCGTTCGAATGTGAACCTTTCAATCAAATCGATATATTGCTCTTTGTAATGTTCCGCCTCCTGCAGATTTTTGACGTATTCTCCAAGTAAGTCGACAGTGACCAACGCCCCTTCGATGTTCAACTTACGCGATTCTGAAAGCGCATCGTTAATATATTGACCTGATATATAGCGTTTTGAAAAAATCCAAACGAGCCTTTCAGGGAAGTATGGAAGCATTTTTGCAATTAATTGATTAATCATTTTTTCAGCCGATTTGCTTATGTTTTATTTTCCGGTAATGGGATTAAAAGTAGAGCGAGGAATCGTACTGATCTATGATGTTTATCAATACAAAAGATCAATTTAAATGATTTTTCTCAGCCAAATATTCAACTGAAACAAATATTGACAGAGTTGCTTTTACGTCGAGTTTTCAATTATATTTGTACCTCAAAATATTTGAGGAGAAAGAAACATAAATGCTTTATATGAAGAACTCAACAGTTGTTAATATCGTTTTGGGACTTGCAGTGGCAGGTCTTTATATTATCTACTTTAGTGGAAACCATAAGGACAAATCAACCCCGCCAAGTAATTCAAATGGGACAAACAATCCGTTATCCATAGCTTATGTGAAAATGGATTCAATGCTCTTCACCTATGAACTTGCAAAAAAATTAAACGGCGAATTTGCTGAGAAAAAAGAGACATTCAGGAAAGAATACACCGATAAGCGGATGAAATTCGAAAGGGATGCAGCCTCATTCCAGGAGAAAGTTCAGCGCGGTGGTTTTTTAACCGAGGAACGGGCAAAACAGGAGCAGGAGCGCCTTGTAGGTCTTCAGCAGGAAATTCAAAAGCTTGATTATGATCTCACACAGAAATTATCTGAAATGCAGGCGCAGATTAATCAGCAAATTGTGGATAGCATCTCCTCTTATCTGAAGAGTTTTAATGCAGTAAAAAAATACGACCTGATACTCAATAGTCAAAGCATGCTTGAAGGTTCAGCCCAGTTCAATATTACAAAAGAGGTTACCCAGGGGCTGAATGACCGGTTCAAATCGTTGTCACGGTAAACGGATAAACCTTATCTGTTTGGCTGAGTGGTGGGTGAAAGGAAACGAGTTGACGAAGTGAAGTTTTGTTATGAATATTTTTCAGCGGTACATCAACCAGCAAAACAATCAATATGTTCAATATCTGGACCGACCGGCAACAAAAAGCACTATTTTTGTTGTTATACCCTGCTATGACGAACCGGATATCGTAACTACGCTTAATTCACTTGCCAATTCCATTCCACCTAAGGGGTCAGTGACTGTTTTAATTGTAGTCAATGATGCCGAAAATTCTGCTCCAAAGGTTGTGGAGAGAAATATTCTGACCCTTAAATCAATCACAGAATGGCGTTCTCTTCAACCAGATGTTTATTTTCAGGTGCAGCTTTTATATGCCCATGCACTTCCATCAAAATGGGCAGGGGTAGGATGGGCGCGTAAGCTGGGAATGGATGAAGCGGTCCGTCAAATCGCCAATAATGGCTTTTCAGATGGGATTATAGTCTCTCTCGATGCCGATTGTACCGTATCATCCAATTACCTTCATGCTATTGAAGGTGCATTTAATCAAAATCCGAAAACCAATTTTTTCCTTATAAACTTCGAACACCCCCTTGACGCCTGTGCGTTGGATGCCTCAATCCGGGAGGGTATTATCCGGTATGAGCTTCACATGCGATATTACAGAAATGCACTGCAATGGAGCGGATATCCACATGCAATACACACTGTTGGCTCGAGTTTTGCATTAAAAGCCTCCGCCTATGTCAAACAGGGGGGAATGAACCGGAGAAAGGCTGGTGAAGACTTCTATTTTTTACATAAGCTCATACTGCTTGATCATTATGGAAATATTCATAATGCCACAGTCTATCCGGCATCCCGTATATCTGACAGGGTTCCGTTTGGTACCGGTGCCGCCCTGAAAAAGTGGGAAGAAGGAAGTCCTGAGTTGAATACCACCTATTCACTCGAAGCTTTTTGTCATTTGAAGCCTTTATTTAATTCGGTTTCGGCATATTGGTCAATGGAGAATGCAGAATTAGAGAATTCCCTCACCAAATTTCATCCAATTCTTCAATTTTTTTGCAATACTTCACTGTTGATCAGCCAGCTAATAGAACTTAGGAGTAATTGTTCAAATGCCCGCGTATTTATCCGACGGTTTTTCCACCAGTTCAATGCATTTTGGATTCTAAAATACCTCAATTTTGCGCACGAAAATTCGCTGACCCGTAATGAACTAAGCTCAGAGAGCCGAAAACTGCTGTATAACCTTGGGATTGAAACAGATCAGGATTCATCACTTGAAGAACTCCTTCGGATTTACAGGAAACTGGATAGGGAAATAACGAATAATAGCGACAGTCAATGCTAATTAATCCTAAATCCAGGTTTTAAAGTTTCCGAAGGTGCTATAATTTAAAATTGACCTATCTGCCTGCTTTATTCCCCTTTTATTTGAAAAAATCCAATATTTGACCATTTTGAAACAATTCTGAAATAATAGGATGCTATATTTGCAAATTATTTTTTAACAATGGATTTAAATTTAAATCAATCATCCTCGGGAATAGTTATGCGGAATAGTCTCAGTTTTCTAATCCCATATCTCTTTATTTCTGCTGTAATTATCGCTCTTTTAGTAAGCTATGGTAATACCGAGCTATTTCTGCATATTAATAGTTACCATTCTGCATTTGGTGATTTTCTCTTTTTCTACCTCACCAATTTAGGTGACGGGGTCGTTGCAGCTTTACTCATCCTTGTATTACTATGGATTTCCTTTCGGGAAGCACTGACTTTCCTTTTAATAACTCTGGCCATAACCATTATTGTCAATATATTAAAAGATCATATTTTCCCTGAACTGGATCGCCCTGCCTCCTATTTCAGTGGGTTGGAGGTGCTGCACCTTGTACCTGGCTACGACCCGCCGACACTAAGTACCTTTCCATCAGGCCATACTGCTACAGCCTTTAGTGTTGGTCTTTACCTTTCATTTCTAATTAAAAACCGTGCAGTAAAATTTTTGTTATTCGTTTTAGCCGTTGGAGTTGGATATTCCAGAATGTATCTTGCCGCCCATTTCCCGCTCGACGTACTGGCAGGAGCAGCCATCGGTGTGTTTACAACCTTAATATGTTTTGATATTGGCCGGTTGTTTAAAAGTGAATGGATAGACAAAAAGATTCTTTACATGCCTAAAATTTTCGCCAGAGAAAAAATTGTATGATTAAAAATATCCCGTTAGAAACACGTTTAAGGGTTTTAATAGTGTTTATAGGTCTGCTCTTATTTTTACCCTTTAATGGATTAATTCATTTATTCGATTGGGATGAAATCAATTTTGCAGAGTCGGCGCGTGAGATGCTGGTTTCCGGTAATTACAATACGGTAAGCATCAACTTTGTCCCTTTTTGGGAAAAACCACCACTTTTTATATGGATGCAGGTGATAAGCATGAAATTCTTTGGGATTAATGAATTTGCAGCCCGGTTTCCCAATGCAATTTGTGGTGTTGTGACGTTGTTACTCCTTTTTGAAATTGGAAAACGTTTAAGAGACTACAAGTTTGGATTAGTCTGGGCACTCGCATACGGAGGATCCATTTTACCCTTTTTATACTTTAAATCAGGTATTATAGACCCCTGGTTCAACCTTTTTATCTTCTCTTCGCTCTATTTTGCTTTCCTCTATTTCAAACAACGGGAACTAAACCACAGTGGTTATTTCAAGGTAATCCTCTCTGCCGCGATCCTTGGCCTGGCCGTTTTAACCAAAGGACCGGTAGCAATAATATTATTCGGAGCTTCACTCTTGATCTTCGTACTACTGACAGGTAAACTAAAACTTGTAAGGTGGGTTGATATCCTAATATTCACCGTGGTTTTAATCCTTTCTGGAGGGGCTTATCATATTTATCAGTTATTGGCCGGGAATTCACAACTGGTATACGATTTTTTTAAATATCAGATTCGGCTGATGAAAACGGAGGATGCCGGACACGGCGGAAGTATTTTGTACCATCCAATAGTCTTGTTTATAGGTGTATTCCCGGCATCAATTTTCGCCCTTAAGGTATTCTTCAAAAAAGAGCCTTTAAACGACGATTTCCGCAGGCTAATGATCATCCTCTTTTTAGTTGTTTTGATTATCTTTTCATTGGTTCAGACCAAGATTGTCCATTACAGCTCACTTTGCTATTTCCCGCTTAGCTATCTGGCGGCCGTTTCGATCTATGAAATATGCTTTAACGGAGCTACCCTAGGGAGAGTGAGTAAGATCCTTCTGCTGGTTGTAGGTATTTTTTATACACTGATTCCAGGACTTCTTCAGTTGGTTGCCACTGTTATTCCGCCCGATATTTTAAAACGGTTTATCCATGATGACTTTGCAATTGCCTGCATAGACCGAACAATTACCTGGAGCGGGATTGAGTTCCTAATTGGTATATTTTTTGGAGCAGCGCTTCTGTTTGCCGTACTTTACTGGAAGGGGATCAGGCAAATGATCACAATTTTAGTGAGTAGTGTGTTGTTTGTTTTTATGCTTATGATATTTATTGTACCAAAGATTGAGAAATATTCTCAGGGACCGGCAATTACATTTATTCAACGATTTAAAGACAAGCCTGTTTGGGTTTCCACACTTGGCTATTTCAGTTATGCCCCGTTCTTCTACTCAAATAAAATGGCAAGATCCTGCCAGGATTGTAACGAAGAGGAGTTCCTTCTGCATGGCACCACTGACCGTGATGTTTATTTTGTGACAAAAACCACTGCTTTGCAATTGATTACCGATCAAAATCCACAGCTTGATATTATTGAGAAAAAAGGTGGATTTGTTTTGCTTAAAAGAAATGATAAAAAGATAATACATGATACTAAATAAGACTGTTGCTGTTGTAATGCCGGCGTATAATGCCGAGGAGACACTCGAGATGACCCTCAATGAGGTACCGCGTGATATTGTTGATTATGTGATTCTTGTTGACGATAACAGTAATGATGAAACCTCTGCCGTGGCATCGAAACTCAATATTCAGTATGTGATCAGACACGACCGGAATAAAGGGTATGGCGGAAATCAAAAGACCTGTTACAACAAGGCCCTTGAGATCAATGCGGACATTGTAGTGATGCTACATCCTGATTATCAATATACTCCCAAACTAATACACTCGATGTGCTATTTGATAGCAAATGGTGTATATCCGGTAGTTTTCGGAAGCCGGATTCTGGGGGTGGGTGCCCTAAGGGGGGGAATGCCGCTCTATAAATATGTTGCAAACAGATTCCTCACGCTGTTTCAAAACTTCATTCTGGGTCAGAAATTATCGGAATACCACACGGGCTACCGTGCCTTCAGCACCGATGTTTTGCGCAAGATCAACTATGAAAAAAATTCGGACGATTTTATTTTCGACAATGAGTTTATTGCCCAGATTTTTAGCGCCGGTTTCGAAATAGCGGAGATCACCTGCCCTACCCGCTATTTTGAAGAAGCCTCTTCAATAAGTTTTCTCAGGAGTGTAAAATATGGTCTTGGAGTTTTAAAAGTGACAGTAAGGTATCGCCTTCACAAGTGGAAAATACTCAATTACAGCCTTTTAAAAAACTAATATCCTCAGGCATTCCACGACAACCCTGATTTTGGGTACAAAAAAGAGGGTCTCTCAATTCATGAGAAACCCTCTTTTTTATTTATGTTTGAGAAGTCTAAAGACCTATTCAATAGTAACTAAGAGCGTATTTTTAGGGACTCTGTCACCTTTTGCAACGTCGATAGATTTGATTACACCGTCAAATGGCATCTCAACTTTTGTATACATCTTCATTGCATCGAGTGTCAGAATTGCCTGGCCTGCCTTCATCTCCTGTCCCACAGCAGCGAATATTTCAATCACCGAGCCCGGGATAATGGAACGGACCTCTTTGGGATCTAATGCCTGCCATTTTTTACGCCTGTCATACTTCGTAGTTGTCAGAGTCAGGTATCTTGCACTGTTTACGACGAAAATCTGATAATTCGGATTGTTTTCTTCCATAATTTAATTTTTTACCGAAATTGGGATCAAAACGGTGGGATACCATGTTTGCGTGCCGGACGCTGATCCACCTTACTTGCAGAGACTTCGAGTGAATGAATCAGTCGGGCCCTGGTTTCAGCAGGTTCGATCACCTCGTCAATATAACCTTTTGAGGCTGCAACGAATGGATTTGCAAACTTATCTTTATACTCCTGTATTTTTTGTTTGCGCATTTCCGCCGGATTTTCAGCCTCATCGATCTCTTTTTTAAACACGATATTTGCAGCTCCTTCAGGACCCATAACGGCGATTTCAGCTGTTGGCCATGCAAAAACGAAATCCGCGCCCAGGTGACGAGAGTTCATTGCGATGTATCCACCACCATACGCTTTACGTATAATTACGGTTACCTTAGGTACAGTTGCTTCGCTGTAGGCATAAAGCAGTTTGGCTCCGTGCCGGATCACACCGGCATGCTCCTGATCAACGCCAGGTAAGTATCCGGGCATATCTTCAAGGGTAACAATGGGGATATTGAAAGCATCGCAGTAACGGATAAAGCGGGCAGCCTTATCGGAACTGTCGCAATCCAGTACACCGGCGAGGTACATCGGTTGGTTAGCCACAAATCCAATGGTATTACCCTGAATACGGCCAAATCCAATCACAATATTCCGCGCAAAATATTCCATGATTTCGAAAAAATCGGAACCATCGGTAACTGCTTTAATAATATCGCGGATATCATACGGATGGTGGGGGTCAACAGGGACAATCTCTTCGATACTTCTTTTCGACAGTGGTTCCTGTACCGGAAACTTTAACGCTTTTTGAGCGTTATTCCATGGGATAAAAGTAATCAGCTTCTTGATTTGCGCGAAACATTCGTCTTCGCTTTTGGCAAAGAAATGGGCATTTCCTGTAATTTCACTATGAATCATTGCTCCACCAAGATCTTCCATCGAAATCTCCTCGCCAAGAACCGATTTAATCACACCTGGACCGGTTATAAACATCTTCGAGATGTTCTCAACAACAAACACAAAGTCAGTCAAAGCCGGTGAATATACTGCTCCCCCGGCACATGGTCCAAGGATAACAGAGATCTGAGGGATTACACCTGAGGCATTGGTGTTTCTGTAAAATATTTCGCCATATCCTGCAAGAGAGTTTACCCCTTCCTGAATTCGGGCACCACCTGAATCATTGATTCCGATAAGAGGAACGCGCATTTTGAGGGCGTGATCCATAATTTTTGTGATCTTTCGTGCATGCATCAAACCAAGTGATCCGCCTGCAACGGTAAAATCCTGAGCGTAAATTGCCACAGGCTGGTTATACATCGTTCCGGTTCCAATGATGACACCATCGCCATGTAATACCTTTTTCTCCATGTCAAAATCACGTCCCGTGTGTTCAACAAAAAGATCATACTCGTGAAATGAGTTTTCGTCAAGGATGGCTTTAATTCTTTCGCGGGCAGTTTTCTTGCCCATCGCCACCTGCTTCTCAATGGCCTTTTCGCCACCTCCCTGCTGAGCCTCCTTTTTACGTTTGCGGAGGTCAAGGATGTTTCTCTTAAATGACATAAGTGTGTTTTAAATTACTAATTGTTCGAATGTTACCAAAAACAAACTCTTTCCGGGTAAAAAAACCCGGATGCAAAAGTACAATAATTTATACTTTTAACGCTCAATCTTTGAAATTAAACTTGCTAATTCTTTCTAAATCAAAGAATAGACTATCCGGGTGAAATGTTCAAATTACTTAGAGGCCCACCGGTAAAGTCCAATTGCGATGAATGAATAGATAATATTGGGAAGCCAGACAGCAAGCAAGGCATTGAACCCCACCTTAACAGCGAAGATTGTCGAGACCTGCATAAACATGATGTAAGAGAAGCTCAGGAACAGTCCTATTCCCAAATGAATTCCCAAACCGCCTCGCATTCGCCGTGAAGCCAGAGATACACCAATAACCGATAAAATAAAGGTGCTTACCGGGCCTGCCGTACGCTTGAAACTCTCCTGCTCGTATCTCGCAACATTATCCACACCCCGCAGCTTCAAGTCCTTAATATACGCATTGATCTTCCAGTAATCCATCGTCTCCTCCTTGGCATTTTGCTGACCAAAATCAGCAGGCAACATCCGTAAGGTTGTGTCCATCGCAAGGCCTGTTTTTATCACCTCCTGCTCCTTGCTCATATCGCGGATATAGTAATTCTGAATGACCCACTTTTTCTTTTCCCGGTCCCATTTAATACTTTCAGCCATTAACTTAGTCACAAGTTTCTTCCCATCAAATCTCTCAATGGAGAACCGGTATCCAACATCAAGTTTATTATTGTAACTCTGCATATAAACATACATGCCGGGTTCGAGCTGACGGTGAATATTCTTATCGATATTGACGAATTCACTATTTATATAGGTATTTCTGAAATTTACGCGTGCCTCAGTTGCCGAAGGGATTACAAAATTTCCTAAAGCCCATGACATCCCTGCAATTACTCCAGAGGCAATCATATAGGGACGCATCAGCCTCTTATAGGAAACGCCGCTCGCCAGGATTGCAATAATCTCGGAGTTGTAGGCCATCTTGCTTGTGAAAAAGATAACCGCAATAAAGGTGAACAAGGCGCTAAACAGGTTCGCGTAATAAGGGATAAAATTCAGGTAATAGTCGAGGACTATCGCTTTAATAGGAGCATTTTTAGTGATAAAATCATCGATATTCTCCGACACATCGAAGATTATTGAAATGCTGATTATCAATGCAATCGCGAGGAAAAACGTTCCCAGGTATTTTTTAATGATGTACTGGTCTATTCTTTTAATGTACTTTGTGACCATCCCTCTTCATTTTAAGTAAAAATTAAACTGCTAATTTAAAGTCGCCTCCCGATTTTTTTCACCATCTCCTCTTTCCAGGATTTGAACGTGCCTGCCAGAATCTGCTCTCTCGCTTCACCCACGAGCCAAAGATAGAAGGCCAGATTATGCATGCTTCCAATCTGTGCCCCAAGCATCTCTTTGGCACTAAAGAGATGGCGAAGGTAAGCCTTCGTGTATTGATGATCTACAAAAGAGGTCCCCTCCGGATCGATCGGAGAGAAGTCATCTTTCCATTTATTGTTCTTTATATTTATAATCCCATTGCGGGTAAAAAGCATTCCGTTTCTGCCGTTCCTGGTGGGCATAACACAATCAAACATATCAACACCACGGTCAATTGCCTGAAGAATATTAACCGGTGTACCAACCCCCATGAGGTATCGCGGCTTATTTTCAGGCAGAACATCATTCACAACTTCAATCATCGAATACATATCCTCCTCTTTCTCCCCTACCGAGAGTCCGCCAATTGCATATCCGTCAGAATCAAATGAGGCTACATGTTCTGCTGCCCTTTTACGCAGATCGGGATAGACACACCCCTGAACAATGGGGAAAAGCGATTGAGGATAGCCATATTTTGGTTCGGTTTCGCTGAACCGCGTGATACATCTTTCAAGCCACCGCTGGGTGAGTTCCAGCGATTTTTTGGCATAATCATATTCTGCATCTCCAGGTGTACATTCATCAAACGCCATGATGATATCCGCTCCTATGGACCGTTGAATATCAATCACATTCTCCGGTGTAAACAGATGACGGGAACCATCAATGTGGGATTGAAAACGGGCACCCTCTTCGGTCAATTTTCGGATATCGCCAAGCGAAAAAACCTGAAATCCTCCACTATCGGTTAAGATTGGTTTATCCCATCCGTTAAACCGGTGAAGCCCACCCGCTTTTTCAATAATATCGATACCTGGCCGAAGATAAAGGTGGTAGGTATTCCCTAATATGATCTGAGCTCCAATATCCTCTTTCAGGTCCCTGAAATGGACACCCTTGACCGAACCAATCGTACCGACCGGCATAAATATTGGTGTATCTATTTGGCCATGAGCCGTATCTATTGTTCCTGCCCGTGCTTTTGAGAACGGAGAAGTTGCTTGAAGTTCAAATTTCATTTTCAAAATTTCGCGCCGCAAAGATAGTCAATAATGAAGAATATACGGAAAAGTGAAAAAAATGTAAAAAACAATGGTTGTTCGGATGTCTATTTGTAATTTTGTCACATTTCGTTGATGCTAATTATGATTGATATAAACGGTTTTACATTTGAGGTGGCCGAGTTCGCGCTGCTTTTAATATTTTTTCTTACATTTTTCATTCAGTTGTTTTACCAACTGCTGCTTACTATTTTCACCCTGAGCGGCAGGAAAAAAGAGAAGCTAAATGAATATCCATCTATTTCCATAATTGTTCCCTCACGGAACTATGAAGAAAATCTCAGAGAATTAATACCCTCGCTCCTTGATCAGGACTACCCTGATTTCGAGGTGGTAGTTGTTGATGATTGTTCCGCAGACGGCACTGAGTGGTACCTTGCAGGACTTAAATTAGAGACCAATAAACTCAAAACAAGCCGCATCATTCAGGAAACGGACTTCCCCAATGCCTTAGTAATAACAATTGGAGTAAGAGCGGCTTCCAAGGAGTGGCTGATCTTCCTGAACCCATTGTGCCGGGTTGGAAGTAATGATTGGTTAAAATCATTTGCCTCGGGCATACATCCCAAAACAGAGGCCGTGTTTGGATTTGTGAAATATGTGAATCATGAGGGATCAATGCAGAAATTTTTCAGATACGAAAACCTTAATTCCTATCTCTTTCACGGATCGGCCCGACAACTCGGTTTGCCAATGCCAGTCTTTGATATAAATATTGCTTACCGAAGGGAACGATTCCTTAATCTTAAAGGATTTGCTGCCGTACTGGATGTCCGGTTCAGTGAAAATGAGCTTTTCATCAATAAAATTTCGGGAAGGAAAAATACCAGTTATTTGCTTGACCGGTCAAGCGTAATAAATTACAATGGCGAAACAGACCGGCAAGACTGGTTAAATCACAGAAGGAAACAACTTCACCTGAAAAGGAAATTCACAATCGGGCAAAGGGCCTTTTTGTTCATCAATATAACGAGCCGCTTGCTCCTTGATGGTTCCATGGTGGCACTTTTAATCCTTTCACCATGGAGAATCGGGATTGGAGGTATTTGGTTATTTAAAATTTTAAATGAATTAATTTGGGGAATAGTCGGAATGAAACGGCTTGGGGAGAAAAAACTTTTCCCGGGATTGCTGATTATGAGAACAATACTGCCACTTTTGAATAGTTTTTTATCATTCAAACAGCTGTTTTCCCGAAAAAGACGCAAATGGTAACCAAACTAATTCGTCAGTAGATTATGTTGAAGATCCAAAAGTATTTCCCGCAATTAACTACTGATCAAATCATTTGTTTTCAAAAAATGGATGTGCTGTATCGGGAATGGAATGAAAAGATCAATGTCATCTCGCGAAAGGATATTGACTCGCTTTACGAAAAACATGTACTGCACGCCCTTGGGATTGCCAAAATCATCACTTTCAGGGCTGGAACTCAAATTCTTGACGTGGGTACTGGCGGGGGATTTCCGGGTATTCCGCTTGCAATCATGTTTCCGGATTCGCAGTTCACTTTAATCGATTCAATCGGGAAAAAGATTAAAGTGGTGCAGGCTATGGTGGATGAACTGGGTCTTAAGAATGTCAATGCCATCCATACAAGGGTTCAGGAGGTGAAAAAAGAGTTTGATTTTGTAATTTCACGAGCCGTAACAGCCTTTCCGGACTTTGTCGGATTAGTTAAAAACAATATTTCCCGTAAACCACAAAATTCACGGCCAAACGGAATTATCTATCTGAAAGGTGGTGATTTTGAGGAGGAAATACGGAATTTCAAAAATTCAGTCGAAATTACTGAGCTCTCAGATTTCTTCCATGAGCCCTACTTTGAAACAAAAAAAGTGATCTATCTCCCCATAAACCGGTGATTGGTTTAAATAAAATTATTCTAAATCACTTTTTACTTTGCCAACAAAAAAAAAAATCCTATTTTTGCACTCCAAATTAGAAAGAAATAGTTTAAATTAATAAAATATTATTCCGAAATGAAAAGAACATTTCAGCCATCGAATAGAAAAAGGAGAAACAAACATGGTTTCCGTGAGAGAATGTCAACTGCCAATGGTCGCAAGGTTTTGAAAGCGCGTCGTGCAAAAGGACGTAAAAAACTTAGCGTTTCGGACGAACCACAGCACAAGAGGTAAATATTGTAGTTCCGTTAAATCACACAAAATGTGTGGTAGAGAGGTAGCATGCTGCGTCTCTACTGCACATTTTCTGTTTATTGAAATATTCTGACTAATTTTGTTCCTGCTGAAAGCGATAAATAAATCAAATTATTCACAATTGAATCCTCACGTATGCGGCTAAAAGAATTTATAACGGATAAAACGATCCTTAAAACCCTGGGATACGCTGTATTATTGATTGTTGTGTTAATCTGGTTTACGCTGTTTATCCTCTCCCGCTACACCAATCAGGGTGAGAATTTCCCTACACCCAACCTCAAAGGACTTACGATAAGGCAGGTGGAAGCGTTGGCTGTTGACCGGGATTTTCGCTATGAAATCGAGGACTCTGTCTTCCGAAAAAATGTTGTTCCCGGAACTATCCTGTTTCAGAATCCTGCATTCGGACATAAGATAAAACCTAACAGGTTAATTCATATAACCATTGCCTCTTTCACACCGGAGCAGGTTGAAGTTCCCAAGCTGACAGACGTATCCATTCGTCAGGCAAGAGAGCTTCTCGAATCGAAGGGATTTGCCCTTGGGGATATCCTTTTTCATCCCTCCGAATTTGACGACCTGGTTCTTGAACAAAATCATGGTGGACTGGCATTAGCTCCCGGCTCAAGGCTGCCTAACGGGTCGGTTATAGACCTTGTAGTGGGGAAAAAAATGTTTGGAGGAGAGACAATCATCCCTGAACTTAAAAAACTGCCGCTTTCGATAGCCCGCGATATTTTAAGAAGCAGATCTTTAACAACCGGATCAATAATCTATGACCCGGCCGTTAGAACGCTGGAAGATAGTTTAAAGGCTGTGATCTGGAAACAGGTCCCGACGCACGATTCATTATCACATGTAATGCCCGGATTATCGGTAGATTTATGGCTGAAAATAGATACTCAATCGCCCGATTCCACCTCTTTAAAAACAACAAGCAATTAATGACTATCTTAAGAATAGAAGAAGATCCGGAAGAACCCGATGAGCTGGATGATGCAGGTGAAGAGATCGGACAGTTTGAGCATTACCGGTTTGTGGCGGATCAGGGTCAGGGCTTACTCCGAATCGATAAATTCCTGGTAAACCGGATGGAGGGGACCTCCCGAAATCGGGTCCAGGCTGCTGCCGATGCCGGAAGTATTTTTGTAAACGGGGTGCCGGTCAAGTCAAATTACAGGATAAAGCCTGGTGAAGAGGTCACGATCATGCTTGACTATCCCCGCCACGAGCTAAAGATTATTCCGGAGAATATTCCACTGAATGTCGTCTTTGAAGACCAGGAACTTATGATAATTAATAAACCTGCAGGTCTTGTTGTCCACCCCGGTCACGGAAATTACAGCGGTACCCTTGTAAATGGGCTGGTTTACAAATATCAGAACCTTGAATTATATGGAGGAAATGACCCCCGTCCGGGGCTGGTCCACCGGATCGACAAAAACACTTCAGGATTGCTGGTTGTTGCAAAAACCGAATTGGCCAAAATCAATCTGGCACTCCAATTCTTTAATAAAACAACCAAACGGAAATATGTAGCTTTAGTATGGGGTAACCTTGCCACTGACGAAGGGACTATTGAAGGAAATATTGGCAGAAGCACTAAAAACCGACAGGTTTTTACCGTATTTCCCGATGGTGAGAGCGGGAAACCAGCCGTCACCCATTACCGGGTTATCGAGCGGCTCGGATATGTCAACCTCGTTGAGTGCGTTCTCGAAACGGGGCGGACTCACCAGATCAGGGTTCACATGAAACATATCGGCCATCCGCTCTTTAATGACGATGTTTATGGAGGTGACCGGATTTTGAAAGGGACTACCTTCGCCAAATACAAACAATTTGTCGAAAACTGCTTCAACATGATCCCTGGCCAGGCACTTCACGCTAAAATTCTGGGATTTATCCATCCGGTGACAAAGGAGGAGATGATTTTCGATTCCGAATTGCCTGAAAACCTGGAGCAATTGGTCGACAAATGGAGAAATTATATATCAAACAGAGATTTAGAATAAAAAAGAAAACCCTATGAGCAAAATAAATATTGCGGTTGTTTCAGGCGGAGATTCTTCCGAATACATCGTATCAATCAAGAGTGGGGCCAATGTTTTAAAAGCAATCAATCGGGATATTTTTTCTCCGTGGCTTGTCCTTATAAAAGGGGAAGAATGGATCGTCATGGATGGAGAAGAGCAGATTGCCAATATTGACAAATCCGATTTCTCGTTTATGGTAGGCCGGGAAAAGTTCAAATTCGACTTTGCTTATATCATTATTCATGGAACACCCGGTGAAGACGGGATTCTGCAGGGCTACTTCGGGATGCTCAAAATCCCCTACTCTGCATGCGATGTACAATCCTCTGCATTAACATTCAATAAATATTTCTGCAATAACTACTTACGAAGCTTCGGCATTCCAATGGCCAATTCTGTCCGACTTATGGCCGGAGAAAAGTATAGTGCCGCGCAACTGGTTGAATCACTCGGACTTCCACTGTTTGTAAAGCCAAGTGCAGGGGGGTCTAGCTTCGGCATCACGAAGGTGAAAAACGGAAATGACCTGGTTGAAGCGGTGAATAAAGCACTCGATGAAAGCCCAGAAGTAATCATTGAACAATTCATAGACGGTAAAGAATTCACTTGTGGTGTAGTCAAAATTGGAGCCCGTAAACTCGTCTTTCCGGTTACTGAGGTAATCCCAAAAAATGAATTCTTCGATTATGAATCCAAATATATCCCCGGTATGGCAGACGAAATTACCCCTGCCCGGATCTCTGAAGAACTGACACTAAAAGTTCAAACCCTCTCCTCACAGATCTATGAGCTGTGCAACTGCAAAGGGATTGTGCGTATTGATTATATCCTTCAGGGAGAAACCTTTAACTTTTTGGAGGTGAATACAGTTCCGGGAATGACTGAAACCAGCTTTATCCCGCAACAAATAAAGGCGATGGGACTTAGTCTGACTGATCTATTGACTGACATCATTGAGGATGGTTTGATTAGCAGGAACGGGTAAAACCCAAAAAAAATCTGTAAAACCCTGAATAACTTCCGTTTTCGGATATCCACAATTTGTCGACAACTTTTGTTAATAACATGTTGACAAATTCCAGGAATAGCACAATGGGCTGAAATCGGAACCAATACCCTTCAATCAGGCCACCTTCGGATATTCAATTTTAAAATTGACTGTGATCTTTAATTGAAAAACAGTACTTTCATTCGTTGAAACTGAGCGAGACCAGGATTCCTGAAAGTATTTTTATCTCATTTAATTTCAACTATTTACTACAATTAATCAATGCTTTTTTTGCTTTAATTCCCTCCTTATGGCTGTTGAACAGAATAATTTTCGTAACCGGGCCAAGCCCAAAATGACTGTTGATCAGTTAAATGCTCAATACGGGAAAATTCCGCCACAGGCGCCTGAAGTTGAGGAAGCCGTATTGGGAGCATTAATGCTCGAAAAGGATGCGTTTACGGGTGTAGCCGCAATTCTCAAGACAGAGAGTTTTTACAAGGAGGAGCACCAGAAGATTTTCATGGTGATACAGCATTTGGTTGCCAACGAAAAACCCGTTGACCTGCTGATGGTTACCCAGGAATTGAAAAACAGGCAGGAGCTTGATGAGGTGGGAGGACCTGTCTATATCACCCAACTGACCAGCAGGGTTGCATCGGCAGCTCATATTGAATTCCATGCCCGTATTATTGCTCAAAAGTACATTCAGCGCGAATTAATCAGAATCTCTTCCGAGATCCAGGTTAAGTCGTTCGATGATTCAATGGAGCTTGACGATCTGATAGACTATGCAGAAGCATCGCTATTCAAAGTAACCGAGGGAAATATATCCAAAGAATCACAGCCCATTAAGCCACTTTTACGCGAGGCGATTGAGCGGATTGAGGAGAATGCAAAGAAGCCTGACGGGTTATCCGGTATTGCATCAGGATTTACAAAACTTGACAAGATCACCTCAGGTTGGCAGAATACAGACTTAATGATTGTTGCTGCCCGACCAGCCATGGGAAAGACCGCTTTTGTCCTCTCAATGGCCCGAAATATGGCAGTCCTGAAACAGACCCCGGTTGCTGTTTTCTCCCTTGAGATGTCTTCGATGCAATTAGTCCTCCGATTAATAGCAGCCGAAACTGAACTGGGATCTGAAAAAATTAAAAGTGGCAAGCTTGAAGACTGGGAGTGGGAACTTTTTAACCGAAGGATAAAAAATCTCGAAAATGCCCCACTCTTTATTGATGATACACCTGCGCTGTCGATATTTGAATTCCGCGCCAAATGCCGGAGGCTCAAAATGCAGCACGACATCGGGATCGTAATTGTCGATTATTTGCAGCTCATGACTGCGGGGAATGACGTCAAGGGGAACAGAGAACAGGAGGTGAGCACAATCTCACGGAACCTCAAGGCAATTGCCAAGGAGATCAACGTGCCGATTATTGCCCTCTCCCAGTTGAACCGTTCGGTTGAATCGCGCGATGGTAAACGGCCGCAGCTCTCCGATTTACGCGAATCGGGAGCCATTGAGCAGGATGCAGATATGGTGATGTTTATTCACAGGCCTGAATATTATGGAATTACTCAGGATGCCGACGGAAACTCACTTTTAGGTGTTGCCGAAATCATCATTGCAAAACATCGAAACGGTTCGGTGGGTGATGTTCAGCTTGCCTTTAAAGCTTCACTGGCAAAATTCACGAATCTGGAGGAGGTATCTTCATCGATGATGCCCGAAGATCTTGGCGAAGGGAAAAAAGAGTCGATCTACCGTTCGAAGATGAATTATGAACCTGCAATAGTTGGAACGGGTATTCCTTCATCCGGCTTTGGAAGACCAGGAGATCAGCTCATTGAAGGATCCCCATTCTAATATTTATTCCTTGAAATAGACTCTTTTCACCCGTTGTCCGATGGAGGTAAGGATTTCGTACGAGATTGTTCCAAGCAATTCAGCAACTTCAGTGACAGGAAGATCTTCGCCGAAAATAATGGCCCGGTCACCTTCATTCGCACGAATTCCGGTAACATCGACCATACACATATCCATACAAATTGTCCCGACAATTGGAGCTTTAGTTCCTCCAATCAAGACCTTACCGACCCCATTGCTTAGTCTGCGGTTGAGCCCGTCGGCATATCCGATTGGCAAAACTGCGATCCTGAGTGGTTTTTCGGCAACCCCTTTCCGTCCATAACCAATGGTGGCACCTGTTTCCACTGTTCGGATCTGTGATATCGTCGTTTTAAGTGTCGCCACATTGCGCAACTCATTTTGAAGGGTAGGACTAGCACCATAAAGGCCAATTCCAAGGCGAACCATATCCAGTTCCATCTCCGGAAAACGTTCAATCCCCGATGAATTTAAAATGTGTCTTAAGATTTTGTAGTTGAACAGACCGGTAACAAGTTCACAAAACATTTCAAACCGGCTGAATTGAGAACGGGTAAATAAATCGTTTTCGGGATCGTCACTTACAGCAAGGTGAGAAAATACCGAACGAATATACATTGTATCCCGCATCAGAATATAATCAGCTACCTTTTTCATCTCCCCGGGGTTATCAAAACCAAGTCGTTTCATTCCTGTATCCACTTTTAAGTGAATGGGAAAATTATTAACGGCACTTCGTCTAAGTGCCTCATCAAATTGTTCCAACAGTTCAAAACGGTAGATATTTGGTTCGAGTCTGTTTTCAATCATAGCATCAAAACTATGTTCTTCTGGATTCATCACAACAATGGGTACGTCAATTCCATTATTCCTGAGCTCGATCCCTTCGTCAGCAATAGCAACAGCAAGGAAATCTATTTTCTGATATTGCAATACCTTTGCCACTTCGACCGATCCGGTTCCGTAAGAAAACGCCTTAACCATTGCCATCACCTTGGTGTGGGGACTCAGTTTGCCGCGGTAAAAGTTCAGATTAAAGACCATCGCATCCAGGTCGATCTCCATAACTGTCTGGTGCGCTTTTTCCTGGAGCAGATCAGAAATCCGGTCAAAACGGAACGACCGTGCACCTTTCAAAAGGATTACCTCCTGGCTAAAATCCGACTCTTTAAAATGAAGGGAGAATTCAGCGGATGAGGGGAAAAAGAGTTTCTCGCGTGTGGTAAACATATAACTGAAACGGCCGATCTCTGTGCCTATCCCAATCATCCTGTCAATATGATGCATTTGAATGTAATCGGCTATTTCGCGATAAAGCAATTCGGGGTTTTCACCCGATTGAAGAATATCAGAAATTATAACAGTCGAACGTTTCTTCCGGCTATCCGATTGCTGACCTATAAAATCAAGCGCATTTACAAGTGATGCGGTATCCGAATTATAGGAATCGTTGATTAAAGTACATCCGTTAATCCCCTTTTTCATCTCAAGCCGCATCGCAACCGGTGTAATTTTCAGAAATTTATCCTGAGATACACCTGAAAACATTGATGTCGCCAGCAAATAGGCCCAGCAATGGATTGCATTCTCTATACTTGCATCATCGGTGAAGGGGATTGTAATCGATATTTTTTCAGACTGGTGTATCCCTTCAATCAGGGTTGATCCCAAAGCCTTTTCTTTTAGAACAACATGCAGATCAGCCGCAGAATCCCTGAATGACCATGTGAAAAATCGGGGATTATTGTTAAACTTTCCCTTTTTAAAGCCTTCGCAAAGCAGATCAAAATCCTTGCAATAAATTATAAGTGAGGAATTTAAAAAGAGTTTAATTTTCTCATTAATTAGTTCTTCAACCGAACTGAAATTTTCGAGGTGAGCTTTTCCCAGATGGGTAAATATCCCGTGATTGGGTTTTAAAATTGTTTCAAGCCGCTCCATCTCTCCTGGTTTAGAGATTCCTGCCTCGAATATAGCCACGTCAAACCTGTCATTCATGAGCCATACCGACAGTGGATTTCCGATCTGGGAGTTGTAGCTGCGCGGACTTCGTACAACTTTTAATTCAGGACTCAGTAATTCGCATAGCCATTCCTTCACAATCGTTTTGCCATTACTTCCTGTAATTCCCACCACCGGATATTCAAACCTGCGACGATGAAAGGCGGCTACCTTTTGAAGTGCTTCGAGCGAATTTTCCACAACAATATACCGGGCAGCCGGATAAACCTCCCGATTCGAGGGAAGCGTCTCAACGACAAACATTGCAACACCTTTGAATATAGCATCAGCAATATAATGATGTCCGTCATTCCGTTCACCCTTCAACGCGAAAAAGAGGGTCTCCTTTCCTGACAGAATAGTACGACTATCGAACGATAAAAACCGAATCGGCTGGTCCACAACATTATCCAGATCAACCATTTGACCGCCGATAATTTTACAGATGTCGTTAAACGAATATGAAATCATAAAAATTTGAGTACTAAAGCGAAATGACCTGCAAATTATTCAAATTGCAGTATTCCCATATTAGCCAACTGATTGCACACATCGATCAATCCAGGATCAAAGAATTGGGCCTCATCGATACCCACCACATCGACATCCCCGGATAGTAATAAAATGGTTGCAGAATGATCAACAGTTGTGGAACGAATTGACTTATCGTCGTGAGAAACCACCTCGGTAGCTGAATACCTCAGGTCGATACCGGGCTTGAAGATCTCCACTTTTTGGCGTGCAATTTCAGCCCGACGCAATCTTCGGATCAATTCTTCAGTTTTACCTGAAAACATCGATCCCGAAATAACTTCGATCCATCCGCGTTTGCGGCTGTTAGGGAGATTACCTTCGATAAACATAGAACAAAAATAACCATTTTTTGTGTATTTTTACTTTCGAAAAATATGACCCATGGAAACAAAGATACTGCTTAGATTAATCAAGGACGACATTTTACATCTTCAGGGGATTACCGATAGTTTCAGGTTGGATTCACTTCCCGCTGCAGATGAAGTTGAACTGGCCCTGGTTCGTGCAAAAGCACTTTTCCGGCAGCTTGAGCTACTCCACAAATCGATTGTTAATTCGGTTAACCAATCTTTAAATTCAGTGGTTGTCGAAGAAACTGACAGTTCGGTTTCGAAGGTCGTTTCTCCCGAACAGGAACAGATTGACCTTATCGCTAATTCGACATTGGATAATATGACTATTACCGTAAATGAACCAATAATACCGGTTATTCAAGTTGTTCAGCAACCTAAGCTGTTTCAGCAAACGGAAGTTTCAGAAAACGAAATTAAATCGGAAAAACCATTTGTAAATAGGGAAAAACCTGAAATCATTCCTTCAGAGCAGAAATCTGATCAAAGTGATATAGTCGTAGAATCGGAACAAATCGTGAACGACCTTTTTATGCAGGATAAAAGTGAATCGGGGTACCAAATCATCCCCATCAAGACAATACGCGACGGAATAGGGATCAACGACCGGTTTCTTTTTGTCCGTGAATTATTTGGAAATGATGCTTCCGGATTTGAACAGGCAGTGACAGCCCTGGATCAGATTACCACTATTCAGGAGGCTGTCAATTATTTAAAAGTAAATTTCAAATGGCAGAAAAGTGAAGCCAGTCAGAAATTTCTCGATTTAGTTAAACGTCGTTTTACAAAATAGGTGATGGGAAAACTGTATATTGTGCCAACTCCGATTGGAAATCTTGAAGACATCACCCTGCGTGCATTACGGATTTTAAAGGAGGTAGATCAGATTCTTGCCGAAGATACGCGTACCTCTTCGGTTTTACTGAGACATTATCAGATTGCCACCCGCCTTTCCTCACACCACAAATTTAACGAACACAAAACCGTAGAACATATTGCTGAGCGGATTATGGCCGGCGAGAACATTGCGCTGATCTCCGATGCCGGCACACCTTCGATTTCGGATCCCGGTTTTCTGCTTACTAGAACATGCCTCTCAATGGGAGTCGAGGTGGAGTGCCTTCCGGGAGCAACCGCCTTTGTTCCCGCCCTTGTTAATTCGGGATTTCCAAGCGACCGGTTTTGTTTCGAAGGATTCCTGCCGCAAAAGAAGGGAAGACAAAAGAAGTTGAAGGAGTTGGCCGACGAAACCCGCACAATGATTTTTTATGAATCACCCTACCGGCTGGTAAAGGCCCTGGAGCAGTTTTCAGAATATTTCGGTGCAGAAAGACAAGTCTCGGTGTCGCGTGAACTCTCGAAACTTTTTGAAGAAAATTTCAGAGGTACGGTGGCTGAAGTTTTGGCACATTTTAAATCAAAAACGGTCAAAGGGGAAATTGTAATTGTTTTGGAAGGTAAACCTGATCCAAAAAATAACGAAAAAGAGGAAGAGGAATAAATAGCTAAGAAAAGTTCACTATTCGACTTGTTTCCTGAAAAATACAAAATCCTGAGATTTTTTGTAATTTCGTACTAAATTTATGGTTTATGAAGTCCCTATTGCTTCTCATATCGTTTATCTTATTCACTGTTCGGTCAGGATGGACACAGGAACATCCGATAACCTATACACCAGCCGATCGCGACCGGCAGGTCCGCCTGGAAACCAAAGTTGAAGGGATAGATAAACGATTTGATGACCTCACGTTAAATCTTAATTCAAAATATACAGCTATTAATTCCAGATTTTCGGAGGTAAATAATAAGATTGACCGTCTCGAAAATAAATTTGACAGCTATTTTATATGGGATTTCGGGTTAGTATTGATGTCGATCTTCGGACTGATCGGCTTTGTGATATATGACCGCCGCACTACTCTGGTGCCTGTTGAAAGTAAGACAGAACGAATTATTAAAGCCTTAAAAGAAGCCTCAGAGAAAGATCCCGCCCTGCGTGAAGCCTTAAAAAGAACGGCGCTCTGGTAATAATTCTTAATTCTTAATTAAATTTCTATATCATTCCTGCTGATTAATGCCCTCCTCAAAATACACCCACCTTTTTTTTGACCTTGATAACACGATATGGGACTTTAATTCCAACTCCTTCGAAGCCCTCTATGAAACATTGAATAAGCTGCAATTGCTTGGAATGATACGATCATACGAGGCTTTTTACAAGATATACCACGAAGAAAATGAGAGGCTGTGGAATCTTTACAGACAGGGTTTGATGCCAAAAAAAAAACTGAGCATTGAACGGTTTGAAACATCGTTTATAAAGAACGGAACTCCGTTAAAGATCAGTGGTGGGATTGTTAATGATCTCTACTTGTCAGAAATGGTGAAGCAGACAAAGCTCATTGATGGTGCCATAGAAGTATTGGAATACCTTCATTGTCGTTACCGGATAGCAATTATAACCAATGGGTTTATTGAAGTTCAGTTTGACAAAATTAGCGGGTCCGGACTCTCGAAATACTTCACCAAAATATTCGTCTCTGAAGAGATCGGATCACCAAAACCCGGCCGAAAGATCTTTGAACATGCAATTAAATCGATGAATGCCCCTAAAAAAAGTTCCCTGATGATAGGCGATTCCTGGGAGGCAGATATTATTGGAGCCATGAACTTCGGAATCGATCAGATATATTTTAATCCTCAAATGAACAATCTGCCTGCCGGGGGGGTATATTTTAATGCGAATTTGAATAAAGATAGTAATATAACTATCAATTCCCCCTCTGATTTAACCCCAGAATCAGAAAATGTCAGGAAAATAAAAATAAATACTACGTTAATTAATCATCTAGAACAATTATTGATTATTCTATAAATAATTTTTATTCATTCTATGGAAGCCTCTGTAAGAAATACACTCCGAATTATATCTTTCAGATAATTAGAACAATAGCAAGTTGCGCAAATTGTTTGGCTGTCAACAAACATGACAAATATCACATTATCCAAATGTTAAGTTATTGTATGCGTGTTACAAAATCATTGCAGAATATTTTTCTTTAAATATATTTGCATCATGTAACAATTTTTAACATCTCAGAGGATAACGTTAACAGATTTCCACAAAATCTGCCCTAACGGCATCAGGAGAGCTTGAAAGGTTGTCGATTTCAGAAGAATCATTAATTTATATCGACTGTTTATAAATAGGTGGATTCTTTACTTAAAATCACATTAAAAAATTTATAAATTATTTATTGTTAAACCTTAAATTTTAGTCTATGAAGAAAATTTCGCTGTTGCTTGCATTTCTAGGGTTCATAGGATTGCAAGTGGTCTTTGCACAAACCAGGGATCTCTCTGGTGTTGTGACTTCCGGCGAAGATGGAAGTTCCATTCCCGGAGCTTCAGTCGTCGTTAAAGGAACTACACTGGGAACTGTCACGGATATGGATGGTAAGTTTACCTTGAAGGTTCCACAAAATGCAAAATCCCTGATGGTTTCGTTTGTGGGGATGACTACATTAGAAGTGCCCCTTACCGGTTCGGCCAGTTATAGCATCAAACTTCAGCCTGAGAGCATCTCGGTTAATGAAGTTGTTGTGACCGCTTTTGGTATCACCAAGGAGAAGAAATCTCTTGGTTATTCTGTTCAGGATGTTAAGGGTGATGCTATCAATCAGGCTAAAGAGACCAATGTGGTCAATTCATTACAGGGTCGTGTTTCTGGTGCTCAGATCACCAGTGCTTCAGGTGCTGTTGGGGCTTCTGCCCGAATTGTAATCAGAGGTGTATCTTCACTAAGTGGAAATAACCAGCCTTTATTTGTCGTTGATGGAATCCCGATGGACAATGCCAACTTTGGTGGAACCGGAACTGAAGGGACCAACAGGGGCAATGGCGCTGCGGATATTAATCCGGATGACATTGAAACGATAACGGTCCTCAAGGGTGCGAATTCTTCTGCGCTCTATGGATCACGTGCTTCTGCAGGTGTTATCGTTATAACAACAAAAAAAGCTAAAAAAGGGGAAAAACTAACCGTTAGCTTAAACAATACTACAACATTCGAAACCCCGCTAAGATTGCCTGATTTCCAGAATGGATACGGTCAGGGAAATGCAGGGCAGTTTAAATATGTTGATGGCGCAGGTGGCGGTATTAATGATGGTACTGATGAGAGCTGGGGTCCAAAACTGGATGCAGGGTTAATGATTCCTCAATTCTCCTCTCCTGTTGATGCCAATGGAGTTCCACAACCTTCTCCATGGATTTCGCATCCTAATAACATCAATCAACTTTTTGACATTGGAGTGACGAATTCAACCAATGTTTCATTGGCTGGATCAAGCGACAAATCTAGTTTCAGGGTATCATTTACTAACCTTGATCAGAATGGTATGGTTGCTTTTACAGATTTCAAGAAGAAAACACTTGCCTTCAATGCCTCTACTACTCCAATTGAAAAACTGACGTTCTCTGCTTCAGGAAACTATGTTTATGCAGGGAGTGATAACCAGCCAGGTTATGGGTATGATGCGAATAATGTCATGCAGCAGTTTACATGGACTGGAAGACAGACAGACTATTCACTTTTACGTCAAAAACAACACAATGCAGATGGTTCGATCTTTAACTGGAACCATAATTACCATAATAACCCATTCATGACGCTTAAGGAAAACAAGAATGTCTTAAGACGCGACAGGGTTACAGGGAATGCAATGGTTAAATACCAGTTTACTTCTCACCTAAGCGCCTTTGTAAGAACCGGTGGTGATATTTATTCCAATTTCTCCTCTTCAAGAAGATTTGTTGGTGATATGGATTATCCAAACGGATACTATGGTGAATCACTGTACTTATTCAGGGAAGTAAATACCGATTTCATTATTGCCTATGACAGGAACATTGGAAAGAACTTTAACTTCACCTTTAATTTAGGGGGAAACAGAATGGACCGGGTTACCCAGTCAAATACAGGTGTAGCACCTGAATTGGCAGTTCCTGGTGTTTACAATGTTGCAAACTCTGCCGTTACACCAACAACATCGAATTATTTTGCATCCAAAAGAGTCAATAGTTTATACGCTTTTGGTCAGCTTGGATATAAAAATGCATTGTTTCTGGATTACTCAATAAGAAATGACTGGTCAAGTACTTTACCAGCCAATAACAACTCTTATTATTACCCTGCATTATCATTAAGTGGTGTATTAACCGATTTGTTAAAGGTTGAATCTGATGTACTTTCGTTTGCCAAACTGCGTGCCAGCTGGGCTCAGGTTGGAGGGGATACAGATCCTTATTCTCTTGCCCCAACTGTTGCTTTTGGCGGAGGCTGGAATGCAAGTACAAAATTACTGAATCTTGCAGTTCCAAATCTTTTACCCAATACCACACTTAAGCCTCAGACCAACGAGTCTGTTGAATTTGGTGCAGATGTAAGACTTTTCAAAAACAGGGTTAGGCTTGATGTTACCTATTACAATCAGAAGTCTATTAATCAAATCGTAAATATTCCAATATCTGCAGGATCTGGTTATACCGCAAAAACAATTAACGCAGGTAGAATTGACAACAAGGGTATTGAAGTACTACTCGAAGTTACTCCGGTTAAAACAAAAGATTTCAAATGGGATGTAACCTTTAACTTCGCAAAGAACCAGAACAAGGTAGTTTCTCTTGCAGAAGGGGTAGAACAATTTACATTAGGTAGCTATTGGAGCTTACAGGTTCTTGCTCAGCCAGGTGGTGCCTATGGTATCCTTTGGGGATATGATTACAAGAGAGATGACAAGAACAATATTATCTATACCAACGGTTTACCATCTCAGGGTGACTTAAAAAATCTTGGTAATGCCACACCTGACTGGCTGGGTGGTATGTTAAATGAGTTTACCTACAAAAGATTCAATGCCAGCTTCCTTATTGACACACGTCAGGGTGGCTCAATTTATTCTATGACAACAACTTGGGGTCGTTATGCAGGAGCTTTAAAAGAAACCCTTCTCGGTCGTGAAGGCGGTATCGTAGGAAAAGGAGTTATGTCTGACGGAAACGGCGGATATAAAACCAATACGGTAGTTGCATCTGCTGAGGCATTCAACAAGGCATCGTATACTTCTGACATTGCATATTCAAGTATTTTCGACGCTTCTTATATAAAGCTTCGCGAAATAAAATTGGGATACACCTTCAAGAATTCAGCTAAACTTGCGATTAAAGATGTAAACGTATCTTTAGTTGGAAGAAACCTTGCTATTCTAAGCACAAAGGTTCCTCACATCGATCCTGAAACAGCTTTCACAAATGGAAACGTTCAGGGACTGGAATACGGTCAGCTACCATCCGCAAGGAGTTTAGGATTTAGCATTAGTTGCAAATTTTAATAACATTTAAAACTAAGAATTATGAAAATAAGAATAATATTCAATTTTGCGGCTACGCTGTTGGTATTTTTACTTTTAAGCTCCGGCTGTACGAAAGATTTTACGGCTCTGAATACCAACCCCAATAGCCCTTCAATTGCACAGGCAGCTCCTAACATGCTGCTCACCAATGCGATCGAATCAATGACAGAACGTGTCGATGAAATCTTCTTCGGACATGAAATGGGTTCTTGCTGGGTGCAACATATGGCAAAAGTTCAGTACACTACTGAAGATCAGTATGTTCCACGTATGAGTGTTATCAATAATACGTGGGCGAGCTTTTATGCCTCCTCGGGTTACGATATCCAAACCATTTATAACATTGCAGATGCAACTAAAAATGATTCTTACAAGGCGCTTGCTTTAATCCTCAAAACATACGTTGTTTCGGTACTTACCGATTACTGGGGTGATGTTCCGTATACTGAAGCGTTCTTGGGAAGTGATCCGACTAAAGCAATTTTATCACCGGCTTACGACACTCAGGAATCTATTTATGTTGCGCTATTGAAAAACCTTGATGATGCCAATACCTTACTGGCAGCCACAAGTACCCCAATAAAAGGTGATATTTTATTTAATAATGATCTTACAAAATGGAGAAAATTCGCAAATTCTTTATCATTAAGATTATTAATGCGCCGCTCTGACCGTGTTGCTCCAACAGCTGCTATCACTGCTATTGTTTCTGATCCTGCGAAATATCCAATTTTTGAAAGCAATGCAGACAATGCTGCTCTGGCGTACCTGGGTTCTGCCCCTAATAACAATCCAATTAACGAAAACCGCAAGACCCGTGATGATCACAGGGTGAGCAAAACGCTTGTAGATCAAATGTGGACAAACCAGCCAAATATGGATTTTCGGCTCGTCGTTTATGCAAACCGGGTTGGAACTGGCTTTGACGGGTTACCTAATGGATTATCTGCATCTGATGCTGCAAATTACAAAGGGAATGGCCTTACCAAGACCTGTAAAATGGGAGATTATTTCACGGCTGCAACTTCTCCGGGAACGTTAATGAGCTATGCAGAACTTCAATTCATACTTGCAGAAGCTGTTCAACGAGGATTTGTAACGGGATCGGCTAAAACGGCAGAGGACTACTACAATGCAGGTATCTTAGGTTCCTACAAACAATTTGAATCAACGATTCTTGCTAACAGTGTAGCTTTTGGATTTGCCAGTAAAACCTGGGTAATTGCAGATTATGTTGCTGATTATATGTCTAATTATGCAGCCTTTGATCCAGCTAATGCGTTAAACCAGATCTATACTGAAAAGTGGGTGGCGATGTTTGACCAGGGTGTTCAAGCCGTACTTGAATGGAGAAGAACAAATGTTCCGGTACTTGTACCAGCTGTCGGAGGACAAAACGGAGGAAAGATTCCGGTTAGGGCTTATTATCCATCCAGCGAATCGGGAACAAATCCAACAAATTTGAAAGCGGCTATTGCCCGTCAGGGCGCCGATGACCTAAACACCAAGGTTTGGTGGGATACGACGAATAATTATTAATTCATAAACGATCAAAACATGAAAAAAATCATATATTCAGGTTTAACTTTGGTCTTCGCACTAATGATGCTTGCTTCATGCAAGAACACATACACAGACCTTATGACTGCTGATGTGAAGACTGGTGGAATATTAGTCCCTACCAAGGCTCTTCCATATAGCGGGGCACCGGAATTCACCATACCTTTGACTGTGCCAAAAGGACCAGGTGTTGTTTCCGTTGAAGTTTACAGAACCTATACCGGCAATCCGGTTGAAGTTCTCGATCAAACCATTTCGGTAGCCTCTGCCAATAAAACTGCAGATAAAGTTATCTCAATCAGTTATACTTACGCCAAGCTAATTGCCGGCCTTAACATGTCTTCTGATCAGGGATCCCTAAAGATCGGTGACGCATGGACACTTCGCTATGTATCTGTTATGGAAGATAATCGCAAAGTTGATGTGGGTCCTAAAACAACGATTACAGTTGCCAATAAATATGCAGGATATTATCAGTGTGTTGGAGTCTTTACTCATCCTGTAAATGGACCACGTCCAATTAATGAGCGAAAGTTCCTTACACCAATTAATGCGGTTTCCTGTTGGGGAAATGCAGGTGACCTTGGAGCCAGTGGCTACTTTGTCAAAATAACCGTTGATCCTGCAACCAACCTGGTAACTTGTGGTACATGGACCGGAGGATCTGCCATTGCAATGGCAAATATACCTGGTGGTGACAACTACTACGATCCAGCAACCGGTGTATTCCACCTAAGCTATTTCTATGTTGGTGCAACCGGCAACAGACTCATGAATGAAGTTTGGACACCTGCTCCGTAACTTTTTAAAAATATGGAATAAAAAAAGGCTGCTCTTAGGGGTAGCCTTTTTTTATTCCTATATTTGATAAAAAAAACATATGAAAACTACAGCTGTATTTTTTTGCGTGACTTTCGTGTTTTGCATTTCTTTTGCACAAGGACAGATTCCCATTCTGGAATCAGAAGCGATTCTTGACAAATTACGTTTAAACAAAGGGATAAATGGAGTTGAGACGCTACAATATTCCAACCTAAACGGGGACCCCTACATCTTTAAAGATTTCAGAAAGGGAAAATTGGTGGTGCTTAGCGGAGCCAAATTCGACATTGCTATACGTTACGATATCTATGCCAACGAGATGCACCTTCAAAATAAGGGTGAGATTTTTGCCATTATTCACCCTGAAAAGGTTAATCGCATAGAAACAGATAGCCTGACCTTCATCTACTCAAAATTCATAAAATCTCCGGGTGAGGAAACTACCAAAGATGGATCCTATTTTATTTTGCAGGCAGATGGAAAATGCAAACTGCTAATAAAGAAAAATATGCGCATACAGGATCCTGAGCCCCCAAAACTCTATCAGGATGCGAAACCGCCAAAATTTGTCGCTACCAGTGATACCTATTATTTAAAGCTCAAGGATGCTAGTGCGGCAAGGATCAAGAATGAAAAGGATTTGTTCGCTGTTCTTGGTGACCAGGAAGCCGCTCTGGACAAATTTATCCGTTCAAATAAACTCCGGATCAAGAATGCGGAGGATCTGGCTAAAATAGTCACCTACTACAATGGACTATAAGGAATTGGGAATTCGTTGAAAATATCGATCCATTTTGCTATCTTTGGAAAACGATTGAAGGTGCGTGCAAAAATCAATTTCATTACCGATCTGATCCTTCAAATTGGGGAACAACGAATTGATGTGGTGCTGGAAAATGAAGGGGCAAGCAATTCGGTCTTTTATAAAACTATCTTTCAAACAGGTATTCAGATATGTTAACAGAGGAGCTCAAAAACAAATTAACAGAGACACTGGCAATCTGTGATTTGCATCATCAGCGAATGATGTTTGCTTACGAAAATATTTTGCGGTATTTTCCATTAACAGAAATCAACTTCGGCCAGATTTCCCCGATCGAACTGGCGCTATTTGACTAGCTGATCTATCGGTTTTCCAAACTTCAGGATAGTATGGGATCCCGATTATTTAAGCAGCTTCTTGAAATGCTGGAGGAAGATATTGCAGATCTGCCCTTTATTGATATTCTTTATAAGTTGGAAAAACTAAACCTTCTGGATGAAGCAAAAGATTGGATTTCACTCCGTCAAACAAGGAACACCGTTTCTCACGAATATCCATTTTACAAGGACATTCAAATTGAAGAGCTAAACCTCCTCCCTGGAGAAGTGGAAAAGTTAGCTGCCATCTGGATCAGATTAAAAGAATACACGATTCATCGGCTTAATTTTTAACTTTTTATCTGCAAATTTCTAATCAAGGAGTGGTGAAAAAGAGTTATATAGGAGTCTCCTAATTTCACTAAAAGTACTTATCTCAACTAACCAGAGAAAATTTCCGGAATTTTCGATCTTAATATTCCGGTTTTTGAATTTTGAGATGCCCAAATGCAAAAATTTAACGAAATAATTCCCTGTCGGGTCATTTTGAATCCTTCGGCTTTGGCTATCTAAATAATTTGTATTTATATTTGGATATGTTTTGATTTTAACCGGATTAAAGCCATTCTCTTATGAGCCTACTAAAAGATCTCACTGAACTAGTAAGTGCCGACATCATTTCCAACGACACAGCACTTCAGATTACCGAATTTTACAAACGAAAACAGGACACCTCTCCCAACCGGATGCTCCTTATTTTTGGAATTCTTGGAGCCTTGCTCGTTGGAACAGGGGTAATGTTTATCGTAGCCAATCAATGGGAAGAGCTGCCACAATCCATTCAAACGGTGTGCGCCTTCCTCCTGCTAATTGTACCGCAATCCCTATGCGGATATGTTATGTTAAAGAAACCGCAGAAAATAGTGTGGCGTGAGAGTACTGCCCTTATCCTTTTCTTTGCCGTTGGCGCAAGTATTTCGCTGGTGAGTCAGATTTATCATATCAATGGTGAGATGAGCTCCTTTATGCTGACCTGGATGCTCCTAACTGCTCCGCTGATCTATTTGATGGACTCATCAGCAGTCTCTTTGGCCTATCTTTTTGGAATAATGATATACTGCCCGGCAGCAAGGTATAACCTCTCCTACCCTTTTGAGGAGTATCTCTATTGGCTGCTTCTTCTAATCCCAATGCCACGATACATTCTGCTTTATAAAAAGGCGCCTGATCAAATTCTGACTTACATTCATCATTGGATGATCCCCTTTGTGCTAACGATGACCCTGGGATACTTGTCTCATAGCCTAAAGATGTTGATGTATCCCGCATATATAATCATGTTTGGAATCTTTTATATGACAGGTAACAGCGCAAGATTCAGGAAAAAACCTTTGATAGCTAATGGGTACCTCGTGTTTGGCTTTATTGGAACCGTAATTTTATTGTTGATTATGTCCTTTAAATCAACCTGGAAGGATATAATTGCATCAAATTTCCATATAAGCCATTTGCTTATAGCGCCGGAGTTTATAGCCTTACTTATTTTATTTGTATTGGCCTCTCTGTTATTCTTTCAAAGGTACAAAGACACCGGGATGGCTAAATGGAACCTGACCAATACTGTTTTCATTCTGTTTTTGGTAATTTTTATTGTTGGGACACAGGATACTTCGCTTGCAGTTATCCTGGATAACCTGCTGATTTTTGCTTTAGGAATATTGATGCTCCGGGCAGGGACAAAACAAAGTCGCCTCGGGGTGATAAACACAGGAATGCTCGTTATTGCACTTCTGGTTGTTTGCCGCTCTTTTGACACCGATTTAACCTTTGTTGTAAAAGGCATCCTGTTCGTCCTTGTCGGCATCGGATTTTTTGCAGCAAACTGGTTGATGATCAAAAAAACAACAAAAAATGAAGCATAGAGATCTACTAATCAGCGCCTTTGCATTGGTTGCCCTGGCGCAGCTTTTTGTTCCATGGCAGATGATCAGTCGGCAACCCAAATTTGCTGAAACGGGGGTCGAATACAAATTCAAAATTGATTCCAAAGCGAAATCGGATGATAACTGGGCCGGTGCATCCATCCGGGGAAAGTATATCTGGCTAAAGTTTGAAGAGGATCACATTAAAATCGCGGACAAAAAGGAGTGGGAGAACTTTCAGAGTGCCTATGTTTTATTGACACACGACAGCGCAGGATTTGCCAAAATTGAATCGGTAACCAAAACCAAACCGGCTAACAGCATTGAATGGGTTCGCGCCAGAGCATGGGTAAATTGGAAAGATTCAACCATGCTCCATCTGGAATATCCTTTTAACATGTACTATTTCAAAGATACCAGCCCCAAGGAGATTGAATCAATCCTAAAGAATGGCCTGGGAGACTCCTTAAAACTGAATTATCTGAGTGTTAAAATCAGGGAGAACCAGTTTTTTGTAACTGATCTTAATATTGATGGAATCTCCTTTAAAGAGATGATGGATAAGGTAAAAAAATCAAAGCCGGATAAATAGCTGGCGGCGGCTGGCAACTGGCTACTGGCGGCTGGCGGCTGGGGGCTGGCAACTGGCAACTGGCCAAAATTTCGATATCCAAATAAATGCACAATCAAAATCTTCCTTCGTGCTGCATTACCAGTATCATTTTGAGACTGTAACTAAAGTAATAAATTTGGAAATGATTCAATAAGGAAAAGAGGCTGTATCAAAAGTCTTTTACCGCGGAGAAACGCAAAAGAGGCGCAAAGTTACTCGGAGTTATTCTACTAAATTATAATACTTTGCGATTCTCTGCGGTTTTTCTTTGCGGCTCTCTGCGGTTAAATTTTAAACTTTTGAAACACCCTCTTTAAATTTTTCAATAATCCCAGAAAAATTCTCACTTCACATTCCCAAAATCCCTGATCCGGTGAACCGCATTCTGATCCGGTATAAAAAGTGATTTGATATTTGTAAGATCGTTATTGAATAAGGTGATGTTGGAGTTGGCTTCACCCTTTAAATTCACGAGGCTATTTGATTTTCCCTCAATGCGGCATTTGCTGATTCGGATTTCATTTGAATTCTCAAGGCAAATATCAGAATTATTCCCCGAGCCACTAACCAAACTAAGGTTATCAAAGTCGGCAAACTGAACATCTGAGCAATAAATAGCAGGTCTCAAATCGGAATCTTTCGTTTTAAGCTGAATATCTGTAAATGTGATGTTTTGAGCGTGCCGAATAAAAAAGCCATATGCAGGCAAAATATCAAACATATCAGCTTCAGGATAGGACTTGTCCATTTCAGGGATTTCACGCTCCAGATCGCCTTTCGTACCACCTCCTTCGAATTCCAGAGAGATATGGCTTAACGTAATATTTCGCACAGGAGAGGATGCCGTTCCGGTTATCGAGCAACCAGTCTTCGAAGCGCCGGTTGCAATAACATTTGTGATGGAGACATTTTGCAAAACACTGTTATTCGCTATCTTCTGATCGTTAAAATAGGGTCGGTTTCTGTTTCCGAGTCTGATAAAAATCGGACAGTTCGGTCCGTCAATACGGATGTTGGAGATCACCACTCCATCGAGAATACCTCCGTCAACCTCTTCCAAAGCAATACCCGTATGTCCCTTCGGAGTCCCTTCGATCGAATGATCGGTTACTTTTGAAGGCCTGATCACGATGTTGGAGATAGTCACATTTTTAAAACCTGTATTTGATTCTGTCCCCATCTTCAAAGCATTGCAATGGCTGCTGAGCAGACAGTTGGTGATCACAATATTTTCGTTGCCTCTCCCCGAGGTGCTTTTGAGTGTTATTCCATCATCATCTGAGTCCCCAACAATGTCAGATATCCGGACATCATGACATCCATCCACATCAATCATATCGTTGTTCTTATTGCAGTGATTAAAAATATCGATGTTATGAATATACAACTGATCACATGCCAGGTAATGCTGCATCCATAAGGCTGAATTGCGGAGTTTGACCCCTTCGGTCCGGATATTGCGGCACTGGATCATCCAGATCAAATAAGGTCTCAGGCCATACGAATCGGCTTTGGAACCTTTGGCGATCCAGAAGGCTTCACCCTGACCACTAATTGTCCCCTCCCCTTCGATAGCAATATCTGAACAGTTTTCGGCATAAATCAAAGCTCTTTTAACTTCACCTTTTCGAAAGAAGGTATAATCCGGAAAGTTTTCGGGGTAATCGGATAATTGGGTGCTTCCATAGAGGGTAGCCCCTTTCTCCAGATAGAGTGTTACATTGTTTTTGAGATAGATTGTTCCGGAACGGTAGGATCCTGACGGAATAATTACCTTTCCTCCCTTGTCACTGTTGCATTGGTCGATAGCTGACTGGATTGCTATGGTGCTTAGAAATGCAGTGTCTGATTTGGCTCCAAAGGAGGTGATAGTGTATTCTTTGGCAGAGAGGTTTAAACCTATCAAAAGGACGAAAATGGAACTAATTATCTTAATAGTTAATGATCGATTCACTCTTTTAGAATTTAATCTGGTTGCAGTTGTGATGTAAAACGGTGTCTGGTGTTTCATAATTTATAACTTACTAAACATTCAAAGGTGCAGAACATTGTTTATATTTGTAGTACAGTGATGAAATTTATTCGAATCAGTTACAGCGTAACGCAATATCTAAAAAAATATTTTAAGAAATATTTCGGTGCGATGCACCTTAAGTAATTGAAAGTATAAAATGTCGCATTACTGAATCTTGTTTAATGCAATTCAAATTCATCCTTGTTGTATTTTTTCACAGATATTTTTTATATAAAAGCTATTTGGAATAGTTGACTTTAGAGGCGTAGCCTCGGCCAATATGGTAACAACGTATTTAGGGTCTGCTTAAAAACTATTTGAATGCTGAAATTTAAATATTTATAACGATATTTGGATAACTAAGTGCAAGGAATTATGGAAAAGTCAAAAAGAAAGCATGCACCTGCTCCAGCCTACATGAGTCCGAATCAACTTA
>CAIXCY010000065.1 GCA_903918045.1 uncultured Bacteroidia bacterium
CGTCGTTCGGGACGACGAGGTCGTCGGTTCAAATCCGGCTACCCCGACAATACAACCACAATGAATATATCACAATCATTTCCAGTAACTTACCAATGAAGCTTGCCAGATAGGGATAACTATCAAACCTTGAACACTGGAAAAATACCTAGTAAATATTAAATGTAAACAGCAATGCTGCTACGCATCATCCGATTAGATAAATTAACAAATTGAGAAATATGGAAAATATGGAAAACAAAAAAAACTGGCACGAAAGGCATCATGAAACATTAGGGTTTGGTAGTCATTTGGCCGACTCGGTTGCCAAAGGGATGGGATCATGGTCATTCATTATTATTCAAACTGTATTGGTCGTCTTATGGATGGGACTAAATATGGTAGGTTACATTTATCATTGGGATGTATACCCATTTATATTGCTCAATCTTGTTTTCTCAACTCAGGCAGCCTATGCTGCGCCGATCATTATGATGTCTCAGAACAGGCAAAACGACAGGGACAGAATACAGGCTCAGGCAGATTATCAGACGAATATAGATGCAAAACTCGAAATTGAGGCGCTGGCTATAAAATTGAAGTCTCTTGAAGTAGACAAATTGGATAGAATCATCCAAATGCTCGGGAAAATGAGAAATGAATCCGCTACAGGATCCGCCGGAAACATCGATTAATCAGAAAAGAAAGAGGTTATTGCAGGTGCTCTAAAACGAAAAACCCTCCTGAATTTTCAGATGAAAATTCAGGAGGGTTTTTCGTCAATAAAATCATGGATCAATCGTATTTACGTGGGATAAACCACCTTTCCCAGAGTGCAAAACTAATGTTTAATTTACCATAAGTTTCCAGAATCAACTGATTTTTAAGGGAACCCTGCTGTCCGATTTCAAGTGAAAGATTAACTGAATTGCGATCGCGTCTAATCGGGAGTGAAACTCCGAAGGTCGCCGCATAACTACTGATCTGTACCCCATAAATACTCAGGTAACCGGTCTGGTAGAGGGCCCCAATCCGGTATCTCTTGGTAAATCCGAGACGTTGAGCATCGTATTTTGGTGCGACTTCAAAACCGATATGATAACTTTCATTAAGAGCCAGCCCTTTTGTATCTACATTGACAGAGGAAGACCGGTAATCACTCCGGTTATAATCGGCTGTAAAAAGATACTTATTTTTAAAATCAATAGAAAATCCCAATCCCCCTTTGAATGGAAGTTTAAGCTGATCCTGCTGATTAATTTCACTTAAAATAATAGAAGATCCGGACGAAATAGTCAGGTTAGACGAGCCATTGAGATAACTACTCAGTTCTGCTGTACCCCCTATTGTCAAAACGGTATTACTATTGAGCTTTGTATTATATTGAAAACCTGGTTTAATAATTGCCCCAATATAGTTGACATTATCCACCCGTGTAATGGAGGAACCGAATGGGGGTAATTCAACACTGTTTTTAACCATATTCCCCCATAAAACAGAGGATCGCAAGCCGAGTGAAAATTTCTTTGCAATCAGTGCTGCAATCGAGAAGGATGCCTCGCTCAGCCCCCCTTCTCCCTTATAGGTCACCGGGTAACTATAGGGGGTACCATCAAGACTTTTCGTACTATAGATGGTATAACCCACATTACTTTTTGGGTTTAATGAAAAACCCACCGCCAATCTCCTGTTTATAGGAAAGGCCAACGCAGCCCAGCTAATATTCCCGTTGAGTACATTTACAGAATTTTGCTGATTCTGAAAATTGGAATATTTGAAATTAATACCAGCATCAACTCCCATACTTTGCAGAGGAATTGCAGTAAGGGAAGCCGGGTTTGCCAGATTCAGGTATATTTCTGATCTCAACGCATTTCCGCTTCCACCCATCCCCATGTTTCTACCTCCGTCGGTATTTTCCAACTCTCCTATCCCGAAGATTGAATATGGAGAATTCGTATTATTCTGCCCGGAGGAGACAAAAACTGTAAGTGAAAATAGTATTATCAATGTTAACCGTCTCATTCCAAAGTTTTATTAATAAATATATGATTTGATGGAAGATTGAAAAATCTGATTATGCTGATTATAACACAAAACGTTAGTTACTCTTATCAACATAGGCAAAAACATTCATCTTAAACAAATTGCCGTTTAAGGCATTTGGTGAAAATGAGAAATAATTCAGGGATTGACCAACTTTGGCTCCCAGGACGCCAAGCATCAGTGAATTTCCCGTAATTACAGGTGACGATAGCTCAGTGGAAAAGAAAGTTGTGGCATCAAGCAAATAGTAAGGGGGTTTATCAAATTCCTTTGGAACAACTTTGAGGGCAAAAATATTGCTACCCAAAGCGCTAGCATACTGACCGGTGATATTATTTCGGCGGTCAATAATATAAACTGCCAATGTATCGGGCAACGGGTTGTTCAGAGAGTATGAATTTATCTGAGGAGTCAACTGTATATTGGCACTAATTAAAACCGCATTTTTACCATAACCCTTTAATGCCTGCGCACCAGGAATTCTGATTTTGGTATATACACCACTTCCCCCTTGAACCACAGTTTGATTATAAGTGCTTGAACTGGGAAGTTCAGTACTTGCTACGAGCGCATTATTATCAATACTAATTGAACCAAGAAGACTTCCCAGAGAACTATATAAAATCTGATTATACCAAATACCAGTTGCATCGACGGGGAAATCAAAAAAGACCGGATTATATACCGGAGCAGGATTGGACAAGGCATGGTAATATACCCTTAGAGAGAGCGAAGACTGGGAAATACCAACTGCCGCCTGATTTTGATTTACATCAGAAACAAAGGCAACACCAGGTAAAAAAACACGAAATTTAGCCAACGTTCGCATCGTATCATTTTCGCTGCGGATTTTACTGAACAGGGAATCACCAAAGGTATCCGAAAGACGAAAATAGTAATTCTTTGAAGTTGTTTTTGGCCGGGGTAAGATTTGAGCTATACCAAGAACATTGTCCGATAGCTTAAACGCTGAGGTGTTATACAAATAGCCATCGGCATCAAGTTTAATCGGAGAAATATTATACAATGATCCATCAGAATTATATCCTTGTTTGGGACTAATGGGCTTAACCGAAAATGTAATTAATTTGGTGGTATCCCCGATGAAATAGCCATCGTAATTAAATTTCACAACAACAGAATCATATACCAAGTCAGTGGCTAAAGTGCCTGAAACTGAGGTGCTATGAAACTGAAAATAAGGGTTGCAAGTCACATTCCCTGTAATAGCATTCTGATTCCCCCCGACCAATAATCTGACTGACTTTGAGGTTGTTATTGAATCAAGATGAACTGTCGAAGCCAATATTTTCATTGTATCAATCAATACAACTCCTGAGGTAGAAGAAACAAAATCCTTACCCATCCGAAAATCTTCAATTTTGGAGAAATTGCAAGAAAAAAGAGAAGCTGCCAATAAAAACCCAACTACAACCCGAAAACTTCTTTCCATATTTTTTGATGCGAAAGTATTTCAAGTTTTGATTTGACCCTAAATTATTATACCAAAGCCCTATTTTTAACGATGAATAAAAATAGGACTATAATAGATAAATATTTAAGACCTTATTATATTGCACTTTAGTACATATATTCTACCGTTATTCCAAATTACAAAATAATTCAAAGAGTTTCATAGCCTTATAAAGCCTTTATATCGATTTAAATAGCCTTTTTATCCTGTTACGTTTTTAAAGCTCTTAAGGCTATCCTAGTTTTGAGGCTGGTTTAAAAAAGGCAGCTGGAATTAATAATGCTCGCTTTATATGGGACAAAACAGAAAACTGGTTGTCGGGTTTAAATAGTTGAAATTTATTAAAATTAAATTGATGAAAAAATTATTTTTGGTAATGCTTGTTCTTGTGCTTTTCCTCGGATGTAAAAAAAGTTCAACGTCCTATGTTGGAAACTGGATGTCGGCATCATCATTTGAGGGAATTCCCAGAGGAAATGCTTCTTCATTTGTAATCGGGGATAAAGTCTATTTGGGAATGGGATTTAACAATGCTCAAACAAACACAGCCCTCAACGCTTATCTGCAGGATTTTTGGATGTGGGATACCGCACGTGATTTCTGGACACAACTAAAGGATTTTCCTGGTCAGCCCCGCATTGGTGCAGTCACTTTTGTAATTAACGGCAAAGCTTATATGGGCTGCGGCTATAACGGAAGCACCAGACTAAAAGATTTTTGGGAATTTGATCCTGCCACGAATGAATGGACACAAAAAGCTGATTTTGCAGCTGAAACTTCGGTGAATGATAAATCCAGGTATGGTGCTGTTGCTTTCGCCATTAATAACTTAGGTTACATTGGTACAGGCCGGGGAGAAAATGATAATTACATGAGAGATTTTTATCAATATGATCCCTCAACCGATAAATGGACTCAGATTGCCAGCATGGGGGGTGACGGACGTACAGGCGCTGTCGCATTTACCTATAACGGGAAGGCGTATGTTACAACCGGAGCCAATAACGGATCGAACTTAATTGATATCTGGATGTATGATCCCTCAACCGCTGTCTGGACTGCAAAAGCAAAATTAAATGTAAATACAGCATGGACAGTGCCACGTACCGATGGTTCTGCATTCGTTCTTGGCTCTAAGGCATATGTTTGTTTAGGCTATAATTCAGGCGCTCGTGTAGATTGTTGGGAGTATGATTTCGCACAGGACACCTGGACTAAGAAAACGGATTTTGAAGCCAGTGCCCGTCAAAATGCAATAAGTATTGTTGTAAATAACAGGGCTTTCATTGCAACAGGAAGAAGTGGAAACTCCTTTTTTAATGACGTATGGGAATTCAAACCAATGGATGCTTACGTAGTCGGAGACTAATTAAAAAACGCGTTACCCAGGTAACAGTTTAAAGCCACCGGTTTTTATCTTGGATGATAAAAACCGGTGGCTTTTTTTTGTTATAACGCCATACAAGACCGGGATCGCTTAATTTTTGGTACACTCCTACGCAACCATCTTCATCAATAAACATCTCTCTTTTTTAATTACCTTTGACAAAGGAATCATTTAACACATTGAATAGTGAACTGCATAATTATTGACGACGAAAAGCCTGCCGTTGAAATATTGAAAGAGATGGTGGGACGATTACCCTTCCTGAATCTAGTAAAATGTTTTACAAATCCGTTCGAAGGGCTTGAGTTCATTCAGTCACACCCCCTGGACCTTATTTTTCTTGATGTGGAGATGCCCATGATTACCGGTATCGAACTAATGAAAAGCCTCAGAAACCGGCCACAGGTGATTTTTACAGCAATCGACAGCAAACATGCTATTTCGGGATACGATCTGGATGCAACCGATTTCCTGTTAAAACCGCTAACTTTCGACCGCCTCTTAAAGGGGGTTAACAAAGCGAATCAGATCCATAAGTTTACCGAATTAGCAGGCAGTAACGTTGCCAATCACGATAAAAATTCGAATCTGGATTTCATCCTGGTTAAAACAGGATACAATACCATCCGGGTAGATCTTGATGACATTCTCTATTGTGAGGGGTTAAAGGATTACATCAAGGTACACATTACAGGTAAAACAATTGTCACCCTTAACAGCCTGAAGAAGTTCGAGGAGCTACTCCCCGATGACCGGTTTGTGAGGGTTCATAAATCCTTTATCATCTCCCTGGCAAAAATCGATTCGATTCAAAATAACCGGATCGTGATCGGCAAATCGATTATCCCGATCGGGGATAACTACAAAACAAAGTTCAATAATAAGATAAGGCAATAGACTAAGTAGTCGATCCTTAAGATAATCTAAAGATGTTCATTATTAACAACATATTGTTGATTTCCAGGATAATTATTTGTCTTAAATTGCAAGAAAATCACTAAATTTAGCCAAAATCCTTGCAAAACGATGATCGGAAAATCACCAAATCAGCAACAACGGGAACTCTTCAGACCGCTCCTATCCGACTTCATCGATATGAGGCATGAGCTTGTATTATTGAGTAATCACATCGACTGGAAGTACTTTGAAAAGGAGTTCGCATCACTTTATTCAAACACAGGTCAACCTGCTTTGCCAACACGACTTATGGTAGGATGCCTGATTTTAAAGCAACACTTTAGAATGGGACAAAACTATCTCCATGGTGACAAATCGCCTAAAATCAATGCATTATTGGCTGCCGCCGCATGGAACTTCAAGAAATTGATGGAAAAAATCAAATTAAAGAGTAAAAATTTCTTTTTTGCAATTCTCCAGCAACTTTTCTTTTTTGAAATTCCAAAATTAAAATTGAGTTACTAAGGATCGACTAAGTAGATGAATTAACTATTATTTACCTTTTCTTTTGGGATCATTGATGTTCATTGGTTCTTGTCTGGTGTCAAAAAGATCAGTAATCAAAATGATCTGGCCAATAATTTTATAAATAATCTTGTCATTTCCAGTTACCAAATATCGATGTCCTTCTTTCAAATATTCCAATGACAGCTTTATCTGTCCTGATAGTGGTTGAATTTTAAGTTGTTTAGTGGAACTCAATATCTTTTTCCTAAGCCGATGTGCTAAGTTAACACCCGCAACTTCCTTGTGAAAAACAAAAACATCTTTTAAGTTGTCTGATGCGAAATCTGACCAAATAACATTAAACATCTTTCACCATGTTTCAGACTCAATTTCAAGCTGTTCCTGTGTTTTGAATTTTCCTGTAAGGAAATCTTCATTCGCATGCCTTGCCCTCTCTGCCAACTGCTTTTGAGAAAATGGCTGTAGGGTCGATTCTGTTTGTTGACTATCTTTAATTGTTGCTTCTATTTTGCTAAATAGCTTTTCATCCTGACAGTTAATCAGAAATCCAATGGCTTGTAATTTTCGAGTTTGCAGGTTCATGTGTCTCTCATTTTTTACAAATTTACAACTTCTCGATTAAAAATGTTTTATTCCTGAAGAAGGTTTTTAATTGAAACACCTTTCCACGATTCTTCATCTTCTTGGATCCCCTTTAACAGGCAATTTGGCCAGCTTCTCAACCTCCACCGATGGGTGACCAAATTCAGAAACCACCTTTCCCAGAATCAGGTAAACCCCGTTCCCCGAAAATGGCCAGTTCTTCAGGCTGGAGGGGAAATGAACCGTCTCAAAAAACTCCCCGGTATGATCCAGAAAACTCCCGAAATTCATCAGCTCGCGCTTCGATGTGCTCACATATTTAATCGCAACCAGCAGCCCCACCATCCGCACCGTCTTTCCCACATAATCAACCAGATCGTTAGCCAGAATTTCGCCACGAAAACCGGTCTGCAACAGATCGAACCAGCTCATGGTCACGGGAAATCCCAGCAGTTCAAACTCATCATAGGCAGCTTCAACCAGCGACTGCTCCATGCCGGGCAACTCCCACTTCCTGGAGGGGGTATCAAATAACCGGTTTGGGATGCTTTTCGCTGTTTTACTCAGCAACATATGCGCCTCCCACAGCAATTGCATTTTAGGTTTGGCGACAAATCGAAATGCTCCAAGGCGGATCAGCAGCACCAGGTGTTCGATACCAATCGAAATGCGGCGCAAGAAATCTTCAAGAGAGCGGAAATCCCCGCCGTGTATCCTTTCACAGACCAACCGAGACTGGAAATCGTGTTCCAGGTTGGCGACCAGATTAAATCCCAGATAAATACGGTCATCATAAATCGTTGTCTCCACAAGGCTTCGATTCACACAGGGGAGTTCGATACGGGCGCCGCACCGCCGCGCCTCATTCACATATACCCATGTGCGATAGAACCCCCCAAAGTTATTAATCACCGCCACCATAAACTCTAAAGGATAATGGGCTTTAAGGTAAAGACTCTGAAAGCTCTCCACCGCATACGAAGCGGAATGGGCCTTGGAAAAGGAGTATCCGGCAAAACTCTCGATCTGTCGCCAGACTTCCCGTGCAGTCTCTTCGGGGCGTCCCATCGTGCGGCAATTCTCAAAAAAGCGGTCAATAATCCGCTGAAACTCGCTCTTAGAACGGAACTTTCCACTCATGGCGCGACGCAGCACATCGGCATCTGCCAGGTCAAGCCCGGCAAAATGGTGACACACCTTGAGGACATCCTCCTGAAAAACCATCACCCCGTAAGTCTCTTCGAGCTGCTCCTTCATTACCGGATGGAGATAGGTGAAACTTTGCGGATGGTGAAAACGGTTGATATATTCACGCATCATCCCGCTTTTGGCCACGCCGGGACGGATGATAGAACTGGCAGCTACCAACGAGATGTAGTTATCACAATGAAGTTTTTTAAGCAAGCCACGCATGGCTGGGCTTTCGATGTAAAAACATCCGATCGTCTCGCCAATCTTGAGCTGCTGTTTCACCTGCGGGTCGTTTTTGAGCTCCTGTACCCTGTGAATATCTATTTTAACCTTTCTGTTGCGCTCAATGATCCCGATGCTGTCGTTGATATGGCCGATCCCGCGCTGACTCAGAATATCAAGTTTCTCAAATCCGATATCTTCGGCAACATACATATCCCACTGCGTGGTCTGAAATCCCTTTGGGGGAAGATCGAGCGCCGTATAGCAGGTGATTGGTTCTTCCGAGATCAGTACGCCGCCCGAATGAATAGTGCGCAGATTGGGAAAATCCTGCATCATTGAGCCCACTGCAAAAATTCGCCGGTACAGCTCACTCCCCGCAGTTGCAGCAGCCGGATCATCGGCCAGCGTATCGATCTCCTCCTTTGGAAGGCCGTATACCTTTCCAAGTTCCCGCAGGATAGACTTTCCCTGAAACGTGTTCATCGCGCCGAGCAGTGCCGTATGTTTGTTTCCGTATCGTTTAAAGATATATTCGTGAATATCGTCGCGGTCGCGCCACGAAAAATCGATATCAAAATCGGGAGGTGACGACCGTTTGGGATTTAAAAACCGCTCGAAATAGAGGTTTAGTTCGATTGGGTCTACATCGGTAATCTTCAGGCAATAAGCGACAATGGAATTGGCTCCCGAACCACGTCCCACATGGTAAAAACCACGGCTCATCGAATAGCGGATAATATCCCAGGTGATCAGGAAGTAGGAGGAAAATCCAAGTTTATCGATGATGGCCAGTTCGTGATGCACCCGCTTCAACGCCTCAGGATCGCTGCCATAACGGTATTTCCACCCATCCAGCGCGAGCTTCTCGAGCAACAGTTTATCATCGTAACGGCTTGTCGTAAAGATCTGCTTATTTTTACTAACCTTAAAATCGAAGGTGATGGAGCAATCATCAAGCAAATTCTTAGTGGTCTGAAGGATCTCCGGAAAATCGGCAAATGCCACAAGCAGCTCATCGAACGTACGGAAGATATCGGTCTCTCTGCCGGTCTGCTCAGGGGTGATCTTACTGAGCAGCGTATTGTGATCAATTGAACGAAGATGTTTATGAAGCAGAAAATCATATTCTCCGGAGAATGTAACAGGCTGAAATACAACTAATTTATGAAAATATTTTTTGGCTGTGATATAACTGAACCGGTTAATATCGTGCTGCTGAACCCCTAAAAATTCATGCTCCCGCAGTTCACTGATCTCCTTCTCTCCAAATGGATAGATCACATAGGCCTGATTAAAGGGGTCAGGGAGTGACGGAAACTTTCTCTTTTGCATCAGATGGAGACTCAGGAATTCATTTATTTCACGGAAACCTTCGTTATTTCGTGCAATTGCGGTATAGAGATGACGGTCGCCATTGCGGAAGTCAATCCCTGCAATTGGCTTGACCCCCTGTTTTTGCGCCTCTTTCACAAAATCGACAACACCGCTCGTATTGTTAATATCGGCCATAACAACCACAGGAAGGTGGTTCCTCACCGCCTCCTGCAACAATGTTTCGGGGTTCATGATCCCGTAGCGCAGGCTATACCAGGTGTGACATGAGAATAACATAAAAAATTGAAAGAATGAATGACTGAATGAATGAATGAATGAAAGACATTGTCGAATTGGCACATTGCCGAATTTGCACATTAATAAAACCCCCGTTTAATAATTAACTCCCCCGTCGGCAGTGGTGGCGGAACCGCTTTCATTGCGTCAATTGCATTGCGCACAGCCAGCCCCGATGCACGCCGGATCGCAGAAGCACCAAACCGGCTTCGGATCTGATCCATACTCCGGTAGAGATTCACCCGTTCGGAGGTATCTTCAAACAGATCGAGCTGCTGGGTGCCGCTAACCAGGTGACTGAACCTGACTCCGATAAGCCGGATGAGCATTCGGCGCTGATAAAGCTTCCGGAAAAGATCTTTTGCAGTTGCAAGCAGGGTATGATCAAACTGGGTATAAGGGATCCGCAGTTGCTGGCTATAGGTGTCGAAATTTGAATACTTGATCTTTACCGTAACACAGGAGGTCATCTTCTGTTGTTTCCGGAGCTGAAAGGCCAGTTTCTCTGTCATCCCAACAATGAGCTGTTCCAGAAAATTCACATCGGTCGTATCCTGTTCAAAGGTCCGTTCGGTGCTGATCGATTTTTGTTCCGAATAGGGTTTAACAGGAGTATTGTCAATCCCGTGCGCCTTCTTCCACATAATGATTCCGTTTTCACCAAGCACCTGCTGCATCATCTCCATGGGAATTTCGGCAAGCGTATGAATTGTTTCGATCCCCATTGATCGGAGCAGGTGATAGGTTTTAGCCCCCACCATGGGGATTTTCCGGATCGACAGGGGATCGAGAAACGGCCGTACAGCCCGTTGGGGCACCTCCTTCTCTCCGTTCGGCTTGGCTTCGCCCGTAGCGATCTTGGAGACGGTTTTGTTAACCGACAATCCAAACGAGATTGGAAGACCACTCTCCTTTATAATGGTATGGCGCAATTCGTGGGCCCATTTCATGCATCCGAAAAAACGATCCATCCCCGTAATATCGAGGTAATGCTCGTCAATTGAAGCCTTTTCGTACACCGGCGCTCGCTCGGCAATGATCTGTGTCACCAGATCCGAATAACGGCTGTAACTCTCCATATCGCCACGAACCAGAAAAGATTCAGGACATAGACGCCGCGCCAGCTTCATGGGCATTCCCGAGCGAACGCCAAACAACCGCGATTCGTAGCTGCAACTCGCCACTACTCCGCGATCGGAAGTGCCTCCGATAATCACCGGTTTTCCGATTAGCTTGCGGTTTTGCAGCCGTTCTACCGAGACAAAAAAAGTATCGAGATCGTAGTGTACGACTGTCTTATTCGATAACTGACTGATCTCTTGCATAACTATTTTTATTTGTTTTTTATCAAAAATTTTTAATTCTCAGAAAAATGAATTAAATTTGATTAATATTTAATCATTATTCCGGTTATAATATAATCATTATTTGAAGCGATTGTTATTCGAAAAGCAAAAAAAAACAATGGGATAATTCGGTGAGCTGCCAATCAGATACCATTTCAGAAAAAAATGTGGAAAAGAACAATATGTATCAATGGATGAGCAATATGTATTCTGAATCTAATGGGCAACTCCTACAGAGTTGATTCAGTGGCACATTCATCTTTTCGTCCTGTGTTCATCCACACCTCATAACTCATAACTCATAACTCATACCATGTATTTCAACTCAAATATCAAACTGATGCGCAAACGGCGCGGACGAACACAGGACGAAGTAGCCTTTGCACTAAATATGAAACGTTCAACACTGAGCGGTTACGAAAACGGGGTGGCACAACCTGGCATCCAGCAACTGATCGCCTATTCGGAGTATTTCGGAATCTCAGTCGACACACTGATTAAAATAGATCTGTCAAAGCTTCGGGAGAGCGAGCTGCGCCAACTGGAAAGTGGGTTCGATGTATTCATAAAAGGATCTAAATTAAGGATTCTCACCACAACGGTGGACAGCTCCAATAACGAAAACATAGAACTGGTGCACGAAAAAGCGAAAGCAGGTTACACGCGGGGCTTTGCCGATCCTGAATTTGTGCGCAACCTTCCGGTATTTCAACTCCCGTTCCTCTCCCCGGAGCGCAAATACCGCACCTTTCAGATCAGTGGAGATTCGATGTTGCCAATTCCTGAAGGAGCCTGGATAACAGGCGAGTTTGTGCAGGACTGGAGTAACTTAAAAACCGGTGAAGCGTGTATCGTGCTCACCCTTGACGAGGGGATTGTCTTTAAGGTGATTGAAAACCTGATTGTAAAAGAGGGAAAAGTCAATCTGATCTCACTCAATCCCAGCTATAAACCATATGAGCTTTCGGTGGTCGAGATCCGCGAAATCTGGCGGTTTATCCATTATATAAGCGATGAATTACCTTCGGGCGAAATCTCACCGGCCAATCTTGCAAACACGCTCAACCAGCTCAAGCAGGATGTTGCCCTGATTAAAGAGCGGATTGTTACAAATGAAGAATAGATAAAGAGGGGTTGTCCCATGAGTTGCGCAGGTGTACAATCATCATTACAACTCCTAAAATCAGATAAACTGATCCCATGAGGCGTGAAAGGGAGCGTTCACTGATCTTGCTCGCATACCGGGCACAGTAGATCCCAGTTGGAATAGCGCTGACTGCAAGTACTATTCCGGTCATCAGATTTACATTGCCTAACGAAGCGTGGCCAATCACCCCCGATAATGCGGTAAATGACATAATCAGAATCGAGGTACCCAACGCATTATGCATCGGGAACCTATTGATAAACAGAAGAATTAATAAAATATTTGTTCCACCTCCCGCACCAATAAAACCAGTCATAAAGCCACTTCCGCCAGCCAGTAATACGGATAGCAAAATACGCCACAAAGGGGATTTATGATCAGACAAATTGAAGGGGGCCACAGGTGTCTTATCCCTTTGAATTCCGGTCAGCCATATGATCAATGCCAAAGCAATGAGTACAAACGAGAAACCAGAATCAAGTCCACGCTCGGGCATCTTTTCAGAAAAGCGGGCGCCGATCTGAGCCATCGCAACCGAGGAGAACGCCACTAACGCAGCTGATTTTAAAGCTATGTTGTGATTTTTAAAATAGGTTACAGAAATAACCAGAGAGGTAAGTACATCAACCACAAGGCTGGTTCCAATGGCCTCATGGATCGGAAATTTAAATAAGATCGAAATCAGGGGAACCACCACCATTACTCCGGATGCTCCGGTTAAACCGGTTACCATTCCTGAGAAGCAGCCTACAAGAAGAATCAGAAAAATCTCCATTCACTGGATTTATCAGATAAAAATTTGGAATATCTGTCTGCAAATTTACCAAATAGCAACAGTTTTAAAAGGCCTTAATGATTTATTAACTCTGTCCTTAAAATTGATTTCTGATCATTTCGAAATCATTAGCCATCAGTTATTTATCCTTTAGCTTACCGGCAAATATCTTTTTGAACTTTTCAAGTTTCGGGGTGATTACAATTCGGCAATACCCCTGATTTGAATTATTGGCATAGTAGGATTGATGGTAATCCTCTGCCGGATAGAATTTTTCAAATTTTGTTATTTCTGTCACAACCGGATGATCCCAGATCTTCTCCTTGTCTAGTTTTGCCTTATACGCGACAGCCTCCCTCTTTTGATCCTCGTCGGTATAAAAAATTGCTGAACGATATTGTGTTCCATGGTCGGCGCCCTGTCTGTTCAGAGTTGTCGGATCGTGTGTAGTCCAGAAAACCTCGAGCAGTTCGGCAAATGCGATCTGAGCAGGATTGTAGGTTATCTGAGTACATTCAGCATGACCGGTTGTTCCGGTACAAACATCATTATACGTGGGGTTCACAACATTTCCCCCTGAGTAGCCGGATACAACTTTCTCCACCCCTTTTAACTGGCTAAAAATTGCCTCTGTACACCAGAAACATCCTCCCGCAAAAACAACAATCTTTGATGGTCCACCCTTGCTCTCCATAATTGTATTACTTTTAGTTAAACCCTTTAATGCGGAAGAAAACAGCGCTGTTAAGCCTATCGCGCAAATCAATATTCGTATCATAAATATATAATTTATTGTTTAAAGGTTATTTGAAACTCACGTTGCACTATTGTCTAATCTGGCGAGCCATAACACTTAATAGCTTAAATCCTTTGACTTTTATTATATTAATCTATAACGGTTAACAAGATAATTTGTTCCAAAAGAATCCAGTTTGCCTTTTTTATTAACAATCAAACATCAAAAAAACATCCTAAATATTTGGATTTCGGAGATTGTTAGATTATCTTTAATCATCCTGATTTGCCAAAATCAATGAATCTTTTTCGTCGCGGTTAACTATTCAGGTTACGGAAATCATTAACCGCCCTGTTTTGTGAAAAATACTGCTTAGGCTGTTTTCTATAGTATATATTTAAAATCTGAATTATGAAGCAAGCCAATTCTAATTTTAATGCCTCAGAGATGCCCATCCTGGCAAATCGGATTCTAAGCAGTTTTAAGCGGGACAGATCTTATTTCGAGCAATACTCTCAAAAATTCAATTATGAATTTCTCAACACTTTTGAGGAAAAAGTCAATACATTAATTAACCTTGCTGATTCGCAGACATTTAATGGCCGGATCAGCCAGACAAAGGAGAAAATTGAGACTATAATTTGTAATTTTGATCCGTTACTCGAAATTCTTCAAGCTTATCTCCGAAGGAATTATCCAATAACCGGGATCCGGATTAACGATTTTAGACTATTTGAAGTCAGGGAAGTGTTGAATAAAAAATGTGTCTGGGAGATCCGGCGAAGCTGTCAGAGGTTGATAAACCGATTGGAAGCAAATATTGAGGATTTTATTGATAAAGGATTTATATTGGTTCTGATTTCTGATTTTCATTTTCTGATTCAGAAACTAAATAAGATGGAGGATGATCTTGCGGAAGCCATCCATCTGCAGGGAATGGTAACCGACGAATTTCGTTATGTTGACAATCAGGTAATTGATTTGATCAATACCATTATTGAATCAACCCCGGCAGTGTTCGGCGAAGATGATCGTGCAAAGAGAGACGATTATGAGATCGAAAAAATGATGATCCAGACTCAGTTTAACAGAAGTGATATCCAATAATTGAATCACCTTTCTGCCCAAGCAGATTCGGATTTTTAAAAAAAAAGCTCCGGCCCCACAGTGAGGACCGGAGTTTTTTTGAATAAGAACTATAATTTTCCTGTTCGTGTTGTTCTGGCTATCGAATTAAGATCATCCCCATTCTGAATAAGCTTTAAGCGAAATGAATAATTATACACTTTGTCTTTGAGTAGATATTCCGGATGGGTAAAGTCTCCCCAACTATTATCTCCCCCAACTCCCATCTGCTTATAGTCAATATTTACCGAGACAAGGTTCCGCTCTTTCACATCATTTGTATGCCGGTTAACCACAGTCTGACCGTCATAAATGCGGCCTACGGTGCGAACGGGGGATTCAAAATCCTCCATCAGGTTATGATGAGCGCTCACACTCAATAATGGCATTCCAATGAATAACAATCCGTTGCCACTATTATTCAGAAATGAGACCCACCGCACATCTGTCTTATTCCCATTCTCCTGCGGACGTATATAGGCCCAATACTGATCTTTAACTTTTCCGCCATAGAGTCCGATAAGCGCACCTGAATTCCTGTCCCAATAATTTTCCTGAGGGCCGCGGCCAAACCATTTCATATTTTCATATTCGCGGGCCAGTTGGAGATTCATTCCCATCCTTGGAATCTCTGGCAGCGATATTCCAAGGGCCGTATATTTATTCAAAACCTCTAGCTCACCATCACTGTAAACCTTGTATGCTGATTCATACCTGGCAATGGTCTCCCCTTTCAACCCTGGCAAATCAAAAGTGAGCGTAACAGTGACAAGGGTATCTGAGACCTGCTTGATTTTTACCGCAGTCACCTTTCTATTATCACCCGCCTTACGCCAGACTTTACACCTTTTATCAAGACCATTTCCAAAATCGTTATCTGTAGGCGCCCTCCAGAAATTGGGAACCGGTCCATTCTCCTCGTTCAGGATCTCTTTCCCTCCTAAAACCAAACTCTTTATCTTCCCTTTAACCAAATCGAATGCAATTACGAAATTCGCTCCATGAATTTGCGCCAGACCGGCTTCTCTGGACAAGGTAAGTTTTCCCTTTGGCACACTGGTTAGCGGAGCCTTTTGCAACGGCAGCTTAAATTGCTCGTAGGCTACCTCGTGCCCGGCAGGTATTAAATCGGTTGGAGTAATTGTCTTGGCACTAAATATTAAAAAATACTCTTTCCCCGGTTCCGGATCGAGGTTATACGGCACCATAAATCTTGACTTTGCATGGGCCGGAAGATTAAATGCAGGAAGTTTTCCCTCTGCCACTTTTACACCATCAGCTTCAACACGCCAGTCGAAACTGAAATTCTTAAGATCTATAAAATCGTATTTATTTATAACCTGAAATTTTCCTGAATTTATATCAAGCGCCTTAAATCCGATATATTGGTATACTTTCTTCACTTCATATAAACCAGGGTGCGGATTGCGATTGGCATCGACTAATCCATTACAGTTGAAGTTGCCATCGGTCCACACATCTTTCGGACCAAAGTCTCCGCCATAAGCCCAAAATTTCTCCCCTTTCTCATTGGTGGTAAGCAAACCCTGATCAACCCAGTCCCAGATACAACCTCCCTGGAGATGATCATGTGTTTCGATGACATCCCAGTAATCCTGCAGATTACCCGTACTGTTTCCCATCGCATGGGCATATTCGCATTGAATCAGTGGTTTCTGTGGATTTGTTGAAGCATATTTAACCAAATCATCAATCTTATCATACATCGGCACAAAAAGATCGGTGTGATCCGAGGTCTTTGCCTGCTCATATTGAACGGGCCGTGAATTATCCTTTGATTTTAACCATCCGTACGTTTTAATAAAATTAGTCCCGTCACCAGCCTCATTTCCCAATGACCAGATGATTACAGCCGGATTATTTTTATCACGCTCAAACATGTTGCGGGTCCTGAAGAGGTGAGCGCCATACCAGGTTGAATCTTTTGCAAGTGATTCTTTCCCATATCCCATTCCGTGCGATTCAATATTTGCCTCATCGATAAGATAGAGACCATATTTATTACACAGTTCATACCACTTCTCAGGCTGCGGATAATGACAACACCGCATCGTATTGATATTGAATTTCTTCATTGTTGAAATATCCTTGATCATGGTCTCAACATCCTGTACATGTCCGGTTAACTCATTATGCTCGTGCATATTCACCCCCTTGATGTAAATGCGAACACCATTGACGAGCAAATTTCCGCTTTTGATCTCCACGGTACGGAACCCTACCTGACACCCAACCGACTCAACAATCTTTCCGGATTCATCTCTCTGTGTTATAACGAGGTTGTAAAGATTCGGTGTTTCGGCGGTCCATCGCCTTACTTCCGGTATTACCCCTTCGAAATGAAGCGATTGACTACCCGGAATAATATTTGTTTTTTTTGAAAATTCAAGGATACGCTTACTGGCGTCAAGCAATTTTGCCTCAATGCCGAAACTCTGAGCACTCTTTCCAGGGTTTCGAAGCGTGACATCAAGGGCAAACCTGCCGTCTCTGTAAAGACTATCCAATCCTGATTTTACCTGAAAATCAAAGATGTGGACCGGATTCCGGGCTACCAGATAGACATCCCTGGTAATTCCGCTCATGCGCCAAAAATCCTGATCCTCGAGGTAGGAACCATCGCACCAGCGAAATACCTGAACAGCCAAAAGATTCTTACCCGCTTTCAGATATTTTGTGATGTTAAATTCAGCTGGTGTTTTGCTGTCTTCACTGTATCCGACCTCTTTACCATTTACCCATACATACATTGCGGAAGTCGCCGCTCCTACATGTAAGATAATCTCCTTTCCGTTCCAATCAGCCGACGTTTCAAACTCCATGCGATAGGAACCAACCGGATTGTAATCCTGCTGAATAGTTGGCGGTGTTGCCTTATGGGGATATTTAATATTGGTATAAATCGGATAATCATAGCCCTGAAGTTCCCAGTTAGAGGGTACATCAATCAATTTCCAGGAGCCATCATCAAATGTTGGTTCAAAAAAATGGGCAGGACGATCTGCTGGTTTGTGCGCCAGTGTGAACTTCCACTTCCCATTAAGTGATTTATGAAAAGGTGACGCCGAAAAATCGTTTGCAATTACCTTTTCCTGCGTATCGAAAGGCATCAGTGAAGCATGTGGAGCCACGCGGTTAATTTCTGAAACGGCCTGGTTTTCCCAATCGTGTGGCAACTTATCATTGAAAGAGACATTCTGAGACTGACTATTCCCAGTGATGGAAATCAGGATAAGGAGTCCCAATAAAAAGAAGTTCTTAATCATAGCGGTAGTTTTAAAATTTGCAGCCCAACTGGTAGGTACTGGTAGGGTGCAAATTTATGATCTTTTTGCAAATTGCGAAAAATTTACCGGCAATAAATTATTCTTCTGTGGTTTCTTTGAGACTATTGATTGTCATCATTAAAAAATCAAGAGCTTTGGTATAGTCAAGCTCGGGATATTCCACCCCTAATTTCTTAATGTTAGAATAGTATAACCTGATGTTCCTGTAATAATTCCGCTCCAACGGGACAGAAATCACCCTTTCACCAATTTTTTCTTTTAAAAACCACTTCTCAAGCAACCTGCCAGCCCTGCCATTACCATCCTGAAATGGGTGTATTTTCACAAAAGTCAGATGAATGAGCGAAGCGTAATAGAACGACTCAATTTCATCAATTTGATATTCAAGCAATTGCTCAACATCGGCAAATAGTTTTTCAATTTCCGAATGCAAAATTTCTGGTTCTGCGGCAACGTATTCAATTCGATCCTGTCCGTTTACAACAAACATAAGAGTGTTTCGAATTTTTCCTTGTTGAGACCTTGGCAAAATATTTAAGCTTAAGATGGAGTGGGCTTTAAGCAGGTTCTCCAGATTTAGCCTATTGTTGAAAACATATTCATACGCCCTGTATAAATCGTCCGCCTTCCTGGTATAGTCAGGTTTATATTTGGCATTTAAAAATTTATACTTAAAATAGCTGTCAAAATCAATATCCACCCCTTCAATTTTCGACGAATATACAGATGACACAGAGGTATAAAACTGAAAATAATCAACAGGAATTTCGAGTTTGGGCGTAGAATTTAAGACCTTATAAAAGTTTTCATCCACTGAAGCTCTAAATTGCGCCAGTAACTGTCCCGTTAGAATCTTAAAATCCATTATTTTTATCTTTTTTCAAAGATAACCTTTTGAAACGAATCCTAAAACTCAGAGGTAAAGTGAAACATTATTTTTGGAAAATCACGTTGTGCCATATCGAGAATAAATGACGAATCGGCCATAAAGACATCCCGGCCATGATTGTCAACCGACATCTTATTGTATTTCCGCTTCTTAAAATCGTCGAGCATTGCCTTGTCTTCACTCTGTATCCAGCATGCCTTGTAGAGCGATAACGACTCCCACCGGCATTTGGCGTTGTATTCATGCTCGAGGCGATACTCGATAACCTCAAACTGAAGCGCACCAACCGTTCCAATGATTTTACGGCCATTCAACTGGCTCACAAATAATTGTGCAACACCTTCGTCCATCAACTGATCAACTCCCTTGGCTAGTTGCTTCGATTTCATAGGGTCCGCGTTCTCAATATACCGGAATATTTCGGGTGAGAATGAAGGAATCCCTTTGTAATGAAGGATTTCACCCTCGGTCAGGGTGTCGCCGATCACAAAGTTGCCGGTATCGGGAATACCAACAATATCACCAGGAAACGCTTCATCTATGACCTCTTTCTTGTCTGCCATAAAGGCGGTTGGACTTGAATATTTAAATGTTTTTCCAAGCCTGATATGGCGATAGTTTTTATTTCGTTCAAACTTTCCGGAACAGATTTTCACAAAGGCAATACGGCTGCGGTGATTCGGATCGATGTTGGCATGGATTTTAAACACAAATCCGGTAAAAGTCTCCTCATCACAATAGACCAGGCGCTCCTCTGCCTTTTTTGGCCGGGGTGGTGGGGCAATGCGTACGAAGGTGTCGAGTAACTCCCTGACGCCAAAATTGTAAAGTGCGCTTCCAAAAAATACAGGAGCCAGATCACCAGCCAGGTATTGCTCAATATCAAAATCGGGATACACCTCGTCGAGAATCTCAAGCTCTTCGCGCAATACTGCAGCATCCTTACCAATTATTTTATCCAGTTCAGGACTACTCGTATCTGTAAAACTTATCCCAGGACGGATATCGGTAATACTTGGATCGAAGAGTACGAGGTTTTTATCGTAAATATTATAGACACCCTTAAATTCAGGACCATTATTAATCGGCCAGCTTAATGGGCGAACTTTTATAAGTAATTGTTTCTCTATATCATCCAAAAGATCAAAGGTGTCATCAGCGGGTCGATCCATTTTATTGACAAATACGATTACCGGTGTTTTACGGCTCCGGCAGACACTCATAAGCTTCTCGGTCTGGGGTTCAACTCCCTTGGCAGCATCGATCACGATAATTACGCTATCAACGGCTGTAAGAGTGCGAAAAGTATCTTCCTGAAAATCCTGATGCCCGGGGGTATCAAGAATATTCACTTTATAGCCGTTAAATTCGAAGCCCATAACTGAGGTAGCGACCGAAATTCCACGTTGCCGTTCGATCTCCATAAAGTCGGAGGTGGCCCCTTTTTTAATCTTATTGCTCTTAACTGCACCCGCAACATGGATTGCCCCACCGAAAAGGAGGAGTTTTTCTGTTAAGGTTGTCTTCCCTGCATCGGGGTGACTCACAATACCGAAGGTTCTCCGGCGTAGTATTTCTTCTTTTAAGCCCATGTCAAATATTGAGGGTGCAAAAGTAGTCCAAATAAATGAAAATTTAGAATATTCATTTTCCACCGTTCACAAAAATGGAAAGACCGCATTTCTAAATGATGCTAAATTTATTGGCCGATTATACTTGCAATACTAATATTCTTAATTTTTTAAAGGTTAACGGAAATTTAAAGAAAATTTTAAAATGCTTTTGTAGAATTCGCAAACAAATTTACCTTTAAGCAACAGAAAAATTCAACATTCATATCTATCCTAATTATGAATAATCCAAATAAACCTGATGAACAATTTGGAAAAGTGTTTCAGAAACTGCAACAGGATTATAATGTCCTAATAACTCATTCAAAAAATCGGATCGCAGAACTGGATAAAACAATAGAATCGCTTCAGAAGTCGAACGAACATTTTAATGCCACCTTTAATGCCTTGCCAATAATACTGTTTGAATTGGACAGCGCTGGGCGAATCTTTGATTTTCATGCACCTCATCACGAAATGCTATTTGTTAAACCGGATATGTTTTTAGGCAAAACAATCTATGAGACTCTCCCATCAGATGCTTGTGAGATAATTGGTAATGCCATAGAGGATGCCAGAATATCCGGACTTCATAAAGGGGCCTGTTACTCCCTGACAACTAAGGATGGAGTTAAATGGTACGAACTTGCAATTTCAAGAAAAGCTAACCAGGTACCCGATCAGTTCAAATATATCGTTTTGGTTAACGATATCACAAAACGGAAGGAAGCAGAAATTGAAAATGAACGAACCCAAAAATTACTTGAGGATTCTCAAACAATTGGGAAGATCGGAGGCTGGGAATTAAACATAGATACCCTGGAACTAAAATGGACCAAAGAGATGTACAACATCCACGAGGTTGATTCTAAATTTAAACCTTCGACGGATCAGCGAGCCAAATTCTACACTCCTGAATCCTTACTGGTTGTGGATAAGGCTGTTCAAAATGCCATTGAGTTTAATGAATCGTATGAAGTCGATTCCGAAATTATTACTGCAAAAGGTAATCGTCGGTTAATTAGAGCTATCGGCAGGGCAGACAGAGATAACCGAAGAGTTTTTGGCTTTTTTCAGGATATAACAGAACATAAGCTTACAGAGCAGGCATTGAAAGAAAGTGAAGAAAAATTTCGAAGTATATTCAAGAATCACTCCGCTGTTAAATTACTAATTGATCCTGTTAATGCCAAAATTGTAGATGCGAATAGTGCCGCCGCTGAATACTATGGATGGACAGTTAATGAATTGACAAGAATGAAGATTTCGCAGATTAATATTGCCGACAAACTTGTGGTCAAAAGCAATTTTCAATTGGTTTTAAACAGCCATAATGCAATCTTTGAAGCGCGGCACCGAAGAGCTGATAATTCGCTGAGAAACGTTAGTGTCAACAGTGGTTTAGTCACTATTAACGGTAAAGATTATCTTCACTCAATTATTAATGACATCACCGACAGAAAAAGGGCTGAAGAGGTTATAAAAAGCCAGGCCGAACTGCTCGATCTGGCCCATGATAGTCTTATTGTGAGAGATCTCAATTCGAAAATATCTTATTGGAATAAGGGGGCTGAAACAAGATATTGTTGGTCAAGCGCTGAGGTGATTGGAAAAGTTCTGCATGTACTATTGAATACAATATTTCCGATCCCACTAAATGAGATTTTGAATGAACTTCTTTATACCGAGTATTGGGAAGGTGAGCTAAAACACTCGACGAAGGATGGATCTGAAATTATAGTTGCCAGCCGGTGGCACTTGCAAAAAGATTCAAATAATGTCCCAATTGCTATTTTTGAAATCAATAATGATATTACTGCCCAAAAGAGGGCTGAAGTCGAAATCAAGACGAAAAATGAGGAGCTTATCAGGCTTAATGCGGAAAAAGATAAATTCTTCTCCATCTTATCTCATGATTTACGCAGTCCATTCAACGGATTCCTGGGATTGACAGAGATGATGGCCAATGATATTCATCAAATGACACTGGATGAAATTCAGAATTTGTCGCTGTTGATGCAAAAATCA
>CAIXCY010000066.1 GCA_903918045.1 uncultured Bacteroidia bacterium
ACGGTTGCTCCATCAAGAATTAACTGTCGGAGTTTTTCTATCACTTTTAATGACATTTCGTGTGAAGGTTCCGGAGAGACGTTTAGCTTCTGATAACTACTAACCTGCTGGCATATTTCAGGTACCGGGGACGTGCAATTCTGCAAAACCAGCAGACGATACCTCATCCCGTCGGGAAGAACAATCTGGCCATTTTTAACAGACATTCGTGTGAGCAAAACCTCTGAATTACTGTAGTCACAATCATATCCGGCACCCAGTGATGGAATGATATATTTTGGTGGCGCAAGGGTAGGGGATCTCTCACCCAGATAGAAGCACACATCGCCAACAAATTTCCCCTGCTGCAACATATACTCACAGCGGGATAAAAAGCTAAAGAATGGTTTTGATTGTTCCCACCAGGTTATATTGGGTGTCCAGTGCTGTCCTGCGCAGAATTCGTATCCAGGCTTGCCATCTGATGGGGGCTGGCAGGTGGCCTGATGCAGCATAATACGGTTGATTCCCTCACAAAAAGCATCATTTGCGTATGGCTTTAAATCCGAGGGTCCTAAAGACCAATGTGTTAGATCCTGTTCCTGCTGGGTAAACGACTCAGCCATGGCCTCTTTTTTGCCATAAATATGTGATGCTGTGGCAGTTTGCTTTAGATTAAGGCGAAGGTTGCGGTCCTGATTGTATCCGGCAGCGGAACGATAATGATTTTTTACCCAGAACTCCCCGGCTGGAATGTCACTTCGCCCCAGGTTTTTCAATACATCCTGGGGTGGAATATCATTTGGCCCTCCTGCTTCATTTCCAACATCCAATCCATTCTTATGACATAAATCGTAGAAATGACCGTAGAAATTTTCAGCTATACAATCCTGAATGGTAAGATCAAAATCATTCCGAAACCGCGCAGTTATAAGGGAGTCGCCTATAGTATATCCGGCAAGAATCGGTAAAAATGGCTTTAATTCATAACCACGAAACCGCTTAAATTGATTCGGAAAGTCCTGTGTCCAGGTTAGTTTGCCACATTCCCAGCTATCTGACCAGAAATAGGCAATATGACCACCCGCTTTTTTAGCTTCTTTCAAAATTGGTTTGCCAAGGTGTTCGAAATGATCGTCCAAGGCAGAAGTTTTTAGATAATCAATCTCATAACCATCGCCACCTTCGAATGTGTCAGCCTGTGGGGGACCGGGATAAGCAAACCACTTGCTCCACATATGTCCGGTTAACGTATATCCATTCCGAAGGATCACCCATTGCCCGTCCGGAACCTCCCAGTCGAGCCGGCCATTGGGTTTCAACCGGTCGGTTATATCAATGACCGAGGTAAGATCAACATTCTTTGTGCCAGGCTGCACCTGAAATGCCTGCACCCATATATCATGGTAATATTCAGCCACCACTTCGGGTTGAGGAAGTTTTCCGGAGAATTTTTTAGGACCAACAACATTTAATTCAGATGAGACAACTTTCTTCATTGCGTTATCTTTGTTTACCCATGGACCTTCCATCGTCCAGCCACCGGCAGAGAGGTTGAAGCCTAACTCGATATTGAGTCTGTTGGCCTCCTTGACAGCGTGTCGGAACAGCTCGCGCCATTCCGGGCTTAAATATTTTACCCCGGGAAGAGGTGCCATCCCTGCATACCCTCCGGTGCAAATTAGATTGACGCCAATGATTCCTTTTGCCTTGAATTCCTCCAAATCGCGTGTTATTCCAGCCTTGTCAACACGGTTGAAAAGCCACCACCAATAAACACGCGGTTTTGCTGTGTCGGGCGGAGATAAAAAGGATTTTTTTAACGAATCCGAATTTTGCCCTAAGAGTGGAGAGATCGGTAAAATCAATATAATTAAACAAATAACTAATATTGATTTAAAATTAGTCATCATATTTTATTTTTAATTTGGTGCTTTTTTACTTACAGATCTTAAAAACTACTGCCTCCTGCTGAGCCAGGAGGGATTTTAAGTTTTTTGGTATAGTTAATACAATTCCATGATCCGCAGTTTTAAAGCTGAGTTTTTGATTGGTTGCAAGAAGGGTAACCTTGAGGTTTCCGGTTAATTTTGTCTGTATACGAATTTCCGACGGCAATTCCTTCTCATCTTTTGCCGACATATATATTGCATAAATGACATTCTCCCCTTTAGCTGTAAAAGCAACCTTCCCGTCAAGGAATGGTTCTAGGGGATTTGTTTCATAGATAGCCTCGCCATTCACACTAAGCCATTTCCCCAGTAATTGAAGATTTTCATAAACTTTGGGCTCGAAGTCACCTTTCCCGTTAGGCCCAACACCAAGAAGCAGGTTGCCACCCTTGGCAACTATGTTTACCAGAAGCTGAACGAGTTCTTTTGACGATTTATAATTATCATTTTTCACCCAGCCCCATGCGCCACCCATGGTGATGCAGCTTTCCCAGGGAACCGGCAACGCTTTTTCGGGTGTTTTTTGTTCCGGAGTTAAGTAATCTTCATATTCGCCGGGTACCCAGCGATCAACCACAAGCATTCCCGGCTGAGTTGCACGGGCCTTCTCTGAAATTAATTTCATGTTGATATCCATGTCGTAGGGATATTTGCAAAACTCCTCAACATGTTTGTTGATTGTAGTGAGAGGGCGGACCCAGCAGCCGTCTAGCCAAAGAATATCTACTTTGCCGTATTCAGTGGTAAGCTCATTAAGTTGATTCTGAGTAAATTCTACATATTTCTTCCACCTGTCGGGATGTTTGGTGATGTCGTATGATGGATTCCTGTCTTTTGGAGGATAGTATGACCACCAGAAGTAGGGGGTATTCCAGTCGGGTTTTGAAAAATATACCCCCGTTGCCAAACCCTCTTTTCGTGTTGCTTCGAGTACTTCCTTTAACACATTGGATTTCGGATTGGCGGAATAGGGACACCCTTTGTCCGTAACCTTAAAATCGGTGTATTTGGAATCAAAAAGACAAAATCCGTCATGATGTTTCGATGAGTAGATCATATACTTCGCACCTGAACCTTTAAACATCCCGGCCCACTTTTGAGGATCGAAGTTAACAGGATTAAATTTTGATTTCGTATTCCGATAATCAGTACAGAATTTATAATAATCTTCATAGCCATCACGGGTAATCCAGTCCTCGGGACATAATGCCCACGATTCGACGATGCCAAGTTCTGAATAGAGCCCCATGTGAATCAATAATCCGAATTTATATCCCTGCCACCTCTTCAGGTTTTGCATTACCTTGGGGTCTTTGGGCCACACATAGGTATCGGTTTCGGATAAATTCTGAGTTAATTTCACTGCCAGCGGATCGTCTTTGAAAGGTGCAGCGGATTTATTTTCCGTTTGGGACATTCCATGATTTATGGCGACGACAAGGGCCAGAAGAACGACAATGCTTAATTTACGTTTCATAATATATTAGTTGGAATTTATTTAAATTCTATTTTCCCTTTTTAAGAAGTTGCACCGGACCAATTAATCCGGATTTAATAAGTGGAGAATCTTTTTTGTAATATTTCAGGGTTGTAAATGTTAATCGCCCGGATGTCCGTGGTTGATTTTTCTGCATCCATTCCGGCCACTGATTATCATTAACCCCATCATCGGCGAACTGTTCATCGCCAATTAGCCGGTTTGACCAGAGATTGGCAACTTCTATATCGAGCTGATTAGTCCCGGATACCAATGCTTCTGTGATTCTCACCTCAAAAGGGGCAGTCCACACAATTCCCATATCCTTCCCGTTAATTCGAACACTTGCCATTTGACATACTTCTCCAAGATTCAGAAACAGATCAGTATTTTTATCGGTTAGCATCTCTTTCGATACTTCAATTGTCTTATGATAATTGGCTATTCCTGAATAATATTTAATACCTTCAACAGGATTTTTTGACCAATCGGAAAGGCTGTCGAAAATCGCATTTTTTGGACCACCCCAGCGCGGATTAAAACTTACATTCCACGGCCCCTTCACTTCGGATAAATATATCGGTTTGCAAAAGTTTTTTGTTTCCGTTATCCCTTGGCTTTCCGAAGCTCCTGACTGATTGAAAAAAATGAAAAAGCTCTGATAGGGTTCGAAATGGAGCGGGATTTCTATCTGGCCATTCAGCTGTTTAAATTGGGTCAGAGGACGATTCTCACCGGTCATGGGATCCCACAATTCGGGAACACCTTTTTCGATACGGAAGGTTCCAGCCGGATCAGCTGATTCATTGGTTTTATTGGAGACAAAATAGAGTTCTCCATTGTTTTGTATTTGGTGGGTATAGCGGATTGGCCCGGTTGATTCGAAGTCCGGCTTTACGTGCATTTTTTTTAGCAGTTCAACAGTGGTGTTGTAATCGGGGTAAAGTTCAGGGAGTTTGATGTTTGAAAACGATCCTCCCCAATAGATTTTGCCTTTCCCGTGACTAATTTCAGTTATCACTGCAGGGGATTCAAATTTCTGCCACATCATCATGGCATTTAGCGCAACTTCCTGATCGCAATCAGGATAGTTTACGAGACTTGGGGATTTTAAAGGAGGGTTTCCAATGATTGTAGCGCCAGCGTTAACAAGTGATTCAATTTTATTGAGCATGGCAGGTGTCATAGTTTCGGAAGCAGGTAAAACGAGTAAACGGTATGATGCCCCCGATGGAAAAACGATCCGGTTATTAACGACCTTAGCCATCTTTAACTGTGAAGGGGAACATCCGTCAAAATTATAGGCTTTACGATCCGGAAGAAATTCATCGCCTGTCAGTGCAGTGGCGGGTGCCCTGAAAACATGAGGGGCACCTTCGGGAGTCAGATAAAGGATGTCAGCGACAGTTTTCCCCTGTTGCAAGATATACTGACAACGACCTATATACCGATGGTAACCCTCCGCCATGGGCCACCAGGTTTGGCTACGGTCCCAGTGAACACCATAAGGACCCATTGTCATTCCCGGTTTTAGGCTATCGTTGAGGAACTGGTGCTGAAACGTGTGGTAAACAAATTTGTTGATCCCTGTAGCATATGCCCAGTCTCCCTGGTTTTTCATCGATCCGGGGTATTGTCGCCATGCATCCTCTGCCGCTGTAAATGCCTCTGCAGCAACAACGGGTGAGCCATTGATATGTGCGATTGAAGCCGCCTGAATACAACTGAAGGCGGAATTAAAGCCATATCCCTTGCTCCAGAATTCACACATTGGAACATCTGCCACCGCTCCAAGCTCCATATCTGCTGTCGGATTCATGTCATAGGGTTCGATTGAAAACCCCATATTGTATTTTTGTCCGTATTTTTTGAGATGCATCGCATGGTTTTCAATTACGAGTTCCTGCCCGGTCTGACGTAAGTCCCATAGAAACCGTTCGCTTTTTTCGAGGCTTTCGACAACAAGACCGGAATAAACGGGATAATAGGGTAGGGGATCGTATCCTCTTCGTTTTGTAAATTCTTCCCTGAATTTTGGACTCCAGTTTTGCGCTCCCATTTCCCAGCTGTCCATGTGAAGCATTTTTAGTCCGCCTTGTTTGTTTTTATCAGGGATGCCTGTTTTTTTAAACAGTTTGCCGGTAAAATTGGCCATGTGGGCATTTATGGCTGTAGTGTCAAATTTATCGGCTTCGAAACCTACTCCCGGTATTGGAGCAGGGCGGGTTACCGCTCCGTTGTTTCTGCTTCCAAGCCGCATAATTGTCCAGTTGCCTGGGGGTACTTTCCACTCCATCGTCCCGTCAGGCTTCAGATATTTGGTGAGATCGATCAATTTGTTTTGTTTAATAATAACATTATCAGCTAATTGTTGGTGGTTTGCCTGGGTTGGAAGGAATTGTTTTGTCCCTGGAACGGAAGTATAAGGTGCGCGGTAATAAAGCGCCTTTTCATCGATATCTGCAATTTTAAGAACTTCGGTTGGGGTGGGAAAAGCCAGGACGGCGACATCTTCGTAAAAATCATTCCACCGTTTTTTCAGCTCCGGTGTAAATGCCCCCTCCCCAAAGTAAGGTTTCTTTGGATCAGGTTTTGAAAGGATTATCGGACCCTTGGTATTGGCTGAGACCTGAACGGTAGTTGAAACCAGATGTTGCATCGATTCATGGCCGGCAACCCAAGGGCCTCCGCTTCCTGACCATCCGGGACCCACACCCAGTGAAATGGTTATTCCCAGCCGCTCGGCTTCCCTTACAGCATGGGTAAACATTTCCTGCCACTGGTCGCTGAGCAAATCAACTTTTCCGCGAGGAACGCCAATATTAACTTCGAGAAACAGCACATTTCCGATGCCAACAGCTTTCATCGACTCCAGATCAGCGGTCATAGCCTCCTTTGACATATTTCCATCCATAAAATACCAGTATACACCCGGTCTTGCGGAGTCCGGCGGATTCAGGAAATTTTTCCTGAGTGAGGATAATTGGTCATCTTTCGCATTACTGCAATTAATGTGTGCAATTGTGCAAATTAATGAAAGAAGAAGTATTTTAATTTTCATGAAGTTCATCGTTAATATTTAATATGCTAAAATTATTTAAACCATGTCATTAATTCATTGGCAATAAGTTCATGACCCTTTTCGTTGGGGTGGTTAACCTGCGACATGTATTTTTGCAGTTGTGCCATGTCTGTGTAAAGGAATTCAAACAACTTATAGCTGTCAACCAGCCCGACATGATTCTCTGCGGCAAGCCTTCTGATCTGATCGGTATGTTTTTTTAATTCATTAGATTGATCAGCATAATTCACATTTTGATCAGGTGAAGGGGTAAGCAGAATTACCTTTATCCCGCGACTAGTAGCTTTTTTAATCATCCAGTTCCAGGCGATATATGATTTTTGCAATCCGGCACCACGGTCATTCAAGGCATAATCAATCAGAATTAAATCCGGTTTATGAATCAGAACATCGTTTTTAAACCTTTTTGCGCCAGTGACCGAATTTTCACCTCCAATGGCTGTAACGATTATATTTACCTGAGCCAAAGGATATATTTCTTTTAGTTTCCGGAGAAATTGTTGAGGATAGGCATTAAGTGTATTTACCTGGGGTGTTTTGAAATATCCGGCAGGGACGCTATGGCCATGAAACACAATGTTGATGGTTCTGTTCTTTGGCCACTCCTTTTGAAGTTCTGTTTTCAGATCACTTAAATAGGTTGCACGATCTGCAATTCCGGCAGAAAGATTCTGACTGGTAGAGGTATAAGCACAAAATGTTAGAAACAGTAAATAAGATAATTTCATTTCGTAATTTTTTTTGCCACAAATTCTCAAAGCATCACAAAGAATAATCTATGTTTTAACTAAGATTCAATAGCAAAAGGTACAGCGTACCGTAAGATTTGTAGAAAAGATGAATAACCGTTTATTGGAGGTACAGCGTACCGAAATATCAGTCCTCTTAAATTCCTCAATCTGGAAGATATTGCGGTACGCAGTACCTTGTTCGAATACATCATATCTCTAATCTACAAATATAAACGGTGCTCTGCACCTTTGAATGTTTAAAATAATATCTTAACATATAAATTTATTTAAAGACACTCTTTACCGCCTCCAGGTACCCGAATTTATTTTTTGTATCGGGTTCGAGGTAGCTCCCTTCGGTCCATTCATTCCAGGAATTTATATTCATTATTCGTGATCCATTGGGATCAGCAAGTATCTTCTCTTTTGTTTTTTGTAACGCCAACTTAAAGTTTTCGGGTGTGTTGTTGCTTATCGTATTTGTAAACGGATAGCCGAAGTTGCCCCATTCTGATTTCGGATCACACCGTGGAGTTGGATCCCAGCCCATCGATACATTTGGAAAATAGGGGACTTGATAGTCTTTTTTCGCCTCTTCCCAAAAAGTAAAGTATTGATCGCGAACTTTATTGAAATCGGTTTGCCGGTCAGGTAATCCGGCATGATGAACCCATACGTAGGATGTTGCAGAATCAAATCCGAGTAGTTTAATCAATCCGGGATAGTTAGCGGGGACTTTTTCAACCGGCAGTATCGGTCTTCCCCAGGCAACGATATTCCAGTGGATCCCATTTAATCCTGCTGCAACTGCTTTGTCATTCAGTCGTTTCATCGCCGTTTTAGTGGCCTCTGCACTTCCAAAACTATCCATGAATTTTTGGATATCATAAATTGAAAAGTAGGGTTTACCGTCAATTTTCCAGTAATTTGGTTGGGTGAAATATTGTGTGATCAGAAGGTCGCAGATTTCATCAAACCGTTTGGAGGAGACCTTCCCGGGGTAGAGAAGCTTATGTTGCGCACCTTTGGTATAGGGGTGAATATCTTCCCAATCGTGGTTTGCCCACATCAGCGCAAACTTGACTTTACCGACATTTTTTGCTTTAAGAAAGCCTTCGTCCAAACAACGGTTCAGGAACGGGCCATCTTCATACATGTACCAGTCGAAGATCAGGCAGTCAATTCCGTAATTCGAGGCAGCCTCGATTTTTTGCTCCATCACCTTTGGATCTTTCTCGTCGGTATAACCCCAAAGCGGAATTTTAGGCTGATCATTCCCCGGGAAACGGGGTTTTGCAGCCTTAATCAATTCCCATTCAGACCAGTTTTCTCCCTTGTTTTTAATATTTCGCGGATCATTGGTGTGGTAATTGGGAAAATAGTAGACGGCAACTGTTATTTTATCAGCATCAGAATTTCCAGGCAATGTTTTACCCCCAATAATTTGAGGAGACAGAGACCAGATTAATAGGATTGAAAATATTATCTTATTCATTATTAGTTTTTTAGTGGCCATACTTTTATTGTCTGGACTCCCATTATTAGCCCTTCAATAGGTCCGGCAAAGGGATGTGTCTCTGAACGTTTTTTACCAAAATAATCCGAATCAATTTTCAGTGGCGTACCATCCGGATTTTCAAACGATGCGTTGGGTGTAATGGCTTTGCCCAATAATTCGGTGGTTACCAATTGCGTTTTTACTTTCCTAAAAGATTCATCAGCATTGATATGCAGATACACCTCGTCTCCCTTTTCTTCTATGGTGACCTCAGGGTCGAATGTATTATTTTCGACTGCATTTAGCTCCTTGTTAAAAGGCGTTGCCCCGTTAAAATAAATATTACCGGCAATCCACACCGGCAGTTTACTCTCATTATATCCTTTTAATCCGTTAGGATCTTTCGAATTTATTAAGCGCTTGTCTGTAGCAAAGATATTATTGTAATAACGGTGGTCCCCTCCAAAAAAGGTTATTAATCCGGTAACCCAGGTTGAATGCGGCTGATGATATGGAGTGAAACGTCCACCGTCAACCCAATGGGCAATCCGGCCGGTGAACAGATTATGAACAGTTGCAACCCCTTCCGAACATTCGGCATAGGGTGTGTTTGCCAGCATGATATTATTGTCGATTAAGATCGGACCATGATCGACCTCCGTAAACAGATCTGTGTCATTGTGATACATTAGGTTTGAGGAGATCCTGGTTCCCTGGGCCATCCAGTCCATCCATAATCCCAGGCTGCAATTGTGAATCCGGTTACTCTTAATCAACATATCAATGGAGGCATGTATTTTTATACCGGCCATCTCTGCACCGTTGAATTGCCTTTTGACATGAATATTATAAATATGGTTATTTGTAATCTGACTGAAAACAGCGCCCAGACTTCCACAGATTCCGGTTTGCTCACAATTGAAGATCGTGTTGTTGCGGATAATATGTGAGCCGACATTATCCTTGTTCCATCCAATCTTCAGGGCTCTGAACACAACCTCGATATAATGGATCGCACCGTCTTTTTTCATGTCTCCAAGCCAGACATTATGGCCTGTTGTCCGTTCTTTTCCCAGCGAAATCCCGGAGCATTTTGAATCGCTGATCACATTATTTTCGATGATCCACCCTTTACTCCAGTGTGGCCCGATCATGCCGATTTGTTCTGCAGTTGGCGCCGCCCATTGGGTTGCGGCCTGGCTTATTGTAAATCCCCGGAGGGTAATGTAATTTAATCCGGTTTTTGTCGGAAAGAAGCAGGCAGGACGGGCATTGATTTCAACCAATTCCAAATTTGGATTTTGTCCGTGGAAATTGGCCCAGATCGTGGTGTTTTCTTTATTTGATTCGCAATACCAGGTATAAGTTGAGCCGATACTGTCCACTGCATCAGCCAGTGGTTTTGGATTGTATACTTTCGCTAGAGTTTCCACTTCATAAAACGATTTTCCATTCAGATAGACCTCTCCCGTGTGGTGAATTCTCCCTTTATTCCCGAACCAGTCACCCCATATCGTATCCTGATAGGGATTGAATTGTCCGAAAAAGGAATTTGGAATAACAACGGTCCATACCCCATCCTGTACCTGTTTCCACTTTTTTATGATCTCAGAACCTTTAATAGTGGCTTTTTCACCTTCGGCTGCCTGGTAAACGATCCGATGATTTTCATCTGTTCCGCCATTTTCAGGTATTACAATTTCGCGGTAGGTTCCCTCATGAACGGTTACAACATCCCCGGCCAGGGCAATTTGTGCAGCATGTGAAATCGTTTTAAAAGGCTTGTAAACAGATCCATCATTTGAATCGTTTCCCCGTAAACTGACGTGAAATTCTTTGGCATCAGCAGAATATGCCAGTGTGAAAACTAAAATCAGTAATGAAATAATTTTTAATCGTCTCATAATTAATATATTTAGTTCTTGATGATTTGAGTAATCTTCTGATGCCATTTTACATCTTCCCATAATCCTTTGAACTGAGGGTGGGTGAAATTTGAGGTGCAAATAAATTTATATTCATTGTGCTTTTTGGCCAGGTCAACGCAGATTTCGGCTGACT
>CAIXCY010000067.1 GCA_903918045.1 uncultured Bacteroidia bacterium
AGCAGGCGGCTCTCCGCCTGCTCCCCCACCCCCTTACTACAACCAATAAACGCTGTCATTGTAAGGAACGACGAAGGAGTGACGAAGCAATCCTTTTGTGTAGAGGTTAAATTCGTCTTTGATTAAAAGGGCAGAATATATTACTCCATTTATGACGGAGGTTCCTTTGAATGATTTTTATGGTTTAGGCGAACAATATAACTTTTAAAGAATTATTCAATTAAAAATGAATATTTAATTACTTAGCCTAACGTCTAATACACTAAATTAATGAAATACATCGATGAATACCGAAAAAAGGAGCTGATTCTCTCGGTTTCCGAAAAGCTGAAAGCAATCTCAAAAAAAGAGATTGTGCTCATGGAGGTATGTGGTGGCCATACCATGGCTATTCACCGGTTTGGACTCACCTCGCTGCTCCCACCTACAATCAGGCTGATCTCGGGTCCGGGTTGTCCGGTCTGCGTTTCGAGCCAACATTTTATCGATATGGCCATGGCCTACAGCAAAATACCCGGAGTGATTATTACCACTTACGGTGATCTGATTCGTGTACCCGGTTCATCGACATCTCTCGAAAGGGAGCGGGCAAACGGAAGCGATGTCCGCATTGTCTATTCAGTACTCGAATCGCTTGAAATCGCAAAAAATAATCCGGAGAAGAAGGTGGTCTTCCTGGGGATCGGTTTTGAAACCACTGCCCCGCTAACGGCTGCAGCAATCCTTCAGGCCAAAAAGGAGAATATTCCCAATTTCTTTGTGCTTAGTGCCCACAAGGTGATGCCACCGGTGATGAAGGCACTTGTAGATGAAGGGGTTAAAATTGATGGATTTATTGCTCCTGGTCATGTAAGCGCCATTACAGGCACTGCAATTTATGAGGAACTCGCATCAGTATGCGGCTTAGGGGTTGTGGTATCGGGCTTCGAACCCGTCGATATGATGCAGTCGGTGCTGATGCTGACCCAACAAATCGAATCGGGAATCCCAAAGGTTGAAGTTCAGTATCAGCGTGTCGTCCACAGCGACGGGAATAAAGTGGCACAACAGGTTTTGAAGGATGTTTTTGAACTGCGCGATGACAGCTGGCGGGGTCTTGGAATTATTCCGTTAAGCGGATTGAAGATCCGTGAAGAGTTATGCGCCTTTGATGCGGAGAAACAATTTACGGTTGATGTCCCTCAATCAACAGAGCCAAGAGGTTGCATTTGCGGACAAATACTCCGGGGGCTCAAAACACCTGTCGATTGTCCGCTGTTTGCAAAAAAATGTACCCCTTCTGATCCTGTTGGAGCCTGCATGGTTTCGGGTGAAGGGACTTGCGCTACTTATTATAAATACCGATCATGACAAATAAACCGGATAAAGTGATGCTCAGCCACGGGAGTGGCGGCAGGATGATGCACCAGCTCATTGAAGATCTGTTTATCACCCATTTCAGGAATAACATTCTGGATGAACAAACCGATGCGGCGATCCTCCGGATTGGTTCGTCCGAAATCGCATTTACAACTGACTCGTTTGTGATTGATCCGTTATTCTTCCCGGGTGGAAATATCGGCAAGCTCGCTGTTTGCGGAACGGTGAATGACCTTGCCGTTTCAGGTGCTGAACCGCTTTACCTGAGCGTCTCCTTTATTCTCGAAGAGGGATTTCCGATGCAGGAGCTTGAAGCGATCGTGAAATCACTTGCAGCAGAAGCAAAAAAAGCAGGTGTGCTCATCGTGACCGGAGACACCAAAGTGGTGAACAAGGGCAAATGTGATAAAGTTTTTATCAATACCGCGGGGGTAGGAAGCGTTAAAACAGCGGATCGGCAAATCTGCAAAGGGCTGGGAATCGAGCCTGGGGATGTAATCATAATTAATGGCACTATTGGCGATCATGGGATGGCGGTGATGAATGCGCGCGAATCGTTTAATTTCAAAGCTTCCGTTGAATCTGATTGTGCCTGCCTTAACCACATGATTCGTGAAGTACTCGACCATGCTGCTGTAAAGTTTATGCGCGATCCTACGCGCGGTGGTGTTGCTACAGTTTTAAACGAATTGGTGACTAAAATCGGATTGGGAATCGAGATTGATGAATCTGCTTTACCGGTGACCAAAGGGGTGAAGGCCATGTGTGAGGTGCTCGGATTCGATCCGTTGCATATCGCCAATGAAGGGAAAGTTATCCTTGTCGCCACAGAAGAAGAGGGATTGAAAATACTCGAAATCTTAAAAAAGAACGAGCTGGGGACACAAAGTGCAATCATTGGCCGGGTTGTAAACGATCATCCCGGGAAGATCGTATTAAAAAATGAAACCGGCGGACGAAGAATTGTAGACTCATTGTCAGGCGACCAGCTTCCACGCATCTGTTAAAACGATAAATATGCATGAATTTTCATTGGCAATTGAAGTTATAGACCTTGCACAACGCGAGGCTGAGAAAAGCAGGGCGAAGTCGATTCAGGAAATCAACATTGAGGTTGGCGACCTTAGTGGCGTGGAGGCGGATGCTTTTGAGTCGGCCCTCGGTTTATTGATTAAAGATTCAATCCTGGATCATGCTACTGTGAATATTCTGAGAATTCCGGGTAAAGGGAGATGCAATGGCTGTGAATACGATTTTGAGATGAAACACCGGATGGCCACCTGTCCCAAATGCCTCTGCTTTCCATCAGAGATTAAGGGGGGCGACGAGTTCAGAGTGATGTCGCTGGTGGTGGATAATTAAAGGAATTCAAATTGCAGAAATAAAAATCATTGTTATTCAATATCATAGATCACTAAGCTTTACTGCAAAAAGGTCTAAACCTTAATTCTTGTTTTTAAATAACACAATAATGAAACGCTAAATTTCCGGTAAAAACTAATAATTTTAAAGATCCGAAATAAAGGTTATATATATTGGATTTATCATCAACATAAAAAACTATCCTAAAACATAAAATTATGTGCGATACATGCGGATGCAGCGAAGAAGGGGAATTCAAAATCCACGATCTGAATAATGATTACAAACATGACCATTCACACAAACATGACCATGATCACGGACATCACAACCATGATCATCATCACGAAGATGGCCACACTCACGATCATGACCATGATCATTCCCACCAGCACGGCAGCGGGAGTCATAGTCATGATCATTCGAATCAGAAGGTAATCACCCTGAACATGGACATTCTATCGGAGAACAATAAACTGGCCCAGCTAAACCGCCGGTTTTTTGAGGGGAGAAAGGTTCTTTGCCTGAATCTTGTAAGTTCACCGGGATCGGGCAAGACAACTATTCTTGAGAAAACGATAAAAGCGTTAATCAAAAATAACAAGATCGCGGTTATTGAAGGGGATCAGCAGACGCTGCTTGATGCCGAACGGATCGAAAAGTCAGGGGCGCCTGCAATACAGATTAATACCGGGTCGGGTTGCCACCTTGATGCACGAATGGTTGAACTTGCGCTGCAAAAGCTCGAAGTAGAATTCGGATCGATGCTCTTTATTGAAAATGTGGGTAATCTGGTGTGTCCGGCGATGTTTGATCTTGGCGAGTTTAAAAGGGTGGTGGTGATCAGCACAACTGAAGGGGAAGACAAGCCGTTGAAATATCCCTATATGTTCCAGTCGTCTCATTTGTGTCTGATCAACAAATCGGATCTCCTCCCGTATGTCGATTTCGATACCGAAAAAGCGATTAAATATGCCCGTTCCCTGAATCCGGATCTTGAGTTTATTCTCCTCTCTGCCAAAACAGGTGAAGGGATGGAAGAGTGGTATAAGTGGTTGGAAAATCAGCGGTAATGTAATACAAACGTAACCGCAGAGAGCCGCAAAAGAGAAAAGCCGCAGAGTAACGCAAAGAAAAAGTGAAAGAAAATGTTTGAAAATGAAATTTCAGAAAGAATAATCGGGTGCGCTATTGAAGTTCATAAAGCACTGGGTCCCGGACTATTGGAAAGTGCCTATGAAGAATGCTTGTTTTATGAGATTTATCAGCTGGGATTAAAGGTAGAAAAGCAAAAACCTCTACCTTTGATTTACAAGGAAATTAAGTTAGAAGTTGGTTACAGACTCGATCTGATAGTCGAAAACAAAGTAGTTGTTGATATAAAATCAGTTGAGGCGTTAAATGATATTCATATTGCACAAGTTCTGACCTATCTTAAATTATCAGGCTGTAAACTGGGTTTGCTGATCAATTTTAATGTTTTAAAGGTAAAAGATGGTATTAAAAGATTAGTAAATAACCTTTGATCTTTGCGGATCTCTGCGCAAAACCTCAGCGATCTCTGCGTTAAAATAACAAACCACGGAAAATAGCAGAAAAGGCACAAGACAAAAATATTAATACTAAAGAAAGAACTTCACGCATGCCGAAACGATAATTCAATTAACTAACATGTCGCAGGATGGGTTCGAAACAAGCGAAATCGAAACAACCAGCTCCTTAACAGCCTTCATCGCCTCAGGAATCGCCTTCTCAATTTCGGGGGTAAGCTCCATCCCCATATCCTGAAAGTCTTTCACAGAGACTGCAACCAGATGAATTTCGGGCATATTTCCCAGTAAAAACGCAGCATCCAAAAGGTCTTTGAGTCCCACCTCATGGGCACTCAGCTGCTTAGGAAAATCTTTGGCAAAACGGGGGCGCAACACCCGAACATGACCGGCAGGAAAATCATCGAGCGCGGCATCAACCATGATCACCGTTTTATACGACTGGATAAATCCTAAAAGATGAAATCCTCCGGTGCCACCATCCATGAGATCGGCATCGGCATACCCTTCATTTTCAAGTCGTGTAACCACATGAATCCCAACACCTTCATCGTTCATCAATATATTTCCGATTCCAAGAACGAGGATACTATTTTCTATTTTCATCAGATTTCAATTTTGAATTTCTTCTTTGCACAACTTTGTGGGACTAACTACAGGATTGAAAAATAAAACGAAACCGCAGAGTTACGCTGAGAAGGCGCAAAGAATCGCAAAGTTATAAAATTATAAACTCTGCACTCCTTTGCGCAATTGCTCTGCGGTTCCCTGCGGTAAAAAGCTTTTAAAAAATTACAAATTCTGAAAGGCAAATTAGCCTTTTGTGCTCTGTTCTTCCTTTGCGTCATGCCTTTGGATCACATCTTCCTCAATAAACTTCCATCCGCCGATCATCGAAGAGGTAACCCCGCGACGTTCGATATAATCATGATAGAAGACAAGGTAAACATGAACGATTGCAAAGATAATAAAGGTCCACATTAAAACATGGTGGATTTGCCTTACCATCATATCTCCACCAAGAAGGGGAACAAACCAGGCAAAAAGTTTTGGAAATGCAGACTGACTCATAGCAGAATACATCCCGAAACCGGTCAGACATTGCAACAGAAAGACCAGAAAAGTTAAGAAATAGATTAAACTTGCCAGGGCATTATGCCCGATTGAATCGATCTTCTTGTGTGTAAGCTGAAGTATATCAACTTTGATAACATCCAGAATTTCATTCCACTGACTCCGTTTGAGGGGTATAAAATTTGTCCAGCGCGAAAATTCATTCCCTGCAAATCCCCAATAAGTCCGAAAGACAAAATTGAAGAAGAAGAGAAAAGCGGCAATAAAATGGACAAATCGTACAGTTCCGAACCAATAATTGAAATATGCTTCTGTGCCGTTCATAAAGGCGGGTGGATTTCCAATCACAAAACCGGTAATGCAGAGCGCAATAACGCAAAGCATATTGACCCAGTGGTACATACGAACAGGTAATTCCCATACATATACCTCACGCATGGGTAGGGTTCTGCTTCTCATGACTTAATAGGTTTTAACATCATGTAGTGTAGTTCCATTTTCATCGTATACATGCACAGCGCATGCAAGACAAGGATCGAACGAATGAATCGTGCGAAGTACTTCGAGCGGTACCTTGGGATCAGCGACCGGAGTTCCAATCAATGATTCCTCGAATGCAGAACGTTTTCCCTGTAAGTCGCGTGGCGAAGCATTCCAGGTCGTAGGCACAACCAGCTGATAATTCTTGATCTTCTTATCTTCAATGACGATAAAGTGCGACAAGGCACCCCGGGGAGCTTCAACCAGTCCGATCCCCTTTGCCTCCTTGGGCCACGTTGATGGTTCCCATTTCACATTATTCATCGTACGTGAATCCCCATTTTTAATATTGGCCAACAGCTGCTGATACGATTCCATCGCCCAGCCACAGGTGAGCTTGGTTTCAAGTCCTCTCGCTGCAGTCCGCCCAAGCGTAGAGAAGAGTGCTGCTACCGGAACATCCAAGGCTTTCAATGTACTTTCAATAACCTCCTTGTAATCGGCACGCCCTGAAGCATAGCCCACCAACATTCTGGATAAAGGACCAACTTCCATTGGATTCCCTTTCCATCTTGGAGTTTTTACCCAGCTGTATTTTTGCGTAAAGTCCAGATGTTCATACGGTGGTTTTGGACCGGTGTAGTTCAGATTTGTTTCACCATCCCAGGGATGCAAACCCGTTTTATCTCCCTTGTCGTAGGTATACCACGAATTATTCACATATTCCTGGATCTGTTGCGGGTCATCAGCCTTAATTTCATGGATATGACTCAGGTCACGGTTTAGAATTGCGCCACGGGGGATTTTAAAACTATCAGGATTGTTGTACCCGTTCATTGGAAAATCACCAAAGGAGAGGTAATTTGTCAAACCACCACCAATGGCACCCCAATCTTTTTTGTAGAAAGAGGCAATTGCAAGTAAATCAGGGATATAGACCTGATCAGTAAAGGTCTTGGCATCTTCGAAGAGTTTTCCAACCATCGCCAGCCGCTCAGCATTAACCGCATTGGCTTCCTCGATATTAATCGAACAAGGGACGCCACCTACCACATAATTTGGATGGGGATTTTTCCCGCCAAATATCGTATGAACCTTCACGATCTCTTTTTGCCATTCAAGCGCTTCAAGATAATGGGCAACAGCTATAAGGTTCACTTCCGGTGGAAGTTTATAGGCTGAATGTCCCCAGTAGCCATTGGCAAAAATGCCCAGCTGACCACTCTCGACAAAGTTTTTAAACTTCTTCTGAATATCGGTGAAATAACCTACCGAGCTTTTTGGCCATGGAGAGATACTTTGTGCGATGCGTGATGCCTCAGCAGGATTTGCTTTGAGCGCCGAAACCACATCTACCCAATCGAGTGCATGAAGTACATAAAAATGGACAATGTGATCCTGAATATACAATGCCTGAGCCATAAGATTGCGGATCAGTTCTGCATTTGGAGGGACAGCAATGCCCAACGCATTCTCAACGGTTCGTACTGAGGTCAGGGAATGGGTCGAGGTGCAAACACCACATACACGCCCGACAAAGGCCCAGGCATCGCGTGGATCACGACCTTTTAAGATAGTCTCGATACCGCGAACCATCGTCCCGGCACTAAAGGCATCGGTGATTATTCCATTGTTCACTTCAATTTCAACCCGCAAGTGACCTTCAATCCGGGTAATTGGATCTATAACGATTCTTTCAGCCATGGCAATTAAACTTTAGGGTTTTCAATTTCGGAACTTGTCTCAGG
>CAIXCY010000068.1 GCA_903918045.1 uncultured Bacteroidia bacterium
TAGGATCGGTTATAGCGGCATATCCGCTTGGCGCCAAATTTAACGCGGGGAATTATACGATTACCTACGTTCCGGGCGACATCACCATTACAAAGGGAAAAGTTACCGTTACGGCCGACACCAGGAATAAATGTTATGATGGTTTAGTTTACAGTGGCCCTTATTCCTATACAGCGGTTGGTTTGGCTCCGGGAGATGTGTTGTCCGGGATACCGGTTTATGGTGGACCTGGTGGTCCGGGTACAATCGCAAAAAACCCGGGACTCTATCCGATTACAATTAGCGGGTTTATTTTAAATCCACTTTACGATATAACCTATCCGGCAGCCGGAGGTAATCTTTCAATTAATGAGCTACCTTCTGCAACTGTTGTGGCAGACACAGCGATTTGTGCCGGAGCTGGTTTAAATATCGGGGCTTCATCAGGGGCTGGAACCAGAAACTATAGCTGGACCTCATCGACTCCCGGTGAAACTCTGGCTAACCAGCCCAATCCTTATGTTACACCTGCAATATCTACTACGTATACCCTGGTTGAAACAATCACCGCTACTGGTTGTACCAATCATCATTCGACACTGGTAACTGTAAAACCTCAATTGACGGCAAATGCAGGTCCGGATCAGGAGATCTGTTATGGTGGGACAGTTACCATAGGTACTCCTGGTGTTGCCGGAAATACGTATACCTGGACCAACGGTGATGGAGCTGTAGTTTCTAATCAGGCTAATCCTACGCTATCTCCTCAAAATGGCACTTTCTATACATTGACAGTGAGCAAGCCGGGTTCATGTTCTGCCACTGACGGGGTGTTGGTGAACGTTATACCTATGCCTTCCCCGCAGATCTCCGCTCTGCCATTCGCTAATTTGGTATGCTTTGATAGTGAGGTAGTCTATACAACAGAATCGGGGATGTTTGGATATGCATGGACCTGGTCGGGGGGAACAAAAATCGCCGGTGGCGCCTCAACTGATAATTCAGTCACGATCAAATGGAATGTTGAAGGGGCGCAAAAGGTAACAGTGACCTACTCCAGTGGTCCGAACTGCGCAACAGGCAAAATTGCAGAGTCAACGCTATCGATAAGCTCTGCACCTGCAGCTCCGGGAGCAATTTCCGGTTTAACTGCGATATGTGCTCCATCAAACAATGTTGTTTATTCAGTTGCTCCAATAACTGGTGTTTCTTCCTATGTCTGGTCTGTATCATCTCCAGGTGCAACAATTATTTCCGGTCAATTCACATCGAGTATAACCGTAAACTTTGATGCCACTGCAACTGCCGGAACGGTATCCGTTTATGGGAAAAATGATTGCAGGGCGGGTGCAACTTCAAGCCTCGCCTATGAACTGACGCAAAAACCACTTGCTGCCGGAATTATTACAGGCGAGCCTAATTTTGTACTCAACAGCTCGGGTGTTTATTCGGTTAGCCCCGTAGAAAATGCAACAGACTATACCTGGACCGTACCTTCTGGTGTTACTATTACAAAGGGGGTTACTCCGAACATCGTTACCCTTAATTTCGGCCCAGCAGCTGTGGCAGGAGACCTCTATGTGGTGGGTACGAATAGTTGTCCGGGTGTTGGAGATAAATCTCCTGTAATTAGCCTGACGGTGCCACCAAAGTCGTCAATCATCTATCCCGTACCAAATAGCGGAATCTTCAGGGCCAAGATCACGTTCCCTGAAGAGACAACCTTTAATATCGCTGTCTACGATCCGTTGGGTAATATGGTAAGAGAGATTCTTGATGCTAAAACATCTCAGGGTGTTTATGACCAGGAAATTAATCTGGGTTCAGTTTCCTCCGGACTTTATGTCTTGCTTTTCTACAACAGTAAAATTAAGATTGAACACAAGATACAGATACATAAATAATTGTGAGTTAACCTTCCTGTGCTTGAACCGCTGATTTAGGTTAAACGTTTAAGGGTTACTACTTTATCACGATGACCTTAAGAGGAACTGAAATGGTTCTCTTAAGGTCATTTTTTTTTAATCAAAGTTTTTTTTAATTTAGCAGAACTATAAATTGGTCCATAGAGTTTTTTTACCTGTCACATTTTCTTTAGTGTAAATAGTACTATCATAATAAACTTAGTAAAGCCTAATGATTAATGCTGTAGTTATAGAGGATGATCCTTTACTGGGTAAGCACCTCACAATGTTAATCGCGGAGTATTGTCCTGAAATCAAAATTATTGCTTTAATCGATTCAGGAAAAAAGGCGCTTGACCTTTTGCCTTTACTCACCTATGAACTTGTTTTTTCAGATATTCAGCTCGGTGATATGGACGCATTCACCCTTTTTGAGCTTCTTGAAAATAGCCATCAGCATATCATATTTACTACGGCCCATGACGAATTTGCATTACATGCTTTTAAGTTGGATGCAATTGATTACCTATTAAAGCCAATCCTTCCGGAGGATCTTAAAAGGGCTGTATCCAGGGCATTGGATCACATTTCGGGAAGAGACCAGACCCAGGCAATTCAGGGCTCTTATACGGTCCAGAAAAGCGGGAAAATACTCATAAAGAGTAATGATGAACTTCATTTTCTTTCACCAGAAGGAATTATATTCTGCGAGGCCGACGGCGCTTATACTAAAGTTTATCTGGACAATAATCCAAGTGATTTTAAGGTCGTAACAATGCATCTTAAAAAGATTGAGATGGTTCTACCTAAGGATCATTTCTTTAGAATTCACGATGCGCACATTGTAAATGCTAATTATATCGATCATATTAAGTATCAGAAAAGGATTTGTGTCGTTAATCATAATACCCCTACAGGTAAGACTCAACTTAAAATTTCAGAGCGAAAATATCTGGCTTTTATTGATTTTCTTAAAAACGGCTGATCCTGTTTAGATCCATTCCAGGATAAATTTAATTTGCACTTATTGGTAAAAGGAGTACACCTGTTATGAAATAGGGGTCATCTGCCAAGTCATTCTCAAAAGCACGGCTGCAAAGGTATTTTCCTATCATTTTTTATCGAGATTTGCATGGCATTTAAGGTATAAAACCTCATGATCATTTTGGTTTTATACTTTTAATTTTTGATATCAGGTTTATCGTGGTGATATTTACCTCTATTAAATATATTAATGCATGGGTAGAGAGTGAAGAACTACTAATTTTTCTATCCTACTTTTTTGTACCCTAATCATTTTATATATATCCACAGTACTCTGGCAGATCTTTCACCTCTGCCAGAGTTAATCTCCTTTTCATATACCTGGTTCCTGTATGTGATTTTTATTCCAATCATCTATAGAAATGAGGCTATATTGCCCTGTTAAATAGCTTTTTCTCAAATTTATGAGTTTAGTTAATAATAAATGAAGGAGAATGGTTATCTTTACCAATGGGAGAGAGGTTTATATATATTTTTTTAACTAAAATGTATATATTTGACCCGATTGTATTAAAATTCAGATATGAGCATTGATAATAATATTACTAAAAGGGACGCAGTAAGAGAGAATATACTCAAAATTGCACAGGAAATATTCAGCAAATACGGGTATAAAAAAACTACGTTGGATGATATTGCCAATGCTGTAAGAAAGGGTAAAAGCTCCCTGTATTATTATTTTAGCAGTAAGGAGGATCTTTTTCAGGAAGTTATTCAAAAAGAGGCTGATATTCTTAGGGAAGAACTTTCAAAAGTTCTTCAAAAGGATATTGATCCTGCGGAAAAACTTAAGGATTACGTGATGACTAAAATTACCACCTACCGTCAGTTAGCCAATTTTTATAATGCCATTGAGAACGATACAGCTGCAGTCGAGTTTATTGATAAAATAAAATCGCAGTATTATCAGGAAGAGATTCGTATGATGAAACGAATTTTATTGGAAGGTGCACGTCAGAGAAAATTTATAGTAAAGGATTTTACACTGGTTGCAATTGGAATTACAACGGCGATACGTGGGCTTGAAATGCCGCTCTCAGCCGGACCTTACCGATCCACTGACCTTGGGAAGAGTGTTGATTCAATCGTGAAAATTATCTGCTATGGGATTATGAAGCGGGAATAACAATGAATTGCCATATCTATCAGAACATGGCAATTCATTGTTAAGATTAGTCAATATCGACATTCCCACCGCTCGATTTTTCAACATTACGCTCCTTTGGGTTTCCCGATATTTTTATATTTCCCCCACTACTGGCTTGTGCATTAATTTTATCTGTAACAACAAGCCTTAGGTTAGCTCCGCTTGAAGCTCCTGCATTGCATGATTTGCTTGAAAGCTCTTTTGCTTTTATATTTGCACCGCTTGATCCGTCTACATCCAGCGTTTGAACATTGCCCTTGATTGTAATATTGGCCCCGCTGCTCCCTTCTAAATTAAGTTTATTTGCAGTGATTTTCAATTCGATATCAGCTCCGCTTGAACCCGATACCTGTAGCGATTCAAACCTGAGTTCTGCAGTTGATTTAACCTCTGATCCTGAACTGGCTTCGATAGAATGGAGGTTTTTAAAGGTAACGAAAACCTTCTTAGACTCACAGGTGCTAATTCGTTTTTTTGGATAAATTTTCAATTCTCCATTCGAAACCTCTGTTTTAATAATCTCCTGTAGGTTGCTGTCGGCTTCAACAACGACTTTTGTAACCGAATCCTGCAGAAGGATTACTTCGATGCCTGCACTGGCTGAAACTGCCTCAAATGATGAAACCTGTCGCTCGCTTTTTACAACTTTCCGATTCCCTCGTATACCGTAAAGGCAGGAAGTAAACAACATGCAAGTCAATATAACTATTACAAATACGGAGGTAATAATCTTCTTCATGATGAAAAATATTAGAGTTATTAATTTTGGAACTTAAGCCAATAAATTATTAGACGCAAATCTGTTTATACCGGTTACAGAAATATTGTTTAGTCCGTGAGAGATTTTAAGTCACAAGCTGACTAATTCACTCTCCGGACAAAAAAAGCCCCGAGCATAAACTGTTCGGGGCTTCTGTAAAGGTAAGTACGAGACTTACTCTTTCATGGGCTCTTTTTTATTTTCCGCTCTGGGTACTTCTTTTGGAGGATCTGCAGATGGTTCGTCATCATCTTTAATAGCTTTTTTGAAATCTTTCATCCCTTTTCCAATTCCGCTCATGAGTTCGGGAATTTTTTTGCCGCCAAACAGCAGTAATAAAGCTACTACCACTATGATTACGTGTGCTGCGGAAAGTGCCAGTAATATCATTATTTCAATTTTAAATTTGTTTAATTACAAAAATAGTATTTCCAGTGATAAATTATTCTGGTTCAGACTTAAATTTTTTATCTGTTACTATTTTAATGTCAAAGTTTAAGTCCTGTTAGCAACCAACTATTGCCAGTTGCAAAATAAATATAGCTGTAACCTGTGTAATATTCTTAAAATTTCCCCTGGTACCATTTAATGAAATCATTTCCATTCGCATAGAGCAATAATGAGAATAAGATAACCATTCCGACAATCTGAGCATATTCCAAAAATTTGTCACTCGGTTTACGTCCGGTTATCATTTCAAAAAGTAGAAACAGAACATGACCGCCATCGAGGGCAGGGATAGGGAGAATATTCATGACAGCGAGGATAATGGATAGAAACGCTGTCAGATTCCAGAATGATTCCCAGTCCCAGACACTGGGAAAAATATTCCCGATCGCGATGAATCCGCCCAACGATTCATAGGCTTTTGTTTCAGGAGCAAACAATAATTTGAATTGTTTGAGATAGTTGCCTACAGCATGATATCCCTTAATTACGCCAGCTGGCATCGATTCGAAGAATCCGTAATTTATCGTTTTAAACTCAAATATTCCGGCAAGATTATTTTCGCGCTGAATTCCAAGCATTCCAATTTTCCCGATTTTTACAGCGACGGTCTTCTCCACACCTTGCCGGTGGATTTTTAGTTGGATTGTTTTCTCCCTGGATTGGGCAAGGCTATCTGAAAACTGGTCGTAGAATGTGAAGCCAGAGCCATTAATTGTAAGAACTTCGTCACCAAGCTGAAGCCCTGCATCCCTGGCCGGAGATTCTTTTGCGAATCCGATTATTTTACAGGCAAATGGAACTCTTAATCCGATCAGGTACTTATCCTTAAGTATTTTAGGAATAATTTCAGCTTTAACAGGTAGGATAACAGAATTCTCATTGCGCTCTACCTCAATTGTTTTTGCCCCATTTAAAACTATCGAGGAAACTATTTTATTAAAATCCTCGATCGCTTTGCCATCCACCGAAATGATCTTGTCACCGTTGACAAATCCCATCTCTTTTCCTGTCTCACTAACCGCAATACCGTATTTGACATTTTTAGTTGGAAGGTATTGGTCTCCCCAGGTATAAAGTACAGCTGAATAAAGAATTACGGCAAGGATAAGATTGAATAAAACACCACCGATCATGATAATCAACCTCTGCCATGTTGATTTGGAGCGGAATTCCCATGGTTCAGCAGGCAATTTCATGGCTTCCTTATCCATCGACTCATCAATCATACCCGATATTTTCACATACCCACCCAGTGGAAGCCATCCAATCCCGTATTCGGTTTCACCCCTCCTAAATTTAAAAAGGGAGAACCAGGGATCAAAAAAAAGATAAAACTTTTCTACACGACAATTAAATGCTTTGGAAAAAATAAAATGACCAAACTCGTGGATAATAACTAATATTGAGAGGCTAAGAATTAACTGTGCAGCTTTAATAAGAATAACCATGTGTGTAACGATATCAATGTTTTTGTTCTAAAATACCCACGATTTCAAGCGCGTGGGCGCGTGCTTCACGATCCGTAGCCATATAATCTTCAAGGGATGGATTCTGAATGAAGGTTGAATTTTGCATCAACCGTTCGTTTACCTCCCAAATGTTGGGGAAGGAGATCTTTTTTTTCAGAAATGCCTCTACTGCGATTTCATTAGCGGCATTCAGAATACAAGCCAGATTCCCCCCCTTTTGTAAAGCCTCGTAAGCGAGTGCAAGATTACGAAAAATATTTGGTTTGGGAGGAGAAAATGTTAGGGAGGGGAAATCGGTAAAATTCAATCTCGGATAGGAGTTGCAGATTCTTTCCGGAAAGCTAAATGCGTATTGGATAGGTAATCGCATATCGGGTAAGCCCAACTGTGCCTTGATCGATCCGTCGCAAAACTGGACCATCGAGTGGATGATACTCTGACAATGAACCACTACCTCAATTTGCTCCGGTTTGAGGTCAAATAACCATTTGGCCTCAATTACTTCAAATCCTTTATTCATAAGGGTAGCCGAGTCTATAGTGATTTTGGAGCCCATCTCCCAGCACGGGTGCTTTAAGGCCTGCTCCGGGGTTATAGAGGCTATGAGTTTCTCATCAAACGCATGAAATGGACCACCTGAACAGGTTAATATAACTTTTTCAACAGGATTCATATATTCACCGGCCAGACATTGAAAAATTGCAGAATGTTCTGAATCGACAGGCAAAATATTTACCTTGTTCACGATGGCTAATCGTTGAACTAATTCCCCGGCTACTACCAGGGTCTCTTTGTTGGCAAGCGCTATATGCTTCCCTGATTTAATGGCGTTTATCGTCGGATTCAATCCTGCAAATCCAACCATGGCAGTAAGAACAAGATCGATACTTCCCATCTCTACAACCTGGTTTAGAGCTTCTACCCCGGCATATACTTTTATATTCTCACTGGCCAGTGACTCCTGAACTATCCCATATTTTTCCTCATTTCCAATTACAACGACATTGGGATGATATTTCTTTGCCTGTGCAATCAATAATTCAAAATTATTGTAAGCAGTCAATACTTCGACAGAGAATTTGTCGGGATTATTTTCAATTACTTCCAGAGCCTGCTGTCCGATGGATCCGGTGGAGCCAAGAATCGCAATATTTTTCATCTTTCTGTTTTAGAATTTGATGTACTCTTCAGGATTAACAGAAACCCCATTAAGCCACATTTCAAAATGGAGATGGGGACCTGTTGTCTCTTTACCGGAATTTCCCATTATTGCAATAGCTTCTCCTGCCCTAACCTTATCTCCTTGTATTTTAAGTAGTTCGGCATTATGCCGATAGACTGTTATCAGATTTTGTTCATGTTGAAGGTAAATTACGTAACCGGTATCGATAGTCCAGCCTGCGAAAATTACAGTTCCGTCAAGGGCCGCTGATATGCGCGAATTTAATTTTCCAACAATATCTACGCCGAAATGCCTTATACTTAAGTCATGTTTTCCGGTGACCATACCGCTAAGCGGGGGGAAAAAGAGCAATCCCGCAACTCCACCCTTGCTTGCAGGGGTAGAATTTATTCCGAGATTAACCTGTTCCTGGGCAATTTCCTCCCTGAACAGAGAGTCATGATTATAACTTTTAAACTGAAGTTGTTCCGGCTTCAGTGGTGTTACATGTTTAACTGCGGTATCCGACGGGGTTTCACCGGCTAACATTGCTCTGAAATCTTTGAAATAAAGATCACGCCGTTGTGTTTCCTGCTCAAGCGAGTCGACAACAAGTACGTTTCGAATTAGCATTCGCCTCATTTTTCCGGTTGGATACCCTGGAATATATTCGCGTAATGGGGTAAAAGCGATTAGGATAGTTACACTGGTGATTATCGCAATAACTGCAAGGACCAAAGTACCCAGTGCTGTTCGCGCATTAAATCTTACCTGCCTGATTATATGAAGATTGATGTCATTAAATATGACAATCCGGTACGGATTTTGAAATATTTTTCTTATTTTATCCCGTTTTCTTTCTTTCTCCATGCCTATATTTTTTCAAGAGTGTCAAACTTACATGAAAATAAACAGATACCCAAAAATAGAGTCGTTTTATCTACCCTCTAATATTAACTATCTATTCATTTAAGTACCCATTTTTAGTATCTTTGTCTTTGGATTAAAATTTGAAGGATGAAGTTTCAAAAAATGCACGGTCTTGGAAACGATTTCATTATTTTCAGTGAGCTCGATCCGAATAAGTTCGATTTACCCTCCTTAGCCATTCAATTATGCAACCGTCATCAGGGGATAGGGGCTGATGGTATTATTTTAATTCTCCCCTCTGAAATTGCGGATGTCAGAATGAGGATCATTAATTCGGATGGGAGTGAAGCGGATATGTGTGGTAATGGTATTCGTTGTTTTGCTAAGTATGTATATGATAATAAAATCCTGCCACACTCTTCTTTTACGATTGAAACCGGTGCCGGAATCATGATTCCTGAGCTGATTGTGGAAGATGGGAAAGTCCTGTTTGTAAAGGTTAATATGGGAGCTCCGGTTCTTGAGCGCTCTGAAATTCCAATGGAAGGGGCCTTGGGGAATGTAATCAACGAACCAATTTTCATTTCCGGTAAGGAATTACGGATTACAAGCTTGTTAATGGGTGTACCGCATACGGTTGTATTTGTCGATAATGTTGAGGATATGGATATTGTAACCATCGGAAAGGAGATAGAAACGCACCCCTCATTCCCCAAAAAAACCAATGTCAATTTTGTAGAGATTATAAATCAAAAGGAGATTAGAATCAGAACCTGGGAACGTGGGGCAGGAAGCACTCTGGCATGCGGAACCGGAAGCTGTGCATCGGTTGTGGCAGCTTGCCTGAATGGAAAAACAGGTTACGAAGTTACAGTTCACCTTGCGCTTGGCGATCTTCTGATTGAGTGGATTGACGGTTTAGTATATATGACAGGCACTGCAGATCATGTTTTTGAAGGATGGTTCCAATCCGATAATTATGAACTTTTGGTTCACTCTTAATTGTTCTAAATCCCCCAACTGTAATCCCTGAGGTAATAAATATAATCTTAGTTAAGCCAAAAATTACAACAATGCCTGGAGAGAAAAAAAGAGTCGCTCTGATTTCAGTGTTTGCAGCTGTTTTCCTGACCGTATCCAAGTTGGTTATCGGAATCCTGACCGGTAGTCTTGGTATCTTGTCTGAGGCCTTACACTCTGGTCTCGACCTTGTCGCTGCAGTTATAACCTATTTTTCTGTCAGAATATCCGATAAGCCTGCAGATAAGGATCACCATTTCGGCCATGGCAAAATTGAAAATCTTTCAGCGCTTATCGAGACCATTCTTTTATTGATAACCTGTACCTGGATTGTTTATGAGGCGATAGGAAGATTGATTTCCGGTGAAACACAAATTAAAGTAACTTACTGGAGTTATATCGTTGTGATCACTTCAATAATTATTGATATAAACCGCTCCCGGATGCTTTCAAGGGTTGCGAAAAAACATAACAGCCAGGCTCTTGAGGCGGACGCACTTCACTTTTCTACCGATATCTGGAGTTCAACTGTAGTTTTGTTTGGGCTAATCTGCGCAAATTTTGGCTGGTATTCTGCCGATGCAGCAGCAGCATTGGGCGTCGCTATTATTGTTTTATCGGTTTCCTATAAGCTTGGGAAAAAAGCAATCGACGTTTTACTCGATAAAGCGCCAGAGGATATAATCGCTATCGTTGAAAAAACTTTGGCAAATTATAAAGAGGTCAGGTATTTCCATAATCTTAAAATCAGGAGTTCGGGTGCTGATACGTTTATAAAATTCAATATTCATCTTGAACCTGAGCTGACCTTGCGCCAGGTTCATGAATTATGCGATGAAATTGAGAAAGAATTGGGTAGTCTGATCGCCAGAAGCGAAGTCAATATCCATCCGGAACCCAATGAATAGTTTAATCTGACTTTCTCTCCACTTAAGAGTTTTGAAAACCTGAGATACAGACACACTTAAAAACACAGATTTTTCAAGCTCTACTCTTTACGTCCTGTTTTCCCCTAAATCCTTATCTTTGCACAAAAAACAGGGAATTCCCAACATTTAATATCATGAGCGAAAGAAAAGTCAGGGTTCGTTTTGCCCCAAGTCCGACAGGTCCGCTTCATATCGGAGGTGTACGCACAGCATTATTTAATTATCTGTTTGCCAAAAAACATGGAGGGGATTTTCTCCTTCGGATTGAAGATACTGATCAGGCAAGATATGTTCCCGGGACGGAAGAATATATTCAGGAGGCGCTTGAATGGTGTGGAATCACCATTGATGAAGGTCCGAAACAGGGGGGACCGTTTGCTCCGTATCGTCAAAGCGAACGGAAAGATCTTTACAGACAATATGCTGAACAGCTCCTTGAAAGCGGTCATGCCTATTACGCCTTCGATACACCGGAAGAACTTGACCTGGCACGAACAAAGGCTGAAGCTAATGGTGAAACCTTCACCTACAATGCCTTGTCGAGAGGTCAAATGAAGAATTCACTTTCACTAACCGGGGAGACATGGCAGGCATTACTATCTTCATCAACTCATTATGTGATCCGCTTTAAGATGCCAGATAATCTTGATGTAACAGAGGTCGATCTGATCCGGGGAAGCGTCACTTTTAATACCGCACTACTCGATGATAAGGTTTTATTTAAGAGCGACGGAATGCCTACCTATCACCTTGCAAATGTTGTGGATGATCATTTGATGGAGATTTCGCATGTGATAAGAGGAGAGGAGTGGCTTCCCTCAATGCCGCTGCATGTTTTATTGTATCGTGCCTTTGGATGGGAGAATACCATGCCCCGGTTTACGCATCTCCCATTAATCTTAAAACCTGAAGGGAAAGGGAAGCTTAGTAAACGGGATGGGGATAAGCTAGGATTCCCGGTTTTTCCACTGCTTTGGAAAGATAAGGTTACCGGAGAACCCTCTCGTGGCTATCGCGAAGATGGCTATTTCCCCGATGCCTTTATCAATATGCTCGCACTTTTGGGATGGAACCCGGGAACGGAACAGGAGATTTTTTCAATGGCAGAACTATGTGAGACTTTTACCCTTGAAAGAGTGGGAAAATCAGGGGCACGATTCGATCCGGAGAAAACAAAATGGTTTAATCATCAATATTTTATAAAAAAATCGGATCTGGAACTTGGTAAACTGCTCCTCCCTCTACTTAAAGAGAAAGGTGTGGCAGCTGATCTGAATATGGCAACTAAAGTTAGTGGAATGGTTAAGGAGCGATGTAATTTCGTTTCTGAAATATGGGAACAGAGTTACTTTTTATTTCAGGCGCCTGTATCTTATGATGAGAAAATAGTAAGCAAACGTTGGAAGGATGATGTTCCGGCAATGATGGTTGAGATTTCAATTTTTTTTGAAGCTCTTGAGAACTGGAGCGCTCCCCTGATTAAAGAACCTTTTTCTGAATATGTAACTGGTAAGCAATGGAATTTTGGGACAGTGATGAATTCATTGCGGCTATGTTTGGTGGGTGGAAGTTTTGGTCCTGACATCTTCGACATCTGCGAAATAATCGGTCAGTCAGAAACAGTTATACGCATTCGAAAGGGTGTTGAAACGATAAAGATTTAATTCGACAATGTGACGATTTGTTTATTTGCCAATCTGCAAATTGAAAAGCTGGCAGCATAAATATCCCCAAAATTCAGGTAAACTTCCTGATTTTTGGGGATTTAATTTAAATACCATCCGTATGTTTAATTTTTTGTTCGAAGGTTATTTTATAGCCAGAAGCGCCTCATCATAACGTCGTGACACCTCTTTCCAATTGACAATTTTCCAGAAGGCCTCCACATATTCAGGACGGCGGTTCTGATATTGAAGATAGTAAGCATGTTCCCAAACATCAAGCGCAAGTACCGGAATTCCCTTCACCTCTGTGGTACTCATCAGGGGGTTATCCTGATTGGCTGTGGCACTTACCACTAATTTGGCGTGTTCATCAACAGAAAGCCAGGCCCAGCCACTTCCAAACTGTTTCTTTCCTGCATTACTAAAAATCTCCTTGAATTTATCGAAGCTTCCAAACGATTCGGTAATGGCAGCCAGTAGTTTCCCTTCCGGAACCTGACCAGCAGCTGGAGCCAAAATAGTCCAGAATAACAAATGATTATAAAATCCTCCGGCATTATTTTTTAATGGAACCGGATATTTATCAATTTCTGCAAAGAGTTGGAAAAGCGGTTTCGAACCAGTGTTTGCAGCTGTCGACATCTCATTCATATTCTTTGTATAGGCAGCATGATGCTTCGAATAGTGAATCTCCATTGTTTTTGTGTCGACACTTGGTTCAAGGTCTGCATAACCGTATGGCAGTGGATTTTGCTTTGATTGTCCGGTGAGCTGATATTCAGCTAATTTAGAAATAACCTGATCCAGTGATACACCAACAGGTGAGGATGCCTTTGCAGCAAAGGAGAATCTTGAGGAAACAAATAATGCAATTCCTGAAAGGGAAGCTTTTTTAAAGAAATCGCGACGTGAATTTTGCTCGGTTGTCATAATAGCTTATGTTTTAAAACTGTTAATAATCAAACAATCATAGGCAGGAAAAGTTTAAAACAAACTTTTAACAGACCATGCGATAAGTCCTTGTTCAAACGGACACTTTTCTTTAGTTTTAAATACTTAATTAATGGGACATTCAAACTCAAGATACTATGTACGGAAAAATAAGGGAACACTTACAAAAGGAACTTTCACAAATCCGGGAAGCCGGCTTATACAAAAATGAACGAATTATCACTTCAGCACAGGATGCTTTGATCAGACTTGATTCTGGTAAGGAAGTGTTAAATTTCTGTGCGAACAATTATTTGGGTCTTTCGAACCATCCCGAATTGATTAAAGCGGCTAAGTCTGCGCTCGATTCCCATGGTTTTGGGATGTCCTCTGTTCGGTTTATTTGCGGCACGACCAACCTTCATAAGGTACTGGAAAGAAAGATCGCCGATTTCTTTGGAACGGAAGATTCTATTTTATATGCTGCCTGTTTTGATGCCAACGGAGGTGTATTTGAGCCTTTATTTGCCGAACAGGATGCAATTATATCTGACTCTTTGAATCATGCTTCAATTATCGATGGAGTGAGGTTATCAAAAGCAAGTCGATACCGGTATAAAAATGCAGATATGGCCGATCTGGAACTGCAGCTTCAAAAAGCTCAGGACGCCAGGTTTAGAATTGTTGTCACAGACGGCGTCTTTTCAATGGACGGGAATGTAGCGCCATTGGATCAGATTATAACGCTGGCAAAAAAATATGATGCCATGGTGATGGTTGATGAGTGCCATTCCGCCGGGGTAGTTGGAGAGACAGGAAGGGGGGTTACCGAGAAATTTAATGTCCGGGGTGAGGTGGACATTATTACAGGTACGCTTGGAAAGGCGTTTGGAGGGGCTATAGGAGGTTTTACAACGGGCAAAAGGGAGATCATTGAGCTATTACGACAGCGTTCACGTCCCTATCTTTTTTCAAATGCTATACCGCCATCGGTTGTAGGGGCGGGTATCCGGATGTTTGAGATGATGGCTGAAACATCTGAGCTTCAGAAGCGTCTGCAACGTAATACAGCGTATTTTGTATCTAAAATCTTAGAAGCCGGATTTGATGTCAAACCTACCAAATCGGCAATTTGCGCGATAATGCTTTATGATGCGAAATTATCTCAGGAGTTTGCTTCTCAACTTTTGGAGGAGGGAATTTATGTTATTGGATTTTATTATCCGGTAGTGCCTCAGGGTGAGGCACGGATTCGGGTTCAAATTTCAGCGGCTCATAGCCATGACCATCTGGATCTGGCAATTAACGCATTTAGAAAAGTTGGTAAGGTATTGGGAGTCTTAAAATAGCCAATTCAGAAAATAACAAAAGGGAAGTGTATAATACTTCCCTTTTAAAAAAGAAACTTTATTAACTCACTAATCAAAGCATCCTCTCACGGCACTTATTTATTAGTTCCTCTTGGTCTACGTTGAAATCAACAATTAATAGGATAGGAGTAATAATTGTTACCTCTTTTTGAAACTTTATTTCCCGTTGTCAAAAAAAGCTTTTAACGGATTGATTAGCCGGGTTATTAAACGCATCTCCTTTGTGATAATTTCGGCAGTCCCGTCCATTTGCTGAATAAACTTCAGGTTAACGCTGTGATAGGAGGATGTCATTCCTTCAGATAGCTCTATTTCAGCAATATATCCTCTTGAATCCGGAACAAGGGAGATAGAGCGGATAACCCCCCTTAGCATCCCGAACTCCATGTAGGGAAATCCACTGAGTTTTATATTTACCCGTTGCCCAACTTCAACTTTTCCAAAACCGGAGGGTGGAATCACTGCCTTTGCTATAATCGCCGAGGGTTCAAGGGGAATGACAGTGGCGATCAGCTCCCCGGTTTTTACCTCCTGATTGATACTCCAAATCGAAGTAAAAGTCAATTTTCCTGTAATGGGACTGGCAACCAAATATTTCTCTTCCCATTGATGAATTGCATTCTCAAGGCTTTGCTTAGATTCATCCAACGCGAGTCTGAAATCGGAAAGCTCTTTTTCGTGTTGCATCTCTAATTCGACTTTACTTGACTGCATCTGCAAGATGGTAGATTCTGTCTCTCTGAGCGCCGCCTCAAACCCTATGTAGGCCGATTTTTTTGAAAGGAAGAGCTGTCTTGATTTGTCGTATTCCGCCTCGCTTGTTGTTCTTTTCAGGAAGAGGGAAGAATCACGGATAAAGCTTTTTTCAGACAATACAAGGTCATTATGTTGGATCTCCATTTGTCGTACCAGCGTCCTGTAATACTCCTCATGCTTGAGAATCTGCTTGTTGATTAGTGCAATCTTTTGAGGCAGAAAATTTTGAGTAAGATATTGTTTGAAATTATTCCGGCTTTTAAGAAAGGGGCCATAACTAATTTGCAATTCCCCGAGTGTAAGTTGTTCCGACAAATGAATTTCAAAAACCTGCCTGTCCCATTCGGTAATCCGGAAGCAATCGGTCAGTTCTTTTTTAAGGATCAGGTAATGGGTAAAATCAGTGGGATTATTTATCAGAGCAATCTTCCCTTTTTCTTTAATATTCTGGCCATCAGAAGCAAATAAGCGGTCGATCTTACCTGTCGATTTACTGATTAACGAAACCGGTGGGTTTTTTGTCGTCAGTATCATCGGGGCCCGGATTATCTCCGGCGATTTATAAAAGTAACATCCAACAACCAGAATTAAGAATATAATGAAGATCACTGTCAAACCCCACCGAATTACGTTGTTCGGGATGAATGACATAATATCCTGTACCTCTTCGCTATGCGGCTGTATATTTATTTTTTCCGGCATTTGAAACTATCTTTGGGTTCAAAATTGAATTTACGGGTTTCCCTGAAAAAAAACGGCTGATTACTAGTTTTAATTTCCAAGTTCGAGTTGGTCTTTAACCAGATTATAATAGACCTCCCTCTTATCAACCAATTCGTCATGTGTCCCTTTTTCGACAATCTGCCCCTCTTCAAGGACAATGATCTGGTCGGCATTCTTAACTGTGCTCAGCCTGTGGGCGACAACTACCACAGTCCGATCTTTAAAGAAACGGTTCAGATTTTCCATGATTAAGAGCTCGTTTCTGGCATCGAGGGCATTGGTTGCTTCGTCAAAAAAAAGATATTCAGGATCTTTGTAAACAGACCTTGCAATAAGGATGCGCTGTTTCTGTCCCGTACTCAACCCATGCCCATCACTGCCGATTCTTGTGGCATAGCCAAGTGGAAGTGATTCAATAAAAGATTGAATATTAGCTGTTTTAACAGCACTTTCAATTTTTTTGGAATCTGGGAATTCATCAATTATGGCAATGTTTCCCGCAATAGTGTCTGAAAAAATAAACCCCTCCTGCAAAACAACTCCACACCGTTTTCTCCATTGTTGCTGGCTGTATCGGGTCAAAGAGACCCCACCCAGCGAAATATCGCCAAGAACCGGCTTGTAAAAACCAAGAATCAGTTTTATAAGTGTGCTTTTCCCGCTTCCACTTGAACCCACAATGGCTGTGATCTTATTTGCAGGAATCCTCAGGTTTATCTCTTTTAATACTTTAGGGGAGCCGGGACCTTCATATTGAAAGGTTAAGTCTTTTATTACGATATCTTTTCCTGAGGGGATTTCGGCTATTTTAGGGTCATCAGCTTTCTCTTCATCATCCTGTTCATTAATCTCTCCTAATCTTTCAAGTGAAATTTTGGCATCCTGCGCAGATTGGACAAACCCGATAAACAACTGGATTGGGGCATTTAACTGACCAATAATATACTGAACAGCCATCATCATCCCCAGGGTCATATCACCCGTGACCACCGCCCTGGCAGTCATAAACGAGATTAATATATCCTTCGTCTGATTGATAAATGTTCCTCCGACAAGTTGATTCTGATTTAAAATAAGTCCCCTGATATTTACTTTGTACAGCTTTGCCTGAATCCGTTCCCATTCCCACCTTTTTTGCTTTTCACAGTTATTGAGCTTAATATCCTGCATGCCGGTAATCAACTGAACAATATTGCTTTGATTTGCTGAGGCCTGTTGGAAACGTTTATAATCAATCTCTCTTCTTTTTTTAAGAAAAAGCAAAACCCATCCGATGTAAAGGATACTTCCAATAAAAAAAACAACCAAAATAGCAGGTTGATAGGTCGCCATTATAATTGTATAAATCACAAGGGTAATGGTTGCAAAGAGGATATTGACAAGCGAGGTTGTGAGAAAGTTTTGAATCCGGCTATGGTCACCCAGTCGCTGCATAATGTCGCCAACCATCCGTGAATCGAAGAAGGAAATGGGTAATCGCATTAATTTGATCAGAAAATCGGAGATCAGCGAAATACTTACACGCGTTGTTACATGCAGCATGATCCAGTTTCGGATCAACTCGTTGGCAGTCTGACCAAAGGTGAGCACCAACTGGGCGATCAAGACCATCCCAATAAAACTCAGGTCGCTGTTTCCAATTCCATAGTCAACAATCGATTGGGTTAGAAATGGGAAAATCATACTTATAAAACTTCCGGTTAGCATACCCAGAAGGAGCTGAATGATGAATTTACGGTAAGGGCGTAAATAATTCAGTAAATGACTGTATTTCCTTGTATTCTGATTTTCTGGTTCTTCATTATAGAATTCTGCGGTTGGCTCAATCAATAATGCAATTCCGTCAATTCCCTGCGAAGACCAATATTTAAGAAATTCAGATTTATCATAGTGAAGAAGGCCGTGGGCCGGATCAGCAATATGTACGATTTCTTCCCTGTGTTTATTCCACAGAGAAAATGGAAATCTTTTTTTTTGTGTAATTGCAGTAACAATGACAAAATGATTTTGATTCCAATGGACTATGCAGGGAAGTTGCACTTCATCCCGAAGTTGATTCCAGGTTAATCGAACCCCTCTGGTCCGAAACCCCATTTTTTCGGCGGCATCACTCAAACCAAGCATCGATACCCCCTCGCGGGAAACAACCATTAGATTTCTAATCTGTTGCAGTGAATAAATGCGACCAAAAAACTTCGCAATCATCCGAATGCAGGAGGCCCCGCAATCCATTGCGTCAAGTTGTTTGAAAAAAGGGAATTGCATAGTTAAACAGATAATTGATGGTTGTTAGAAATTCGGGAGTAAAAATCCCGAGTGTTGTAGTGTTATCCAGGTTAAGTTCAAAATTCCTTGGTGTAAAAATAGTGTAAAAAAAGTTTTATGCATCGATTCAATCGGTGTATAGATAGAATTTCTTAAACTTTAAACGATATTTAAAGATGGCTGTCATTTAAGGAACAGGATAAAAATAATTCTCAAATTGAATTTGTTTTCTTATCTTTGATCCACCATAGATCAAAGATAAGTCACTTTATTATTCAGAGTGTAAAATATTTATTTATACCTGAGTAAATTTATTTATATTTGTTCGAATATATTCTCGAATTAAAATAATTTACTTCCTTAGGTAACAAATTATTGTCAATGCCTATTAATATATCGTTTAATTCAATTATCCAATTAAGATGAAAAATAACTATTCCAGGCCTTCAAAAGGCAATGACCTTGGTGGTCAGTTTACAAGCTTAGACAACCTTGAAATGCATAACGTTAAGGGCGGTAGTTCAGCTAATCCTAACCCTCCACTACCTCCAAGCGGCGGTGTAGATTTTCCCCTTTCATTAAGTACTGTTCAAAAAATCCCGGTATTGGTTATTTCTGTTGATCATGCAATGCCTGCAGCAGCAAGTAATGCAGCTGTTTCGTTTAGTTAAACAAGGATAACAAAATATTTAAATCAAGGTGGTATCTTTTAGTAGATACTGCCTTGTTGTGTCTAAAATATCCAATGAGTGGAGAAAATTGCAGTTAATTTCCAGGATTTCAATTCTTTGATGCTCGACACTAATACAGGTTATCGCTATTTTAATTATAGTTACCATCGGGCAGCGTTACCCTTGAAAACCAATTTTAATTGATAATCAAAATTTATTAATGACCAATCCTAAAGTCGTTCAACAAATTATTATCTTGTCCGAGATAAGTCATGGCAATTTATCTTTGTGAATGATGGGATTGAAATTTATTTATTTGTTGCTTATTTGTTCTTTTTGGTTTACATATTCTAGCCAAGGAGCCCCAGATGAGACTTACCAGACTGTGATGACCAGGTATGAGCAATTTGTGAAAACTGGTCGTTTTAAGGAAGCGGTAAGCTGTCTGGACGCATTTCTTATTCCCCCGAACCACTTATCTTCCAAAGAAAAGCTTGTAATAAACAATAATCTGGGTATTCTACACAAAAATCTTGGAGAATACGAGGATGCCCTGAAGCATTATAATGTTGCTGAATCAATTTATTTTGCGGATAATATTCCAAATCACTCTTTTATTGTGAGTATATATGGCAATATAGCGAATATTTACTCGATAAAAGGGGATCTGGGTAAGGCGCTGGATTATTGTGAAAAGGCAATTCGGTCTATCTCTGAGACTGATTGGGATGAGCTTCAAAAACAAAAGTATACTTCAGATTTATACCTTAATTCCGGAATTATAGATTATCAGCTAAATAAATTCAATCAGGCTTTAGCGGCATTTAAAACCAGCTTTTTTCTGAAAGACAAGTATAACCTGCCGGGGAAAGATATTTTATATAAGCAAATTGCGAATACATACGCTAAAATGGGCAATAATCCGATGGCGGATAAATTCTTCAATTTGAGTATCAGTCAGTCGAATGGCGAAAATAATCCTTATGTAATCAATCAAATTAATATTTATATTGAATATGGTCATTTTCTGTTATCAGGTAAAGATTTTTCTAAGGCATTGACATCTATCAGGAAGGCATTGGAATTAAGTTTGACCTACGGTAAAGACAATCAGGTGACATCAAATTGTTATCAGTTATTGGGCGATTATTACAGGATAATAAAAGATTATCAGAGAGCATTAAGCTACTATCAGCAAGCATTAATCTTCGGTTCTCAAAATTTTAAAGATCAAAATTTTGAAGCGAACCCACCCCCAGAGGAGATTTCGGTAAATCTTTGGCAAATGCGGATTTTTCAATTAAAAGCTGAGGTACTTGGGATGTTGGCTGAAAAGGAAACGGATAAAAATAAAATAATCAAGGATCTTACACTGAGCTTTAATACGAATAGCCTTGTTATTAATATGACAAATCAAATTCGTGTAGATTATCATGACGGAGAAACCAGAATGAATTTCAATCAAAAACAAAAGAATGTTTTTGATCAATCAGTAGAAACTGCCCTAAAACTTTATAATCTTACTTCTGAAAAGAGATTTTTACAGCTTGCCTATCAAAGTTGCCAGCAATCCAAGGCGAACGAGTTGAAATATGAAATTTTGAGGAACCAGGGGTTTTCAAATAAGGAAATACCGGATTCTCTTCAAAACAAAGAGAGGGAACTTCAGAATAGTGTGGCAGCCTACGGGGCTCTTATCCGAACAGAATCGGCATACCTAAGACCAGATACGGTAAAAATTGCCTATTGGAAAGATTTGCAATTTAAATTAAACAGGGCCCTCGAGAAAAATATTGAGACCATTGAGCAAGAATTTCCCAGATTCACAGATAAGTTAAAAAAGGGGAAAATTGTTGGGATTGAAACAATCCAGGAAAATTTAAAACCTGATAGGACTTTAATTGAATACAACTTTTCGGAGAGGGATAGTCATGGTGAGCGGAAGTTATATGAATTTGTAATTACTCCCAATGATTTGGTGTGTCACACCGAATTTATTGATAGCACTTTATCTGCTGATTTATCCGGACTAAAAGGACACTTTGCAAGGGGAATAGGTGAAGTCAACGGGGTTGATAATTATAATGCTATGAATCACCGACTATTTAAAGCTTATTCTGTATTAATTCAACCTATTGAAAAATATTTTTCAGGAAAACAACTAATAATTATTCCTGACGAGGAGCTCTCCTTGCTGCCCTTTGATGCTTTCTTAACCTCCTGGAGCAGGAAAACAACAATTAATTACGCAGAGTTAGCCTATTTAATTAAGGATTATGCAATATCGTACGGTTACAGCACCAACACTCTTTGGAATAATGAAGTTAAACCTGAATATTTTCCAACCGTTAAAGGGTATGCGCCTCTTTATACTGCCATTGGAAATGGAAGTGGCTACAATTCAATAAAAAATAATGGGTTAGAGATAAAGAGCATTTTGAAACATTTTAGAGGGAATTTATTTAAAGCTGATCAGGCTACCGTTTCCAATTTCAGATTAAATCTGTTTAATGGAGCAATACTTCACCTGGCTATGCATGCAGAACTGGATACCACAATAGCAGGTTCTTCTAGTTTAGTATTTACCCCTGGCGAACACAGCAATGACATTTATCATTTATACAATTATGAAATTGGACAAATGAACATCAAATCCCCGATGGTCGTCTTAAGCGCATGTAATACCGGGAATGGGAAGCTATATAATGGAGAAGGTGTTTTAAGCCTTTCACGAAGTTTTGTTTTGGCAGGTGTTTCATCGGTTGTTGAAACGCTTTGGCCTGTTGAAGATATGGCAGGTTCAAAAATAATGGGGGATTTTTATAGGTATCTTGGAGAAGGAAAACCTAGAAATACTGCTTTAAGACAGGCAAAGCTCGATTATATTAACAGTACATCACCTTCATTTGTAAATCCGGAATATTGGGCTGCATATTCCTTACTTGGCGAGGTAACTCCAATTAAAAAGTTTTGGTGGAAAGGGCCGTGGCTGATTTTTGCTATAACCCTTTCTATTTTGGTTTTTAGTGCAATAAGAATTTATTGGTTTAGACTTTTAAGGATTTTGAAAGCTTTATTCTTATAAATGCCTTCAGATTCCGATACTGTTGCCATCAGCAGGCGTGCGTTGGATAAATCTCCGGTTTTAAAATAACATAATCCCAGATACCACTGTGCTTCAGGAACAAACTTATTTTTAAGAATAAGAAGATTGCTGAAATAGGGGATTGCCGCTTTAAAATTATTCTTTCCCATATGATTAAGACCAGAATATAAGAGGAGTTCAGGCAGTTCTGAATCAATCTTGCGTAAATTGTTAAATGCAAGTTCTGCCTTATTATAATCCTTGGATAAATAGTAATCCACACCTTCCTGCAATTTACTGCTAACCTCCTGAGCGCTTCCTCTGAATTGAAAAGAGTTTGACTCCAGGGGCTCATAATAATTTTTATAAACGCTATCACCAGAAAAACCAGGTGTGAGGGCTTTGAACAGTAAAAGGGACAGAATAAATACTGCTGCTGCTGCCTGAAAAATAATCTTCCTGGATATATGGCGACTAACGGCTGGTATTTGAATATCTGATTCGAGCGAAATTCCATTCTTGCTGATATAATCGAAGATGTGCTGAGCTGAAACGTTGCCTTGAATAGCTGGTTTACGAAGTTCGAAGTCCCTTACCCACTCTTCTGCGAGATCGTCAATACCTGAGAGAACCATTTCAACTTCAGCTTTTGCGATCTTTTTTCTGATTTCAACCTCTGTTTCAATGTTAATTGTCTTATTCTCCATCCTAATATTTTTCATATTGCTATTATTCAGATAGTTATCAATATCTTGCAGGGCAAGAATTTCAGCTTTTATTAGATTAGGATCACTTTCAATACCTTCCAGAAATAAATTTTTTTTCATAACCTTGTCAAGCTTCTCCTGAAACAGGAATTCCTTTCTTAACTCCTCAGAGAGAAAAAAATTTCGGTTAAACTCCTCCCGTTCAGGAATGGTCATCTCTCCTGATTGGTATTTGAGTATTAGGTCATTATAGTTATTCATAAAATTTATTAATAGGTTTCTTTATATTTAGGTTTCGCTCCAGTTCGGTATAATCCTTATGACTAATGATCCTGTTCTTAAGTTCTTTCATACATTCACTTTTCTTTTTCCTGACGTACCCATATGTATATCCCAATTTCCTTGCGATCTCCGTAGGGGATATCTCCATCCAGTACATTTTTAGAATTTTCTGAGATACTTCATCCATTTCATCGAAGCATTGTCTGAAAATATTCTCATAAAAAACACGATCTACCGTTTCAGTGAAATCATGATCCTGATGTCCAGAGGAACGGCGTAACTCATAATTCTTTGCAGCTTTCTGCTTGTCCAAGGCCATAAGCCACAGATTTTTGCAGATAGCAAATAAATAGGTTGATAATGTCCCGTGAAGGACCAAATCGTTATTGTAAACTTTTTCGATAATGATATACAACGCATCCTGAAAAATATCTTTCGCATCCTCATCATTACCATTATTTTTCGATATAAAATAGCGGATTACCGGAAGAAATTCCCTAACCAGGTATTTTACAGCAAATGATTCACCGGTTTTTAAGCCCTGAATGATTTCCTGATCGGTATATTTTCTCATTTATAACAAATATTCAGAGTTTTTGCTGACGTCTGTAGTGCAAGGAGGCACAAAATCAAAAGTCAAATCTATGCAATCCAGACTAAATATTTTAAAAAATATTTAGTTAAAAGATTGTGTAAATATATGCAAAACTTTAAAATTTGTTTACAAAATCACCCCTCAGTAAAATAAAAATATCTCTTTTCAGAGTAATTCTGATAATAAGTAAAGCTTACCGGTCAAATTGACAGATTCAATTCATGAATCAAAGAACGAACTGATATAACCCAAGACCTAAACTGCATAACTTTTGTCCAATGACTTTCAATTAAGACGATTCTAATAATCTATTATTCAGTTTAAATCTTTACTCTCTTAGTTAATATCACTGCAAAATTGTTACCTGTTTTTCTCAATTATTTTTTAAAAAACTCACTTTTTAAACAAAAACTATTTTTTTTTTGCTCAACTGATAATTTTTGTATTTCTTTGTCGCAGATAAAATTTAAAGATGACAAGATTTAAATCAATATGGCTTTGGTGGGGCAACACTTTCCTCTGTTGAGGTGAAGCCATATTGTATTTTTAAAATATACATCCGGCTTACCTTTTACAGGTAAGCCGGATTTTTTATTTGAAGCTGAAATTATTAAAATAATACATTAAGATATGAAAAATATTTCCCGAAATAATTGGACCTGGCGTTGGCAGGATTACTTTTTTCAAACGTGAATGGATAACCATCTTGTACCCCTATGGAAGGGATAACGGTTTATCGGATCACGATAAGCCGTTTTTTGTTTAAAATATTCAACTTAAATTTTGCCATGAAGCAGTATAACTTTACAACCAATGTTCGGGAGATCTTAGCTGACACAGTTACACCGGTTAGTGTTTACCTTAAGATGCGTGACATTTTCCCAAATGCCCTTTTACTCGAAAGTTCAGATCATCATAGTCTTGAAAACAGCTACTCATTTATTTGTCTCAAACCTGAGGCCTCGCTGGAGGTAGCTCAATTTAAAGTCCTGCGGAAATACCCGGATGGGAAAACCGAAACAGGAATAATCGATCGTAATGGGCAGTTAGCCGATGAGATGAAGTCATTTTTTGGGTGCTTTAAATCGGATACTCCGTTGAAGGAGCTACCAGCCAATGGATTTTTTGGCTATGTCAGTTACGATGGTGTGCAGTATTTTGAAACAATTAAGTTTAATCATCCTGTTAACCCTGCCTATGAAATTCCTGAAGTTCATTATGCTTTTTATCATTATATCATAGCAATAAACCATTTTCAAAACCGCATCCAGCTGATTGAAAACCTATTTGACGGAGAGAATTCGTCGTTGATTATGATAGAGGATCTGTTGTCCAGCCGCAATTTTGCTACTTTTTCGTTTGATACAGTAAACGGTGAAAGTTCGAATATAACGGATGAGGCATTCAAGCAGATGGTTACAAAGGGGAAAGAGCACTGTTTTCGTGGCGATGTCTTTCAGATTGTTTTATCGCGACAGTTTGCGCAGCAGTTTTTAGGTGATGATTTTAATGTTTACCGTGCCTTACGTTCAATTAATCCGTCGCCTTATTTATTTTATTTTGATTATGGGAATTATAAGATATTCGGATCCTCACCTGAGGCACAACTACAGATAAATCAACAAAACGTATCGATCAATCCGATTGCAGGAACCTTTCGGAGAACGGGTAATGATGAACAGGATCGTCTTTTGGCTGAAAAGCTTTCAAAAGATCCGAAGGAGAATGCAGAACATGTAATGCTTGTGGATCTTGCACGCAATGATCTGAGCCGCAATGCTACAGATGTTAAGGTAGAGCTTTTCAGGGAGGTTCAATTCTATTCGCATGTGATCCATCTGGTATCGAAAGTTACAGGAAAACTTCCTGAAGGGTCAAATCCTGTAAGTGTAATGGGGGATTCTTTTCCGGCGGGTACCCTCTCAGGAGCACCAAAATTTAAGGCAATGGAACTGATTGACAAATATGAAAATCAAAATCGCGGCTATTATGGCGGGTGTATTGGTTTCATTGGTTTCGACGATTCTTTTAATCATGCAATTATGATCCGCTCTTTTCTGAGCAAGAACAATACGCTGTTTTATCAGGCAGGGGCCGGCATTGTTGCCGCTTCGGATGAGGAGAATGAATTACAGGAGGTCGTAAATAAACTTGCGGCACTGAAGAAAGCGATCATTATGGCCCAGGGGATTAAATAATCGCGGTAAATTAAATTATTAAAAAATAAGTATCCATGAAAATATTAGTAATTGATAATTATGACTCTTTTACCTATAACCTGGTCCATGCTTTAAAAAAGTTTGAAGGGGTAACCGTAGAGGTAAAGCGGAACGATGATCTTGCCGAAGGTGAGCCGGATCAATATGATAAGATTGTCTTTTCCCCGGGTCCCGGACTTCCTGAAGAGGCAGGGCAAATGCCATCAGTTATTCGCAACTATGCTGGCAAGAAGCCGATGCTTGGAGTTTGTCTTGGTCATCAGGCAATAGGAGAATCTTTTGGCGGGAGGTTAGAAAATATGAATGACGTGCTTCACGGAATTGCAACTCCAATCACAGTGGTTGCAAAGAGCTATCTTTTCGAATCTTTACCCGAAACTTTTGATGCAGGACGTTACCACTCATGGATCGTTGAGCGGGAATCGCTTCCTGCAGTTCTTGAGATTACCAGTTTGGATCAGGAAGGGAGAATCATGTCATTCCAGCACCGGGAATTCGATATTCAGGGTGTTCAGTTTCATCCTGAATCTATTCTGACACCTATCGGGGAGAAAATACTCGAAAACTGGGTAAAACACTAAGAATATTTAATAGAAATAAGGGAATTGGAATACAGAATTATTTCAACCTTTTTCCATCCTAATCAATACTATAAAATATGAGAGAGATTCTGAACTACCTTTTTGAATACAAAAGGTTAACCAAACAGGAAGCTGAAGATATCCTGACAGAGATTACAGCCGGCAAACTCTCTGATGCAGAGATTGCAGCATTCATAACTGTTTTCAATATGCGAACAATCAGCATCGACGAACTTGAAGGTTTTCGCGATGCATTGTTAAAAACAGCGCTTCCTGTTGACTTAACAGAGTTTAATACGATTGATTTGTGCGGCACCGGAGGAGATGGAAAAGATACCTTTAATATTTCAACCTTATCGGCATTTGTAGTCGCCGGAGCAGGTGCAACTGTTGCCAAACATGGTAACTATGCTGCATCGTCCGGATGTGGATCATCCAATGTTATGGAACACCTTGGGTACAAATTCTCGAATAGTCATGAGCGGTTACGCACCGAGCTGGATCAGTGCGGAATCACATTTCTCCATGCCCCGCTGTTCAACCCTGCAATGAAAAATGTGGCACAGGTTCGTCGTGCATTGAGGCTAAAAACCTTTTTTAACATGCTTGGACCCATGGTTAACCCAGGCAGGCCACAAAATCAGGTTGTCGGAGTTTTCAGTCTTGAGCTTGCCAGAATGTATAATTATCTCTACCAAAAGAGTAATGTCAACTATTGTATTATACACAGTCTGGATGGGTATGACGAAATATCTTTGACCGGAGATTTCAAAGTGCTTTCCAATAAATCGGACCAGATTTTATCCCCATCCTCGCTTGGAATGGATGTTACAAAACCTGGGGAGCTGGTGGGATCCGGAGATGTCCCGGGCACTGCCGCTATATTCACGGATGTTTTGGAAGGGAGGGGAACGATTCCTCAAAATTCTGTAGTCTTATCAAATGCAGCAATGGCGCTTAAAACTTATTTCCCTGAAAAAGGGATTGAGCAGTGTGTCGAGGATGCCAGATCTTCCCTCATGGGTGGTAAGGCATTAAAAATATTTACAAAATTAATCTCCCTGCAATGAGGACCATTCTTGATGAAATCGTAGACAACCGGCGATTCGAGGTTGCAGGTGCGAAAGCGGTACTTTCATTGGCTGAACTAAAATCAAAAACCGATTTTAGTGTCGTTAGGAATTCGTTGGCAGCCAGATTGACTGCTCCGGGGAACAATGGAATTATTGCAGAATTTAAAAGACGATCACCGTCAAAGGGGGTAATTAATGATCGGGTTTTTCCCGAAATTGTTACAAAAGGATATGCAGATGCTGGTGTTTGCGGAATATCTGTGCTTACAGAATTTCGTTATTTTGGTGGTGCCAACGCTGATTTTATTGTAGCCCGGACAGCAAATCCTTTAACTCCTTTGCTCAGGAAAGATTTTATGGTTGATGAATATCAGCTCTATGAATCGAGGATGCTAAATGCAGACGTGATTTTGTTGATCGCCGCCGTTTTGGAGAAGGAGGAGATTTCAGGGTTTACGGCTATCGCTCATGAACTTGGAATGGAAGTTTTGCTTGAACTGCATGATGAGAGTGAAATTGAAAAAATAGATTTGAAAGTAGATCTGATCGGCATAAATAACCGAAATCTGAAGGATTTTAGAGTGGATATGGACCGGTCTCTTAATTTACTGGATCAACTTCCTGCTAAATCGGTGAAAATATCGGAGAGTGGATTAAGTGATCCTGATACAGTTGACTTTTTAAGGGATAGAGGTTTCCTAGGATTCCTTATGGGTGAAAATTTCATGAAAACAGAAGACCCCGCAAAGGCATGTTTTGATTTTATTTCAAGATTAAGGTATTAGGAGGACAGGCTGATATGGATCTAAAAATTAAAGTTTGCGGAATGCGCCAACCTTTCAATATCAGGGAGCTTGTTAAACTTAATCCTGATTATATTGGATTTATCTTCTATCCCAAATCAAAGCGGTTCATCGGAGAGGTAATTCCGGAAGAGATTCATTCGCTTATCCCTGGCTCAATACAAAAAGTTGGAGTTTTTGTGAATGAGCCGTTTGAAAGTCTGGTTGAAAAATGGGTCGAATCTAAACTTGATATAATCCAGCTTCACGGAGGTGAACTTCCTGATTATTGTAAAAGATTAAAGGTTCTCAATATTCCAGTGATCAAGGCGTTTAGTATCACCTCTGATTTTGATTTTAATTCAGTTTACCCGTTTGAAAAGGTTTGTGATTACTTCCTTTTTGATTCGGCCACTGAATTAAGAGGTGGATCAGGATTAAAATTCAATTGGGATATCTTGAATCAATACAAAGGAACCAGGCCATTTTTCCTCAGTGGAGGGATTAAGTGTACCGATATTGATGCCATCAAAAGCATAATGCATAATAAATTGTATGCTGTTGATGTGAACAGTGGTTTTGAAATTGAAGCCGGATTAAAGGATCTATTAAAACTGGCACCATTTATTTACGATTTTAAAAATTTTAAAGTATAAAAAAATGAATTATCAATCTAATGATAAAGGGTATTACGGAACATTCGGTGGTGCTTTTATTCCCGAGATGATGCAGCAGAATATCAGCCAGTTACAAAGTTGTTATTTGCAGATTATCGAAAGTGATTCATTTAAGGATGAATTTAAAAAGTTACTTTCCGATTATGCAGGGAGGCCTTCACCGCTTTATTATTCCGATCGTCTTTCGGATCGTTATCAGGCGCACATTTATTTGAAAAGGGAAGATCTGAATCATACCGGGTCGCATAAGATAAACAATACGATTGGTCAGATACTTTTGGCGAAAAGACTTGGGAAGACCAGGATTATTGCAGAAACGGGAGCCGGGCAGCATGGGGTTGCTACAGCTACGGTTTGTGCAAGAGCCGGGTTAGAGTGCATTGTTTATATGGGGGCTGTGGATGTGGCGCGTCAATCACCTAATGTAGAGAAGATGAAAATGCTTGGTGCGGAGGTACGGGCGGTTAATAGCGGAAGTAAAACGCTGAAGGATGCCACGAATGAGGCAATTCGCGACTGGATCAATAATCCCGTTGATACCCATTATATTATAGGCTCGGTTGTTGGTCCTCATCCATATCCAGATATGGTCGCACGGTTTCAGTCGGTTATCAGCGAAGAGATAAGGATTCAGCTTAAGGAAAAAACAGGTCGCGAAACACCCGATTATGTGATTGCCTGTGTTGGAGGCGGGAGCAATGCTGCTGGTGCTTTCTACCATTTTTTGGATAATCCGGAAGTTCAGCTGATCGCCGTTGAGGCGGGTGGGAAAGGTGTCGATACCGGTGAATCTGCTGCCACAACCCAACTGGGACGCCCCGGTATTCTGCATGGCAGTCGCAGTCTGCTGATGCAGACCGCAGATGGTCAGGTAATTGAACCTTATTCGATTTCTGCGGGTCTTGATTATCCCGGGATCGGACCGATGCATGCTAATCTTTTTTTAACCAAAAGGGGAAGATTTCTAAGTGCAACCGATGAGGAGGCTCTAAAGGCGGCATTATATCTTTCACAAAAAGAGGGGATTATACCGGCGTTGGAATCTGCTCATGCCTTAGCGGCACTTGAGATGATTGAGTTCAAACCCGAAGATGTTGTAGTGGTTAATGTTTCAGGGCGAGGGGACAAGGATATGGAGACTTTTCTGAAATATTTTCAATCAGTTAAATAATTATTTTTATAATAAACAGTTATTAAGCATAAGTTTTGCAAAATTAACGTCATGGAAAATCGGATTACATCGCTCTTTAAAAGAAAAGAGAGGAATATATTGTCAATCTATTTCACCGCCGGATACCCGGCATTAAAGGATACTCTTACCATTATTAAAGAACTTGAGAAAAATGGGGCAGATTTGATTGAGATCGGGATGCCCTTTTCCGATCCTGTAGCTGATGGTCCGGTAATTCAGCACAGTTCTGAAATAGCCCTGGAGAATGGTATGACGATCAATCTTTTATTTGAACAATTGAAGGAGATCCGGAAAACCGTTTCAATCCCGTTAATACTGATGGGCTATCTGAATCCTGTTATGCAGTATGGAGTTGAGGAATTTTGTACTAAATGCCATGAAACAGGGATTGACGGAACGATCATTCCCGATCTTCCTCTGGAGGTCTATGAGGAGGAATATAAAGCGATTTTTGAAAAACATTTATTGTCAAATATCTTTTTAATCACCCCTCAAACCCCCGAAGAGCGGATCATCAAAATTGACTCCCTCTCTACTGGTTTTATTTATATGGTCTCCTCTTCATCCACTACCGGCGTGAAAGAATCGGAGAATAATGAACAGATCAGTTATTTTGAGAGAATCCAAACAATGAATCTGCGTTCCGGCCGGTTGATTGGATTTGGAATCTCTGATAAGTCCTCTTTTTTAAGGGCTTGCAATTATGCCAATGGGGCTATTATTGGAAGTGCATTTGTCACCGGAATGGCCGGAGATTCAAAAATCGAAGATAAAGTGAGCGCTTTTATGCAAAAGTTTTTTTAAACCGCGGATAATATGCGTTTTATCAGGGATGTAATTTTGTAAATAAAGTTACATTTGCCGCAAAAATTATTTTAGATGAAAAACAGTCTCTTAGCATTTCTTGTTCTTACACTTCTCCTTACTATAAATGTTAAAGCCGACGAAGGGATGTGGCTCCCCTCGCTGGTTGGAAAGTTGAATATCCGAAAAATGAGTTCAATCGGATGTAAACTTACCGATGAGCAGATTTACAGTATTAACCATTCGAGCTTAAAGGATGCGGTTGTTGCACTCGACAGAGGTTCCTGTACCGCTGAAATTGTTTCGAATGACGGATTATTATTGACCAATCACCACTGTGGATTTGACCAGATTCAAGCTCATAGTTCAGTAGAGCATGATTACCTGAAAGATGGTTTCTGGGCAATGAAACGTGAGGATGAGCTTGCGAATCCCGGAAAGACGGTAACATTTCTTATAAGCATGGAGGAGGTTACCGATCAGGTGCTTAAGAATGTTACGGATGATATGGATGATCAGACACGGTCATCTAAAGTTCGGGAAGCGATGGGTAAAATTGAGAAGGAGGCTAAAGGGAGTACCGAATTTGAGATCAGGGTGAGGAGTCTATTTGAGGCGAATAAATATTATCTTTTTATATCGCAGACGTTTAAAGATGTACGGCTGGTTGGAACTCCACCACAGTCGATAGGGAAGTTTGGTGGAGAAGCCGATAATTGGATGTGGCCACGTCATACCGGTGATTTTTCGATGTTCAGGGTTTATTGCGCACCGGATGGTAAACCGGCCGAATATTCGAAGCAAAATGTCCCGTATCACCCGAGGCATTTTCTTCCCGTATCCTTAAAGGGTGTAGTGAAAAATGACTTTGCCATGGTGATGGGATATCCAGGAAATACAACCCGTTATCGTACTTCCGCGGAAGTGCAAAATACGATGGATGTAGTCAATGAGATCCGCATTACAGCAAGAGAGGCAAAGCTGAATATCATAAGAGATTATATGGCTACCAGCCAGAAAGCAAGGATTCAATATGCTTCGAAATTTGCAAGAAGCTCAAACTACTATAAGTATTCAATAGGTCAGAATAAGGGGCTGACAGACCTCAATGTGATCGCCCGGAAACTTGAAGGGGAAAAAGAATTTCAGAAGTGGGCAAATTCAACGCCAGAAAGGAAGGCTAAATATGGCGGAGCACTCGATACGATAAATGCAGCCTTTAAAAGTAAGGATGAGAAAATTGCAGATGAGTATTCCAGGGAATCTTTGCTCCGTGGAGCAGAAATCTTCTCATTTGCGGCAAAGTCTGCATCACTCTTTTCTGCACTTAAGGGTACTGATGATGTTAAAATTAAGGACGCTGCCTCTGAGTTAAGATCTTCGCTTGACCTTTATTTTAAAGATTACGATGCCAGCACCGACCAAAAGATTGTTGCAACCTTACTAAAGATTTATTCATCAAAGGTTAATCCCAAGTATATTCCTGGTTTTTTTCAGGTAATTCAATCAAAATTCAAGGGGGATTTTGAGGCTTACTCGAAAAAGTTATTTACTAAAACGATATTTGCCGATCAGGCTAAAATGGAGGCTTTTCTGAATAATCCATCTCGTAAGGTGATTGAGAAAGATATGGCTTTTATTGCAATGCGCTCGATTTTCGAAACACAATATGCAATCATGCACGACCTGAGCAGTTCAAAAGCTAATCTGGACAAAGCCAGACGGTTGTATGTTGCAGGATTAATGGAGATGGGTAATGAGAAATCGTTTTATCCTGATGCCAATTCCACAATGCGTCTGACTTATGGTATTGTAGATGGGTATACTCCCCACGATGCTACCTATTTTGATTATTATACCACCCTCAAGGGGTATACAGAAAAGGGGATCCAGGGAGATGCCGACTTCGATTTTCCACAAAGGCTTGTAGATTTGTACCATGCGAAAGATTACGGGCAGTATGGTGATAAAGACGGTACCTTACACACCTGCTTCACCTCAAATAACGATATCACCGGAGGAAACTCAGGAAGCCCAGTGATTAACGGAAGCGGTGAATTAATCGGGATTGCGTTCGATGGCAATTGGGAAGCAATGAGCGGTGATATCGCTTTTGAGCCTGAATTGCAAAAATGCATCTGTGTCGACATCCGATTTGTGTTGTGGACAATCGATAAATTTGCTGGTGCAAGCCATCTTGTTAATGAAATGAAACTGGTCCGATAACATCGTATTTCTAAGAATTGATTTTGACAACGAAGTAAATATGAAGCACAATGTCAAAAGCACCATCTAAAATAGCAAGAGGCCGGTCAATTACCGGTCTTTTAACTTCTCAATATTAAGGTATGGGACTGCATGAGAATCCCGCAATAATTATTTTTACCGATGGAGCTGCCCGCGGGAATCCGGGTCCGGGAGGTTACGGTGTTGTTTTGATATCCGGATCTCACCGCAAGGAACTTTCTCAGGGATTTAAACTTACTACCAATAACCGCATGGAATTGATGGCTGCAATTGTTGGACTTGAAGCCCTTAAGATTACACCCTGTAATGTAACTATTTACACTGATTCAAAGTATGTTGCCGATTCGGTTGAGAAAAAATGGGTTTTTAACTGGGTGAAAACCGGTTTTAAGGGGAAGAAGAACAGTGATCTCTGGAAAAGATTTTTGAAAGTGTATGGAATGCATCACATTAAATTTGTGTGGGTGAAAGGACATGCGAGTATTCCGGAAAATGAGCGGTGCGATCAGTTGGCTGTTGAGGCATCTTTTCAGCCAGGACTTCCGGAAGATGCTGGATATCATCCAGATAAATAAACGTCATTCGACTTTATTTATTTCACGAAATGAAATACATTTGTCAGGCAAAATCGATAAACAATGAGGTGGCTTTATAACTTAGGAATATTTGGATATTACCTTTTGGTTAGGATCGTTTCATTACGAAACGGGAAAGCCCGTAAATGGCTTGAGGGTCGGAAGGATATCTTCATCCGGTTACGTGAAACGATACAACCGGGTGAACCTATCCTGTGGTTTCATGCCTCTTCGCTTGGAGAATTTGAACAGGGAAGGCCGGTAATTGAGGCCATTCGAGCCCGTTGGCCTGAATACAAAATTCTTCTTACTTTTTTTTCCCCTTCGGGATACGAATTGCGGAAAAGCTATCCCTATGCGGACTATATTTTTTATCTCCCCCTCGACACCAAAAAAAATGCAATCCGGTTTATTGAAATTGTCCGGCCAACAAAAGTATTTTTTATCAAATATGAGTTTTGGTACCATTTTTTAACCCAGTTAAAGGAGGAAGGTATACCGACATACATCTTTTCAGCGCTATTCCGGCCTTCACAAATCTTTTTTAAGCCATGGGGCAAATGGTATCTTAAGGCAATCAGAACATACGAGCATATCTTTGTTCAAAATCAGGAATCGTTTGATATTTTGCATCGATATGGTTTTAAGAATGTTTCCCTCTCCGGGGATACCCGTCTTGATCGGGTAGGTCAAATTGCCGATGCGAGTCCAAAACTCGAAAAACTTGAAATTTTTGGCGGAGGACAAAAGATAATAATAGCAGGAAGCACCTGGAAAGAGGATGAGGATCTTTTTATACCCTATGTGAATAAGTCACCTTCGGGTTTGAAATTTGTTATTGCCCCTCATGAAGTAACCCCTCAATCGCTTGAGCGGATAACAAATGCATTGGAAAAACCATATACCTTTTATTCCACTTCCTCTACCCAGGACCTCCTGGATTCGGATGTTTTGATTGTTGATGGGTATGGATACCTGAACTCGATTTACCGGTATGGGATTTTGGCTTATATAGGCGGTGGTTTTACTTCCGGGATTCACAGCATCCTTGAACCTGCAGTTTTTGGACTCCCTGTTATATTCGGTCCCGATTATCATAAATTTCAGGAAGCTTATGATATGTTAAGTCTTGGAGCTGCCTGTGCTATTAGTGATTCAGGGGAGCTTGAAGATCAAATTGAAAGCTTACGGATGAATCCTGAAATGCTGAATATTGCGTCAAATCTCGCCAGGGGCTATGTGGATAAAAACCGGGGCGCTTCCAGGGAAATTGTCAACTATCTTTTTACTCAAAAATAGGACCTTTAGATTTTTAGTTTCTCCTTTAGATTCAAATATCCTGCTTTACTCACTTTCAGTTTGGCCCCCTGCAGGGTAAGAACAACCCAAGAATCTTTTTCGTATTGCTGAATCTCGGCAATTGAGGAGAGGTTAAGTAAATAGGAGCGATGTATCCGTACAAATTGTGTTGTTTCGAGGTGTTCTTCAAAAAACTTCATGGTTTTTTGCTTCATAAAATGACCCTCCTTACAATAGATCATCACAAAGTCATCCTGTGATTCAAGGTAATAGATCGAATCAACAGGAATGACCTGAATTTTTCTCCCCGATTTTACGACCACACGATTCAAAATTCCAACTTCCCGATCATGGGATACGATTAATTGATTTACCCCGGAGAGGGGAAATTTACTATTAATCTTTTCAATGGCCTTATTCAGCGCAACTGCTGCTCTTTCATAAGGATATGGTTTAAGCAGGTAGTCTATGGCATTTGCCTCGAAGGCGCGAATTGCGTAGTGATCGTATGCGGTCGAGAATATGATTGCCGGAGGTTCAGTGATTAGTTCAAGCATCTCAAAGCCTGTGATTTTTGGCATCTGAATGTCAAGAAAAACCAGATCCGGTTTTAGTTCCTGGATTGCCAATACCCCTTCAAAACCATTTGCACACTCTCCTACTAATTCAATCCGCTCGTCTTTGGAGAGGTAATAGCGGAGTAAATCACGGGCAAGGGACTCATCATCAATAATTAGTGTCTTTATTTTATTCATCCGAATATAATTTGTTTTTTAATTGCCGGATGGAACTCGCATGTGAGACATTCATTCGTGTTTATGTTTATCGAACATGCTCGTTTCATTGCTTGTGAGTTATCAATCTTTTAATTTACAGTTCAGGGCTGAAGGATTTTAGTCAGGAATAACCATCGTCACTTTAAAGTTATTATCGCCTAACTCTGCTGTCAATAGTCTTGAACTTCCGTAAATAAGGGTTAACCTCTCATTAATATTTGTCAGTCCAATCCCTTCGCCCTTAAGAGGGACTGATTCCGGATCAAAGTCATTGATAATAGTTATTTCCAGGAAACCTTGTAATTTTTGGGCTTTACAAAGAATTACAACGGGCTTTGAAGTTTCATAAACACCGTATTTAATTGCATTCTCAAAGATAGGTTGGAGGATTAGACTGGGAATTAAGTGTTTTTTGCATTCTTCCTCGATTTCAAAGTTGTAAAGCAGCTTATTTTCGAATCTTATTTTCTCGATTTGTAGATAGAGCGCGATATTCTTTAATTCAACATCCAGGGTAACCATATCGTTTTGTTGCTTTCGAAGTGAGAAGCGCATGAAATCGGATAATGCAATGACCATTCCGTGAGCCTTTTCGGGATTCGTCAGGGTTAATGATGCAATAGAATTAAGGCTATTAAACAAGAAATGGGGATTAATCTGTGATTTTAGGGCGTTAAGCTGGGCTTCCCGAATCTGTTTTTGCAGCTCTGCCTCTTTTTGCGCTTTCTCCTGATTATGCTGGCTGTAAACATAAATATAATAGACCCCTACAAGTAAAGCGTAAAATAGCAGGCCAGCCAGAATTCGTGTTGTAAGCTCTCCATATAAGTAATTATGATACAGGGGATCACTTATTATTGACTTTGCGAGGATCCCGGAGGTGAGCATCCATATCGTGGTAAAAACCAGAGATGCAGCCGCATGGCTTGCAATCATCTGGCCTTGTGCACTTTTTTCGGGGTCATTATATCTTACGACATACCATACAGCAATTCCCAGGACGCCAAATACTGAGCCGAAAATCAGGCCGTCGAGCAAGGAATCTGAAACAGACAATAAATGATAAAAACTATTATAAACTGTCTGCAGGATACCCGGAATCAAGAGGAATAGCCAATATATAATGGCTGATATTCGGTTGGTCGTTACTGGATGGTCCATGAATTAATTAAAATTAAATCGGGCATGTTTTGTTAAATTTTAATTATCCAGCAGACTGTTTATGGCATTGAATTCAGTTCGCCACCTCCAAAGATACATGTTCCTTTAATTACAACTACTTTCCCAGTTCCTGTTCTCGAAATAACCGAGTACCCCCGTTTATCTTCAAACCCACCGAATATCGAAACGACCTCAATTTTTACATTCCAATCTTCAGGAACAATAATTTTAGTCCCTCCGAAGATCGTAGCAATATCGATCATACACCCTTCCACCGGTTTAGCATAGCGGAGGTTAATGTTGGCTCCCCCAAAAATTGAAGTGATTTTACCGCCCTGAAAATTTTCGGTGACTACTGAAACATTCTTTCCACCAAAAATTGCTGTTTCGTCAATAAAATCGGTTGATTTTTTGGATTTAGGATCCATATTACTGAAAGGATTCCTGTGATTTGATCCTCCGCCTCTGCGCAGAATAAATGAGACACCCACCAAAACGATTAAAGCAGGCCAGAAATTTTCATGGAAATTTTCGGGTATAAAACTAAACTGTTCGACAAAGAAGAAAAGACCGATTGAGATTAAAATAATTGCAGGTGTATATGCTTTTCTAGCAAGATTAAAAAGCCCAATTACGATCAGAAGCACAGGCCAGCTAAATAAGTGGTCATACAAATCGCTATTGAGCCATCCTGAATGCCTTGCAATCATCACTGCTCCAATGGCAACTAAAAGAATTCCAAGGAGAGATCTGGAATCTCCGCTTCTTCTGCTTTTTCTGTCAAATGAATTTTCATTTGTTCCCGGTGTTTCGTCGTACTTAATCATTGTGTTTGTTTTAAAGGGTTTCTTAAACTGGGTTTTAAACTCGCACAAAACTAATTCCTTTATCAACCTCCAGGAATGAGGAATCGGTAAATGGAAGAAAAATACCGGTAAACGGAGGAATTCAGCTCTCAGAACCTCTGCCGGAGGCAAAAATCATGGATCTTAATTCGTTGTTGAGCTTTTTTTCATTGATCAGCTCTTCCATTGTAAGGTGCATTCTGTAGCGCCAGTAGTGTTGGGCGATAGCTGGGACATTTATTCGTTCCCCTTCGGTATTATCCCATCTAAGTCGTCCATCCATGGCTAATAAATCCTGAATTGGGAATATCGCCCACATGGCCGGTGAATAGAAGTGCATATTCAGGATTTCGCGTGCAACCCACGGCTCCATAAAGTGGGGGAATTCCCCTTTTTGACCCATTACAATTCTAAAGAATCGTTCGCTGTGAGCCCTGTCTTCCTCCCACCAACCCCGGAGGGTTGACATATCGTGTGTTGAAGTTGAACAAACAGATAAATAGGGAGCATCGGACGGATGTGCAAATTCGATATTGGGATCCTTTGGCATCCTTTGAATTTCGAGACTTAAGATACCAAGGTTACGCATTACTCCTGGAACACTTTCGGGAACCATCCCCAGATCTTCGCCGCAAATGAGCATATCTGTTGATTTCATAAGGGCGGGTAATATCCACAGTGACTGCTTTTTCCAGCACTCTTCGTGTCGGTGGTAGAAAAAGTTGATATAGAGTTCATCCATAGCCCACCGATCCTCTGTCCTTAAGTTGAGGTAGCTGTTGGTATTGTGAAAAGCTACCCGGGGGTGAAACAGGCTTGGGTGATAGGGATCACGCAGGAATAAAACCTCTGAAATCAATGAACAAAGTCCGTCCCGTAAGCGTGTCTCTTTGCCTGTGAGCTCATCACCCTTTTTATTGGCCTCAAAATAATTCCACACCTTTCGCTGGGTGTTAAATTGTGGTTTTAGATTGTATTTTCCTGGTTCATATTCCAAAAGCGCGGTTGCTTTGGCTTCCTGAGTCTCCTCGCCAAAAAGTTCCCATAAGAAATACTCACGGATGTAAGGTTTTGTATACCGCTCTTCATTAAAATTAATTCCCCGATCAATGATTTCGTCACGATTAAATGGTAATGCCGGTCTAAAATGGCCCATGATTCCCTGCACCTGATCCACAGGAATCTCCCAGATACGGAAGAATCCAAGGATATGATCTATCCGGGTAGCATCGAAATAGCGGGACATCTGTTTAAGCCGCTGGTCCCACCATGCGAAATTGTCTTCGGCCATCTTCTCCCAGTTATAGGTTGGGAATCCCCAGTTCTGCCCAAGATCTGCGAATTCATCGGGAGGAGCTCCTGCCTGCTGATCGAGATTGAATAATTCGGGATGAGTCCATGCCTCAACGCTGTCGGGGCTTATTCCGATTGGGATATCCCCTTTCAGGACAACTCCGTTTTCGCGGGCATATTCAGCTGCTTCAAGGAGTTGTTTGGAGGCATGAAACTGGATAAAGTAATGTACTGCGATATCCGAATACCAGGGTTGACCAGTCTCACATAACCTGTTGATTTCATCCTGATTATAGGTGGAATATTCACTCCAGTTTCTGAAATTGGCCGTTTTATTTTTATCGCGCAGGTAGCAAAATGCCGCGTAAGGAACCAGCCAATCTTTATTTTCATCAAAAAACCGGATAAAGGGGGGATCGACGAGGAAAAGATCTTTTTGCTGATCGAAAATGAGTTTGAAGAATTTCGATTTTACTTTATGAATATCGTCGTAACGGACTGTTTCAAGTGCATTGAATCCTGCAAGTGTCTGTGCAAAACCGATCTCCAGACTTTCATCATCCAGAACCCCTATTTTATTAATGTTTAAGTAGACAGGATGGAGTGCCACAGTGGAAATAGACTTATAGGGATAAGTGTCAATCCAGGTATGTGTTGCCACTGTTTCATTCAATGGGAGAAGTTGAACCAGTTTCAATCCGGTAAGTTTCGCCCAGTCTACCAGTTTCCTGATATCGGGAAATTCGCCAATGCCTCCACTTTTTTCGGTACGTAAAGAAAAAACCGGGACAGCAACACCTGCGCCTCTCCAATGGATAGCAGGAAACCTGAAACTCTCATCGGTATGGATCTTAAGACTTCGAGGTGAATCACACACAAAATCCCTGATCATTCGGTTACTTCCCTGCTCCCAGGTAACGATTTGTTTTTTTACCCTGTTGTAGATGACATATTTAAATTGAAAAGGGAACTTTAGCTTATCTGCATCAAGGTTGATACTCCACCACGGAAACTGTGCATCGCTCATCAGGAGGATATGCTGCTCCATCCAGTTTCCCAGAAAAGGCTGATCACCGAGAAGACCGACACAACAATCAGGACTTATTCTGGGGACATGAATCTGGATTTTCAATGTCCTTGGACTGAGATTATAGGCAGAATCCTGCTCATTGGAGCTATGACGGGACAGGAGTACTTTTGTAAATGCCGAAGAAGATAAGGCCACGTCAGATTCGTGAGTAGTTCTCCAGAAATCGCGGCATCTAAACTCATCCAGCGTATTATTATCAATATCGAGGGCACGATTTTTACCCCCTTCCCAAATGAAATTTCCATCCGGATTTTTGAGCAGGTATTTATATTCAAGCCGAGCCTCCGAAGAGAACTCACAATTCAGTTCCCATTCACCTGCAACAGCACTTTTCATTGGTAACGCATGGGCAGGATCCCATGCACCAAATTCAGATGCAGAACCGGTTACATAAAGGACCTGACCCCATAGGGTCTGGTAATCAATTTTAAAAGATGCTTTCATTTTTTTTCTCCTTTCCGAAGTCTTTGTTGACTACTTTCTTTTGATCTTGTATTAAAAGTACGATTAGTCTTCGTAACTAAAATATGTTTAGTAAGTTCTTATTTACAAAGTTAAACCTTTGGGAGTCATAAGGTGTTGTAATAGTACATTTATTTTATCAAAAAATGCTCAAATCAATTGATTTTACGTCAGCGCCTCTTCCACAGCTTATCCGCAGACTTGCCGTGCCGGCAAGCGTTGGGTTTATTTTTAATACCCTTTTCAACGTTGTTGATACCTATTACGGTGGAAGGATATCCACAGCCGCCCTGGCAGCCATGGGGCTTACCTTTCCTGTGTTTTTTATTATTCTGGCAATGGGAATGGGGATGGGAACAGGAACTACGGCATTAATATCACAATCGCTGGGTGCCGGACGGAATGAAGAGGCCGATAAAATCGGATATCAGGCTGTAACTTTTTCTGTAATCAATTCCGTTCTGCTAATGATTCTGGGATTGATTGCTGCCCCAACCCTTTTCCGGATTTTAGGAGCTACAGAGAATTATCTTGAGATTTCGGTTAAGTACATGGATACGATATTGTATGGCACGGTATTTTTTCTGATCAATAGCATCCTTAATTCCCTTTTAACAGCCAGGGGTGATACAAGGACCTATCGCAATTATCTGATTGCGGGATTTGTGCTCAATCTGATTCTCGATCCGTGGTTTATTTATGGAGGATTTGGTTTTCCGGCACTGGGAATACGTGGAATTGGCTTCTCTACTGTTATTATCCAGGTTTTAGGAGCTTTCTACATGATCTATGTTACCCGTAAATTAAAAGTTTTTCAACATGCCCGATTTAACGATTTTGTCCCCCGGAAAAAATACTTTTCCGCCTTGTTCGGGCAGGGATTTCCGGCGAGCCTGAACATGCTTACGGTGGCTATTGGTATCTTTGTGATTACCTATTTTGCAAGTCACTTTGGTAAGGAGGCAGTAGCTGCTTATGGCATTGCCACGCGGATTGAACAAATTGCCCTTTTGCCAACCATTGGTTTAAATATTGCAGCACTCACCCTGGCTGCCCAAAACATGGGAGCCAATCGTCCCGAGCGGGTTTATGAATCGTGGAAGCTTAATATCCGGTATGGTTTAATAATCATTACAATCGGTACAGTATTGGTCCTGCTCTTTGCACGCCAGCTTATGCAGGCATTCACGGCCGACAGCCAGGTTATAGCAATTGGAATTGAGTATCTGCGTATTGCAGCGCTGTTTTTCTTTGCTTACATCTTTCTCAATATGTCGGTTTCGACTTTGCAGGGGATGAAAAGGCCGATGTATGCGATATTTGTAGGTGTTTACCGGCAGTTTCTGATGCCGCTTCCCCTTTTTATATTACTTGCCATTACCCTCGGGTGGGGGACAAAGGGTATCTGGTGGGGAATTTTCGTAGTAAACTGGAGCGCTGCGATATTTACGTTTTTCTATACCAGAAATCAGATAAAGAAGGTCTTGCATGTGAATGATCTCTAATTTCAACAGTGACCGGGTGAGTTTTCAAGTCCTGAACACTCACCCGGTCACTAATTACAGAATTAACCTTTGACCATTATACCTTATTTCTTAAATCCATCCTTAAGTGAAACAATTCGGTTAAATACAAGCTGTTCGGCAGTCGAATCCGGATCTATATTGAAATACCCCAGTCTTTCGAACTGAAAGCTATCCAAGGGTTTGCTGTTTTTGACAAATGGTTCAATAAAACATTCCTGCAAAACTTTCAATGAATCGGGATTAAGAAACTCAAGCAGATCTTTATCCTTATGGCCGGCGGGATCGGGATCGGTAAACAGGCGGTCATACAAGCGCACCTCTGCTTTAACAGCCTGTGCAACAGCTACCCAATGCAAAGTTGCTTTTACTTTTCTTCCGTCAGGCGCATTACCCCCTTTGGTTTCGGGATCATAGGTGCAATGAAGTTCAATAATTTCACCAAGATCGTTTTTTATGATATCTGTACATTTAATGAAGTATGAATAGCGCAGTCTAACCTCACGACCAACAGAAAGGCGGTAGAATTTATTGGTTGGGTTCTCCATGAAATCTTCCCGTTCCAGATAAAGTTCGCGTGAAAACGGAACTTTTCGCTTGCCCATTGTTTCATCTTCGGGATTATTTATTGCATCGAGTTCTTCAACCACCCCTTCCGGATAATTTGTAATAACCACCTTAATCGGATCGAGTACACCCATAACCCGTTGTGCCCTTTTGTTGAGATCCTCGCGGATGCAATATTCGAGTACGGCTACATCGGTAACCCCGTCGACTTTAGTGATTCCCACCATATCCGAAAAGGCGCGCATCGATTCCGGGGTATAACCGCGGCGGCGTAAACCGCAAATGGTTGGCATACGTGGATCGTCCCACCCTTTGACATAATTTTCCTTGACCAATTGAAGTAACCGACGTTTTGACATCACCGTATAACTGATATTGAGCCTTGAAAACTCAATTTGCCGGGGGCGGTAGTCGCTATCTTTGAGTTGATCAATGAACCAATCATAGAGCGGACGGTGGACCTCAAATTCGAGCGTACAGATCGAATGGGTGATCCCTTCCCAATAGTCGCACTGGCCATGCGCATAATCATACATCGGATAGATGCACCATTTATCGCCCGTACGGTGGTGAGGTTGTTTTAATATTCTGTACATCAGAGGGTCACGCATATGCATATTGGGAGAAGACATATCGATTCTGGCCCGAAGGACGCAATCACCTTCATTAAAGAAACCGCTTTTCATTTTTGCAAAAAGTCCGAGATTTTCCTCAGGTGATGTATTTCGGTAAGGACTGTCTATACCCGGACGGGTAGGAACCCCTTTTTGTTCGCTGATGACTTCCTGAGGCTGAAAATCCACATAAGCTTTTCCCTCCTTTATAAGAGAGACAGCAAATTCGTAAAGTTTATCGAAATAATCGGAAGCGTAAAATAACCTGTCGTCCCAGTCAAAACCCAGCCAGCGAACATCCTCCATAATTGAATCGACATATTCGGTCTCCTCTTTGGTGGGATTGGTATCGTCGAACCGAAGATTAGTTAATCCACCGAATTTTCGGGCTGTGCCGAAATTGAGGCAAATCGACTTTGCATGTCCAATATGCAGATAACCATTTGGTTCTGGAGGGAAACGTGTGTGAATTCTACCCTCGTTCTTCCCTTCAGCCAGTTCATCACAGATTTGCTGCTGAATAAAATTCTTTGGAAGTATCTGCTCCTGATCGACGCGACTATTCTCAATTTCTGTCATAACGTTTTAATTTTCTTTGCTTCTGAAAAATTTGTGTAAAAGTAATAAGAGTTGAACGAATAGAGATATAATTTGGGGGGTTAAATGCAGATTTAAAAATAGATTAATTTTACACGCGTCAACAAAACTGATTAAGGATGGGTATCATTGAAATTGAAGGGATGGAATTTTATGCTTATCATGGCCATTTTGCTGCGGAACAGCTGGTAGGAAACCGTTTTATTGTAGACTTAAAAGTCAAAACAGAATGTTTAAAAGCGGCAGAGAGTGATGATCTTTCTGATGCCTTAGACTACCAAAATGTGTATCGGATTGTTAAGGAGGAGATGGAGATTAAGTCGCGCCTTCTGGAAAATATTGCGGGGAGAATCCTGAACCGGTTAGAGAAGGAGTACAATTCACTTGAATATGTAAAAATAAAAATATCGAAATTGAATCCCCCGATGGGTGGCGAAATCGGTAAAGTAAGTGTGACGCTTGAACGTTCAAACATGACCTGAATTAGAAGTTTTCAATTGAATAGGATAAACCAAATTGTGTGATTGTTTCTGTAAAACTGTTTTTCATTAAATTATTATTTTTGTAAACATTTGGCAGTTATCAAAAGTGTAAGTATCAGGAATGCAAGTAACTAACACTTTAAAGTTGATAACTTTTTATTTTCTGTAATAAAATTGTAACCAGAAATAGTAAATACCCTTTATATTGCATTAGTAGAAATTACGGTTTTGGGTAGTCAATAAGCCCTATTAAATCAACCTAATAATTAAATTAATGGAATTAAAAGAGATCACCCCCCAGCAAAAAGATGAGGTTCCCACAACCTATACTCCCGACCAGGCATTCCTGGCATCAGTCAAATATTTTAAGGGTGACGATCTGGCGGCACGTGTGTGGGTAAATAAATATGCCTTAAAGGACTCCTATGGGAATATTTTTGAATTAACTCCCGATGACCTTCACCGACGGCTTGCAAAGGAAATTGCAAGGATTGAAAAGTTGTATCCGAATCCCCTTTCGGAAGATGAGTTATTTGAACTTTTCAGGGATTTTAAATATATTGTACCTCAAGGTGGGCCAATGACGGGAATTGGAAATGATTTTCAGGTTGGTTCCTTATCGAATTGTTTTGTGGTTGGAAACGGGGCAGATTCGTATGGTGGAATTATAATGATTGACCAGGAACAGGTACAATTGATGAAAAGGCGCGGAGGCGTTGGTCACGATTTGTCGCACATCCGTCCAAAAGGGTCACCGGTTAAAAATTCTGCACTAACCTCTACAGGTATTGTGCCGTTTATGGAACGGTTCTCCAACTCCACCCGCGAGGTGGCACAGGATGGCCGACGTGGTGCGCTGATGCTGTCTGTCTCGATCAGACACCCCGATTCGGAAGATTTTATTGATGCAAAAATGGATGAGGGTAAAGTTACCGGGGCCAATGTTTCAGTGAAAATCGATGATGAATTTATGCAGGCGGTACGTGACAAGACCACTTACCACCAGAAATATCCGATTGAAAGTCAGAGTCCTACCTATACAAAGGATATTGACGCAGCTGGTTTGTGGGAAAAGATCGTGTTTAATGCCTGGAAATCCGCCGAGCCGGGTATTCTTTTCTGGGATACCATTATTAAGGAGTCTGTTCCTGATTGTTATGCTGACCTTGGCTATAAGACTGTTTCAACCAATCCATGTGGTGAGATCCCCCTTTGTCCATACGATAGTTGCCGGTTAATTGCATTAAATCTTTATTCCTATGTAGATGAGCCATTTACTAAGGAGGCAAAGTTTAATTTTGAACTGTTCAGAAAGCACATCCGCCAGACTCAGCAGATCATGGATGATATCATCGATTTGGAACTTGAAAAGATCGATGCCATTTATAATAAAATTAAAGCTGATCCTGAAGACGCTGAAATCAAACGGGTTGAAATAAACCTCTGGGAGAAAATACGGGAGATGGCAGTCAATGGTCGTCGTACCGGTATTGGGATCACTGCCGAGGGAGATATGCTCGCCGCGCTTGGCTTACGTTACGGATCTGAAACGGCAGTTGAGTTCTCGGTGGAAGTTCACAAAATTGTTGCCCTTGAGGCTTATCGCGGATCGGTTATTCTTGCGAAGGAACGTGGGGCTTTTCCTGTCTATGATGCCAAACGAGAGAAGAACAATCCGTTCGTTCAGCGGTTGGCTCAGGCCGATCCTGAACTTTACAAGGATATGACCAAATATGGCCGCCGGAATATTGCCTTACTCACCATTGCCCCAACAGGAACGACGAGTCTCATGACGCAGACTACCTCTGGTATTGAGCCGGTGTTTATGCCTGTTTATAAACGACGCAGAAAGGTTAATCCCAATGATAAGGATTCCCGTATCGATTTTGTTGATGAGATGGGTGACAGCTGGGAGGAGTATATGGTATTTCACCATAAGTTTAAAACCTGGATGGAGGTTAACGGATTTGAGCTTAAAAGGAATTATTCGAACGATGAGTTGGACGAGCTGATCGCCAAATCACCTTATCATAAGGCTTCATCGAATGATATCGACTGGCTTGCAAAAGTAAGAATGCAGGGGCAAATTCAAAAATGGGTCGATCACTCAATTTCTGTTACAATCAACCTGCCCGAAGAAGCTACCGAAGAATTGGTGAATAAGCTTTATTTTGCAGCGTGGGAAAGTGGCTGTAAAGGGGTTACCGTATACCGCGAAGGTTCACGCACCGGGGTTCTGATTTCAACAAAAGAGAAAAACATCGAGGGAATATTCCCAACTAAACGTCCTGAGATCCTTGAGGCCGACATTGTCAGGCTTCAGAATAACAAGGAGAAATGGATTGCTTTTATTGGCTTGATTGATGGTAAACCGTATGAAATATTCACCGGTTTGGCCGACGATGAAGATGGTATTCTGTTACCCCGTTCGGTGACTGAAGGGTGGATTATCAAGAGTCGTGATGAGGCAGGAGCTTCACGGTACGACTTTCAGTATCGAAATTCCCGTGGTTATAAAACAACAATTGAGGGGTTATCTTTTAAATTTAATCCGATCTTTTGGAATTATGCAAAATTGATTTCCAGTGTATTGCGTCACGGTATGCCTATTCAAAAAGTGGTCGAGCTTGTCACGAGTCTTCAGTTTGATGTGGAGTCTATCAATACCTGGAAAAACGGAGTAGCGCGTGCCTTAAAGAAATATATTCCAAACGGAACAGCTGCAGAAGATGCCAAATGCGAAGCCTGCAGTTCAGCCAATGTCATCTACCAGGAGGGGTGCCTGATCTGTCAGGATTGTGGTTCTTCCAAATGCGGATGATTTTATCAACCCAATATATATATTCAGAAAGGCCCGGAAACGGGCCTTTCAATTTGTTGACATATACCCTCAAGGTTTCAAAAACCTTGAGGGTATGCGATTTATTATTTTATTCCGTAATGTGAGGATAGGATTGAGGAAAACAGTGATCCAGGCAGGATTCGTTTAAGCACGACAGCAAATTTTTGTTCAAGAGTCGCAATAATATAGCTATGACAAGGATTTTTCTTCTTCAGGATTTTTGAAAGTTTTCGGGCCAGGAATTCGGGTTTTAATCCACCTTTCTCATCTTTCTCAATGAGGGATAATGTCTTTTTGAATTGATCGGAATAGGCAGTATCCTTTGTATTTGTGGGTTTGCGATTAGCCGTAAAGCTTGTATAAAAATCGCCGGGCTGGATGACAACTACCTTGACTTTATAAGGTAACAGTTCCATTCTCAGCGATTCGCTTAACCCCTCAACTGCGAATTTGCTGGCTGCATAAAATCCCTGGTAAGGTAATCCCATCAATCCTCCGATGGAGCTTACGTTTACAATGGTGGCTCCACCCTGTGCGCGCATTGCCGGGAGAACAGCCTGGATCATATTTACATAACCCATGAAATTTGTATTCATTTGCAGCTCAATATCTTCCTGGGTAGAATCTTCGATTGAACCCGTTATCCCCATTCCTGCGTTATTTATCAGGATATCGACACGACCCTCGCGGGTTAATAAAGCCGCAACAGCATTCTTTATAGATGGTACATCGGTCACATCTGCCTGAAGGAGTTTAATCTTGCCTGTGAAATCCTCCTTTTGTCTTCGGCTGATTCCGTAAACACTATATCCATCAGAGGCGAGGAGCTCTGAGATTGCTTTTCCAAATCCGGATGAGATCCCTGTTATCAATACAACTTTCGCCATCGTTATAAAATTTCAGCTATAAATAATTTTTGTTTAAGGCGACCTCCAAACCCAATACATCGAGTTCTTTGGCTACGGAGGTTATTTTTTCAATAGCCCGATCTACCTGGTCAAAAGTATGGGTAGCCATCAATGAAAACCGGATGATGCAATCTTCTTTAGGGACAGCAGGAGAAACTACGGGATTAATAAAAACCCCCTCTTCGAGCAGTCGTTGAGCCATTTGCAATGCTTTTACATCATCCCGTATGAAGAGCGGAATGATTGGAGATTCCGATTTGCCGGTATCAAAACCAAGTTCATTAAAACGATCGCGCGCATATTTGGTAAGAACCATCAAGTGTTTGATCCGCTCGGGTTCATTTTCCATAATTTCGATAGCAGCCAGAACACTTGCAGCAGATGAAGGGGTCATACTGGCACTAAACATTAGCGAGCGTGAATTATGCTTGATAAAGTTTATTGCGACTTTGTCTGCTGCAATAAATCCACCAATGGAAGCCAATGATTTAGAGAAAGTTCCCATAATCAGGTCTACTTTATCCGTCAGACCAAAATGGGAAGCTGTACCTGAACCGTTCTTTCCAATTACGCCAAGTGCATGAGCATCATCCACCATGATAGAGCCTTTGTATTTTTCAGACAGACGCACAATTTCAGGAAGGTTTGTAATGTCGCCTTCCATTGAAAAGATGCCATCTACAACAATTAATTTCACTTTATCGGGTTCGCAAAGTTTAAGCTTGCGTTCAAGATCTTTCATATCATTATGGGCAAACTTTAAAACCTTGGCAAAGGTTAGTCTGCTACCATCTATGATTGATGCGTGATCAAGCTCGTCAAGAATAACATAGTCATTTCTCCCCGCAACACATGAAATAACTCCCTGATTGACCTGAAATCCGGTACTATAACACAAGGCTGCTTCCTTGTTTACCAGGCGGGCTAGTTTTTCCTCCAATTCCATGTGGATATCAAGATTCCCATTAAGGAACCTGGAACCGGCACATCCCGTTCCATATTTATCAATGGCATTTTTTGCCGCTTCCTTGACTTTGGGATGACAGGTAAGGCCAAGGTAACTGTTTGAACCAAACATCAACACTTTTTTGCCGTTTATCACGACCTCAGTATCCTGATCGGATTGAATCACCCTAAAATATGGGTAGAGGCCGGCTGAGATGAGTTTTTGTGGTAAATGGTAATGCGATAGCTTAGTATGAAGAATTCCCATTGTTAAGATAGTTATTTATAATTGGTCCAAAAGTAATAAAAAAATATTATTTTATTAAATTTCTTCTTCATGGTTTGATTCTTAATCCTAATAAAATGTAATCAAAAGTTGAGGATCAGTTAGTTTAAAGCTTTTCCGGTGGAATGGGGTAATTCCATATTTAACAATTGCCGACCGGTGAACGGTGGTTGGATACCCTTTATTTTGACACCACCCATATTCGGGAAAATGTTCATGGAGCGCAATCATATAATCATCCCGGTAGGTTTTTGCAAGAATAGATGCTGCTGCAATGGAGAGGTATTTCCCATCACCCTTAATAACAGTTGCAAATGGGATATCCCTATATTTTTTAAAACGGTTTCCGTCAACAATGATATGATCGGGACGTACAGATAGCTGATCTAGTGCACGATGCATCGAGAAGATGGAGGCATTCAGAATATTGACGTCATCAATTTCAAGATTGGTGTAACTTCCTACAGCCCAAGAAATTGCTGCTTTTTGGATAATAGGGCGCAATTCTAAACGTTGTTTTTCAGTTAGCTTTTTTGAGTCATTGAGCAGTTCTGATCTGAAATTTTCGGGTAATATAACGGCAGCTGCGAACACCGGTCCTGCAAGGCAACCCCGACCAGCTTCATCGCATCCGGCTTCGATTGCTCCAGGTTTATAATTATTCAGTAACATGTTTTAATTTTTCAAAAAACAATCCTACACCTACGCCCGCCTTTTCGGGGATTACCTGAATATGTTGGGGTAAATGAGCCGGTGGATTAGGATCAATCAGGAAAACAGGAATGTTTTTAGGGGCATAATTGAGCAATCCGGCGGCTGGATAAACGTTTAGCGAAGTACCGATTACGCATAAAATATTGGCAGATTGGGTCAATTCGATTGCTTTATCCATTTCGGGTACCGCCTCACCAAACCATACAATATGAGGCCTGAGCTGTGACCCTTTGTCACAGAGGTCCCCGATTTTCATTTCAGGATTGTCAAGAACGTAAATCAGATCAGGATCTTTGGTGCTTCTTGCCTTGGTTAATTCACCGTGGAGGTGGAGCACATGATTAGAGCCTGCTCTTTCGTGAAGATCATCGACATTTTGAGTAATGATTTGAACATCAAAAATTTTCCCGAGATCGGCAAGCAAAAGATGCCCCCTGTTTGGTTGGCTTGCGATCATCTGTTTCCGCCGGTCGTTGTAAAAACGGAGCAGCAATTCAGGATTCTTGTGCCAGGCTTCAATACTTGCAACCTCCATCACATCATATTCTTCCCAGAGCCCGTTCATATCCCGAAAAGTGCGGATTCCACTCTCGGCAGAGATTCCTGCACCAGATAAAATTACAAGACGTTTCATAATTTAATGGATACAGAGTAAATCTAAATTTGCAGGAAAGCTTCGTTAATTATTAAACCTAATATTTATTCAAATGTATTTAATCGTAGTCAGTTTTCAAAATGTTTAAATATTTGAGTATATTTAAACTAAA
>CAIXCY010000069.1 GCA_903918045.1 uncultured Bacteroidia bacterium
TATACTTTTCAGAGGGCGTGTTTAACTATTCAGAAAGGGGATTACATATTGAAACGAACCCCTTCAAATTAATTCTGATCCTAAATTAGCGTGTTTCTTTCGGTATATGACGAATGATTTGAAGTTATTTCAGGGATTTTTTTTACATTGCGTCCAAAATAATTTGGTCTGAATAAATAATACAGTTTGTGAAAAAAGTTTCAATTCAAGGGATAAAAGGTTCATTTCATGAGGATGCAGCAAGGCGATATTTCAGCGATGAGGTAGAAATTGTTGAATGTAAATCGTTCCGCAAAGTTTGTGAACAAATTGATGAAGATAAGGTTGACTATGCTGTTTTAGCAATTGAAAATTCAATTGCCGGAAGCATCCTACAAAACTATTCGTTAATTCGTGATTACCACCTGCGTATTATCGGCGAGATCTATATCCATATTCAGATGAATCTGATGGTCCTACCCGGAGTGCGTAAAAAGGATATTAAGGAGATTTATTCGCATCCGGTTTCCTTTTTGCAGTGCGCCGAATATATTGAAAAATATTTCCCTAATGTTGAAACAAAGGAACTCGGAGATAACGCAGCAGTAGCCAAGCTGATTTCAAAAGAGAAGATTACCTATGCCGCGGCAATAAGCAACCTGAGATCCGCCCAATTATACGGATTAGAGGTGATTGACAAGGGGATTGAGAGCAATAAAAAGAATTATACCCGGTTTTTGATTCTGGCCAAACATGCCACAAGTGCCGAAACTCCCAATAAAGCCTCCCTCTGTTTTGAGGTTGGCCATTTTCATGGCGCATTAGCCAAAGTATTAAATACCTTTGCTGAACACGAGATAAACCTGACAAAAATACAATCGCTTCCTATTATTGGAAAACCAAACGAATACTCTTTTCATGTTGATGTAGAGTGGGATTCAATTGAAAACTATGAAAAAGCGATACATATGGTTTTGAAAAATGTATCAAGTATGGCCATCCTTGGAGAATATGTCAGGGGAGAAGTCGCAATACACAATGAATAAATACTGACTTATGGGAAATCTAGCTATTTTTTTTGGACCGGAAGGGGGATCTGTAAACCGTGTTGCCAAATCGCTGGCAGCAAAACTGGAACAGCAAAAACCCGATCTGATCCTTATCAATGAGGCAACGGCTGCCGATCTTGAACGGTATGATACAATCATCTTTGGAATCTCGACAATTGGAAGGGATACCTGGGATCAGAAATTTGGAAATATCGATTGGTCGAGGTTTATGCCGATCATCTCTGCCTTTAATTTTACTGGAAAGAAAGTTGCAGTCTTTGGTTTAGGCGACCATATTACCTATGCCTACCATTTTGTAAACTCAATGGGGATTCTGGCCAAGGAAGTTGTCAAAAACGGTGGTGAGCTTTTAGGAAAAGTAAGCGCTGAAGGGTATGATTTTCAGGATTCTGAAGCCCTCGAGGGTGGCTTGTTTTTAGGATTGCCCGTAGATGAGGATTTCGAACCTGAACTCACTGACGGTCGTTTGAATGGCTGGGTTGCACAGTTAAATAAGGAGTTTTGAATTCGTTCAGCCAAATGAACACGCCAATAAACTACGAACTGGTTGAGCGCAAGATTGAAGAACTGGAGGTTCCTGAAATAGGAAATGCTTCAATCCGTGAGATTGTGCAACTGGTAAGCAGCATTGAAGCAGCTACCGGTCAAAAGTATATACGCATGGAGATGGGGATCCCCGGTCTTCCGCCTGCGCAAATTGGAGTAGAAGCTGAGATCGAGGCATTACGCAATAACGTGGCCTCCGCCTATCCCCGCATTGACGGTATTCAGCCGCTAAAGGATGAGTCATCCCGTTTCCTGAAGCTCTTTATGAATATTGATGTTAAACCTGAGGGATGTATTCCCACAGTGGGTTCTATGGAGGGAAGTTATGCCGCATTCCTGGTTTCAGGAAGCTGTCACAAGGAACGGGATACCACACTGTTTATCGATCCGGGCTTTCCTGTACAAAAGCAGCAATTGCTGGTTATGGGACAGAAATATGAAACATTCGATGTTTTTGATTTTCGTGGTTCAAAACTTCGTGATAAACTTGAATCGTACCTCTCAAAGGGAAATATCCATTGCATCGTCTATTCAAACCCGAATAATCCGGCCTGGATCTGCTTTGATGATGAGGAACTAAGGATCATCGGCGAATTGGCCAATAAATATGATGTGGTTATAATTGAGGATCTTGCCTATTTTGGAATGGATTTCAGATCCGATCTCTCCAAACCCGGAATGCCACCTTACCAGGTTACAGTTGCCAGGTATACTGAGAATTATATCTTAATGATCTCCAGTTCAAAGGTTTTCTCCTATGCCGGACAGCGAATAGGAATGCTCGTTATCTCCGATGCCCTTTACCACCGCCATTTCCCTTACCTTGGAGAACGGCTAAAGGTTCATGGTTTCGGGAATGCCATAGTGCACCGGGTATTATACTCTTTGACTTCAGGCACCTCCCACTCGGCACAGTATGCCCTGGCAGCCATGTTTAAGGGCGCCAATGACGGGATTTTTAATTTCGTTGGAGATGTAAAGGAGTATGGCGAGAAAGCAAAGATTATGAAGCAGATTTTTACCGAAAATGGCTTTACGATTGTCTATGATACTGACCAGGGAAAACCGGTCGGAGATGGATTTTATTTCACTATTGGTTACCCGGGTATGACAGGGGGTGAATTATTACACAAGTTACTGTACTACGGAATTAGCGCTATATCCTTGGGCAATACCGGCAGCACAAAAGAGGGGTTAAGGGCTTGTGTGTCAAATGTAAAAAGAGACCAATTCGAAGATTTAACAATAAGGGTTAAGCAATTCAACGCAGATTTTCCGATAATAACTGAATAGCCTGGTCTTCTACCCGGTCGCCTTCAGAAAAGTTAACGATCTAATAAATATCATATTAAGATGGCAAAAGTCAGAGGAGCAGTTGTTGTCGACACCGAAGTATGTAAGGGGTGCAACCTTTGTGTTGTGGCCTGTCCTACATTAACCCTGGCGCTTAACCGCAATGTGAATAACAAGGGATATCACTATTCTTATATGGAAAATCCTGAAAATTGTACAGGATGTACCAATTGTTCAACCGTTTGCCCCGATAGTTGTATCACTGTCTACCGGACAAAGACCGAACATTAAATAATTCTTTAAATCCTGAATATGGGAGAGTTAAGATTAATGAAGGGAAATGAAGTGATTGCTGAAGCTGCAATCCGCTGTGGGTGTGATGGCTATTTTGGCTATCCGATTACTCCGCAGTCTGAAGTTATGGAGACTTTAATGACACTGCGTCCCTGGGAAGATTCGGGGATGGTTGTCTTACAGGCGGAGAGTGAAATTGCCTCTATTCATATGGTTTACGGCGCAGCCGGCGCCGGGAAAAGGGTAATGACCTCCTCTTCGAGTCCGGGTATCAGCCTTATGGCCGAAGGAATTTCGTATATGGCAGGTGCCGAACTACCCTGTGTAATTGTAAATGTACAGCGTGGTGGTCCGGGACTTGGAACCATCCAGCCATCTCAGGCTGATTACAACCAGGCGACAAAGGGTGGCGGACATGGCGATTATTCGTTGTTTGTGCTCGCCCCTGCCTCAGTACAGGAGATGCACGATTTTGTAGTCCTGGGATTTGAGATGGCCTTTAAATACCGAAATCCGGTGATGATACTAGCCGACGGAGTAATCGGACAGCTTATGGAGAAGGTCGAATTGATTGACCAGCGTCCGCGTTGGACCAATGAGCAGATTGAAGAGATCTCTGGAGATTGGGCAACCACAGGTAAACGGTCAAATCGCCAAAAACATGTTATCACCTCCTTAGAGATGGATTCAAATACAATGGAACAGAACAATCTCAGACTCCAGGCAAAATACAATCGCATGAAGGATGAAGAGGTTCGTTATGAATCTATTGAATGTGAAGATGCAGATTATATTATGGTTGCCTTTGGCTCCGCAGCAAGGATCTGTCAGAAAACGGTTCAGATTGCACGCAGAAAAGGGGTCAAAGTTGGACTCATCCGACCGATCACCCTCTTTCCGTTTCCTGAAAAGATTATCGCCGAATATGCGACCAAAGTAAAAGGCTTTCTTTCCGTGGAATTCAATGCAGGGCAGATGGTTAATGATATCCGGCTTGCCGTAAATGGAAAAACACAGGTTGAATATTTCGGCAGAATGGGGGGAATCGTCCCTACGCCGGATGAGGTTGAGCTAGCTTTGGAACAACGTTTTAATAATTAAGCAAGATGTCTGTATTAACTGAAAGAATCAACGAGATCATCAAACCGGAAAACCTGGTTTATGCCAAATCACCGCTTCTGAATGACGATGCAATGCATTATTGCCCCGGATGCAGTCATGGTGTCGTACACCGGCTGATAGCCGAGGTGATTGAAGAGATGGGAATCCAGGAACAGACCATCGGAGTTTCGCCGGTGGGATGTGCTGTCTTTGCTTACAATTATATCGATATAGACTGGGCTGAGGCAGCTCATGGACGCGCTCCGGCGGTAGCCACCGGAATTAAACGGGTTATGCCCGAGAAATATGTCTTCTCCTATCAGGGCGATGGAGATTTGGCTGCAATCGGCACGGCTGAGACTTTACATGCCATAAACCGTGGTGAGAATATCGTAATGATCTTTATCAATAATGCAATCTACGGAATGACTGGCGGTCAGATGGCGCCGACAACACTGATCGGGCAGATAACAGCCACAACACCCAATGGCAGAAATGCTGATTTGAATGGTTACCCGCTTAAAATAACTGAACTAATAGCACAATTACCCGGGGCTGCTTATGTTACAAGGCAAAGTGTCCAGACTCCGGCTGCAGTTCGCAAAGCAAAAAAAGCGATCCGAAAGGCATTTGAGATTCAGGCAAAAAAGATTGGAACTTCATTTGTTGAGGTCGTCTCAACCTGCAGTTCAGGCTGGAAGCTTACCCCTGTCGCTTCAAATAAGTGGATGGAAGAGAATATGTTCCCCCAATATCCATTGGGTGATTTGAAAGACTCCGGGCGCGCTGATGCTGATTTATACCGGATAAAAGGTTAATACCACAAAATTTAAAGCTCAAAAAATGACTGAAGAGATCATTATCGCAGGGTTTGGCGGACAAGGAGTACTTTCAATGGGGAAAATTCTGGCCTATTCAGGTGTTATGCAGGATCAGGAGGTGGCCTGGTTCCCTTCGTATGGCCCGGAAATGAGGGGTGGCACAGCCAATGTGACTGTGATCCTTAGTGACGAGCGGATCAGTTCCCCTATCCTTCATGAATTTGACACCGCTATTATCCTGAATCAGCAGTCGATGACAAAATTCGAATCACGTGTAAAACCAGGAGGGACGCTGATCTATGATCCTAATGGAATTATTCATCACCCTTCACGAAAAGATATCAATATTTTAAAGGTTGAAGGATCACGGCTCGCAGTTGAAATGGGTAATCCGCTGACATTTAATATGATTGTACTGGGCGCTTTCCTGAAAGCAAAACCGGTTATTAAGCTGGAGAATGTGAAAAAAGGGCTCGAAAAATCGTTACCTGAACGTCATCATAAATTAATCCCACTCAATCTGGCTGCAATCGAAATCGGGCAGGAAAATCTCGTGGTTGTGCAGGAGGTTTGAGTAGGCTAATAGGCTTTAGACATTTAGGCTATTAGGCTTTTAGGGATGGAACGCAGATGACGCAGATCTAGCGGATCGACACGGATTAGTAGTAGATTACAAATATGATTTTTAGTTCATCCGACAAATAATGGAAAGAACTAATTTTATTAACGAAAGCATACTTCAGTTAATTTAGTAATCCTGGATATCTGTTTCTGATCAAATCCGGAGGATTTGAATGTTTAAAGCAATAATTCTGGGGGATCCCTGATGTACGACTCCGTCCGCAGGTTCTACACTAATGATCTATTCTATAATCCGATGACCTCTCCGATATCAATTCTTTAGCAGTAAAACCTTTCTGTAATATGCATTTAATCCTTCCCATCAGCACCCTAAAAGCCACCATCCTAATAGTCTTTTAACCTAAACGCCTTCCCCTCACAACATCCCATTATCAATCTGCCAGATGATGTATTCGATCATCTTATCTTCATTGGCAGCGTCATATTCTGATTTGAGGTTATGTCCAAAGAGGCGCGCAATCCCTTGCCAGAAGAAGGCGCTGAATCCCCCTTTAAACTCCCTGATAATTTCATACGACGACTGGCCTGTCTCGCGGTCTATTAATTTGATAAGTATCCGTCCCTGGTTAATTGACATCGATCGGATTTCAGGTTCAAACTCAGAAAACAGATCTTTCTCGATTTTTTTAATGTAATCCTTTCGCTCCCGATTAGTCTTAAAGGTCAAATACGCACTATTATATTCTTTCAATTTCCTGGCAGCAACTTTGGCGATTGGATAAACTTTCATTACCCTCATCTCCAATACGGTATATTGATGCAGCGCCTTACGTGACCAGTCTTTACGTTGCGGATATACCAGGATCTCAGGCAAAACGTAATGCAAAATTGAATCTGATTCTGTAATAAGCGTTTTATCATTATAGAGATAGGGGGGGCGGTCCTTGATCTGGGCAAGCCCGGCCAGGGGTATTGATATAAGCAAATAAAGCGTTAATCTTTTTAACATTAATGGAATCATATTATGAGACCTCAAAATTAGTAAACGATACTTCAAGTCCGACTATTTGAAAGGTTATTAAATTCCAAAATTTGTTATCTCCGGATTTTTAAATCGGTATCTTTGTCATTAAGATTGTAAAACTCGTTTGAAAGCTATAAAAAAATGGATAAAATTAAGGTTGGTGTATCCTCTGAAATTGGAGTTCTAAAGGGGGTAATCCTTCATTCTCCGGGTCATGAGGTTGAGAATATGACCCCTGAAAATGCCGAACGGTCACTCTACAGTGATATTTTAAATCTCTCGGTGGCCTCTAAAGAGTATGTCCACATGAAGGAGATTCTTGAAAAGGTTTCCACAACCTTTGAGGTAAAAGATCTGCTTATTGAAACTCTTCGGAGTGACTCCGTAAAGGAGGATCTCGTCCGAAGAATCTCGTTCCAGGAAGATGCCGCTGCAGAAATAGATTTTTTGCTTCAGATGCCGGCCAAGGCATTGGCAACTCAGCTGATCGAAGGGGTCGTTCTTAAACGGGACAACCTGACCCGGTTTTTAAGTAAAGAGCGTTATTCGATGCGCCCACTGCACAATTTTCTTTTCACAAGGGATGCATCGATGACCCTTTGGGACGAAGTGCTGATCGGGAAAATGGCGAGTAAGGTACGTGAACGCGAAACAATGATTATGGAGGCGATCTTTAAACATCATCCGGCCTTCGGTGTTAAAACGATTAACCCTGCCGGGAATACAACATTCGTGAATGCTACCATCGAAGGAGGTGATGTCCAGATTGCACGCGAAGATGTTCTTGTCATCGGCAAGGGATCCCGCACTTCTTCAGAGGGAATCGACTTTCTGATTGAGATGATCAAGGCCAAGAAAACAGGACCCAAACATTTGATTGTACAGGAACTGCCCGACAGCCCTGAGTCATTTATCCATCTCGATATGACCTTTACCTTTCTGAATCAGGATGCGTGTCTGGTTTATGAACCACTAATTCTCAAAAATAATAAATTCCATACGATACATATTACAATTGATAATGGGATAGTTACAGGCATCCATGAACGGAAAAACATGCTGAAAGCACTTCATCAGGTTGGATTTGAATTTGAACCTGTGTTTTGCGGGGGCAAACAGGATCCATGGATAATGGAGCGCGAACAATGGCATAGCGGCGCTAACTTCTTTGCTTTTGCACCCGGAAAAGTGATTGGCTATGAGCGGAACGGCTACACCTTGGAAGAGATGAATAACAATGGATTCGAGATTATCCGTGCCCAGGAATATATTGATAAAAAGTTGGATCATAACGATTTCAAAAAACTCGTAATCACGATTCCCGGTTCAGAACTTGCACGCGGCGGTGGAGGCGCCCGGTGTATGACCATGCCAATTTATCGCGAGAAGGTGGATTGGTAAGCAGCATTTCTCATCGAAATAAAATATTCCTTGATATTGTCAATATTTGAATTGAAACAATCAATGCGCAAATTAGAAAACCAAGAGCTTTCACGACTTTCTGTCGAGGAATTTAAACAAGCCGGTAAAATGCCTATTACAGTCGTAATGGATAATGTAAGAAGCTGCAATAATGTAGGTTCAGTATTCCGCACCTCGGATGCCTTGCTTGTGAATAAGATCTGTTTGTGCGGGATTACCGCCACTCCGCCTGATAAAGAGATTCATAAGACAGCCCTTGGTGCGGAAAATACTATTGTCTGGGAATACTTTTCGACCACGGAAGAGGCCGTTGAAATTCTCAGGAACGAGGGTTATACGATTATCGCCATCGAGCAGGTGGAGGGGAGTATTTCATTAAATGACTACAGACCTGAGCCGAATGAAAAGCTTGCACTAATTTTTGGCAATGAAGTAAGAGGTGTGCAACAGGAGGTGGTTACTCTTTGTGATAAAACCATCGAGATTCCTCAATTTGGGACCAAACACTCGTTTAATATCTCGGTGAGTGCGGGGATTGTGTTGTGGGATTTATTCAATAAACTGAAGCGAACTGGCAGCTAGCCTCTGGCTTGTTTTTCTCTGATATGAATTTATTCTTCTTTAATTGGCTGCAGTTTTAGTCCAAACTACATTTCTTTTAACCATTTTAAGTCATCTTTTACCAATTGATCATGAGATATTAAATTTCCAGATTCAATATCCTCATCACTCAAATGAAGCATTAATATTTGTTCCTTCGTTAATTTCACTATGTCATTGTCTGCAGAACTCTTATTAACCAGCTTATAAAGCGCAAATAGATAATCTTTATTATTAATTGTCAATAGTTTATCAATTATATTATTCCTAAATAAATAAACATTGAAAATAGATATATAAATATTGATATTCGATAAATTATATTTATATTTGCGACATAATTTTAACATCGAACATTATGTCATCAAAAACAGATTACATCTTTAAAGCACTCAATGTTGTTTCATGGATCATATTCGTTGGTGTCTGTATAGAGGCAGGGGGCTTTATTTTCAATACGTTCTTTACTTTATTGCTTAACCCTGTTGGCGCAATTCGATTTTGGACCGAAGTGAATTTGTCTGAATTATATTATTACAATCAAAGGGATTATATTACAGTGACTTCGCTAATGATTATTGTAGCTGTTATGAGAGCTTTGATGTTTTACTTTATTGTGAAAATCTTTCACGAGAAGAAACTTAACCTCTCACAACCATTCAATGAAACCGTAAGACGTTTTATCTTAAGGATTGCCTATTTGGGATTAGGTATTGGATTATTTTCTTTTTGGGGTGCAAAATATTCCGAAGGATTAGTGAATAAAGGGGTAAAAATACCGGATTTACAATATTTAAGGTTAGGTGGAGCTGACGTGTGGTTGTTTATGGGCATTACACTACTGATCATTGCTCAGATTTTCAAAAAAGGGATTGAACTGCAAAACGAAAACGGCTTAACCGTATAAGCAATGTCCATAATTGTAAATTTAGATGTCATGATGGCAAAACGGAAAATGTCGTTAAACGAACTTTCCGAAAAAGTGGATTTAACGCTTTCCAATCTTTCTATTTTGAAAACCGGAAAGGCAAAAGCAATTCGTTTTACAACCTTAGAAGTTATTTGCAAGGTATTGAATTGTCAGCCTGGTGATATTCTCGAATATCGTGAAATTGAGAAATGACCATTGTAGAGATGCTTTAGTGATTTAAGCTTTAAATCATTAAGCAAACTGATCGAGTAAGGCGATCCTTTTTTCAATTGGTGGGTGGGTTGAAAAAAAATTGCTTAGTGAGAATTTCTTCTCTTCAGGCTGCGGATTTTCGATAAACAACTGTGCAATATCGCGACGTTCGACGGCTTCAATCAATGGATCCTGACTGATTTTCCGTAAGGCGTTAGCCAGGGCGTAAGGTTTGCGGGTCATCTCCGCCGCACCGGCATCAGCCATATACTCACGGGATCTCGAAATGCCGAATCGAAGCAGGATCGCAATCAGGTAACATACGGCTGAGATTACCAGCGCAATAACGATCACCACTCCGCCGTTTTTGTTCTCCCTGTCCCTTGTAAATGCTCCAAACTGAAGGCTTCGAAGTGCCATCTGGGCGATAAAGGCAAAAATACCTACGAAAATAATTGAGATGATCATTAACCTCACATCGCGGTTCAGGATATGAGAAAGTTCATGGGCGATTACCCCTTCGAGTTCATCGTCATTTAGTTTATCGATAATTCCGCGCGAAAGCGAAACAGAAAAGGTTCGTTCATTGATTCCACTCGCGAAAGCATTTAGAGAGTTGTCTTCAATAATATAAATATGAGGGGTCTTCATCCCTTTGGAGATGCAGAGATTTTCGACAAGGTTATAGACCCGCTTGTTCTCCATGCGTGCCAAAGGTTTTGATCCGGTGGCCATTTGGATCATCGAATTGTGAAAAAACCAGGCAATGATAAACCAGATCGAAGTTCCGATAATCACAAAAGGAACGATACTCACAAATGAGTCATTAATCATTTGGGGATCCTGTTGCCGCGAAGTGAAGAACAAAAAAGCATAAACCATCCCAAGGAGTACCATTGGAAAAGCAATAATCAGGAGGACACTGTTGAAGTTGTTTCTCCTGATTTGTGTCTGTATGCCGACGTAGGTCATTAATTAAAGCTGATTTTTGGCGGTTCCTCCATTGTAGCACGATCCTGTCCAAGGTCGAACATTGTTTCGCGTCTGAATCCGAAGTTGTTCGCAATAAGATTCGAAGGAAAAGTTTCGATACCTGTATTGTATTCAGTAGTGGCAGCGTTGAAATATCGGCGTACTGCGGCCAGTTTATTTTCGATATCGCTTAATTCCTCCTGAAGTTGCAGGAAGTTTTGATTAGCTTTTAGATCGGGATAGGCTTCAACCGACACCTTTAATCCCTGTAATGCAGACGAGAGCTGGGTCTCAGTTTTGATTTTATCGTCAATTGTTGTGGCGCTCATCGCTGCAGTTCTTGCTTCGGTAACCCGCATAAGCAACTCCCTTTCATGGGTGGCATATCCCTTTACGGTCTCAACAAGCTGAGGAATAAGGTCGTGCCGTTGACGCAGTTGAACATCAATATCTGCAAAGGCATTTTGTCTTGTATTGCGAAGGCGCACCAGCGAATTGTAGATGCCAATCAGCCAGAATACAATAACAACAAGAACAACCAGAATAATAATGAAAGGCATAATGATGAATTTTAGGTGACTTAATAGAACAAATTTACGAATATGTGGAAACAATTTCTCGATTGGAGGTTTTTTTTATAATCAAAGGTGAATGTTTCGGATTGATTGATTCTGGCTACTTGCAACTGGCTACTTGTAACTTGCAGCTGGCTGATATTACTGCTCAGGAAAGTGTATTGTCTTTCCTGGAGTTAGTCCATGCAAAATCATGTGGTTCTAGTCCTGCCAGCAGCTAGTCGCCCAAAGCCAGTTGCTCTAAATTCTGCTAAATCATTATTTTATGGAGAGCAATAAATTATTGCAAATAGAATCTGATCTTATTCCGGAAAGTTTTATTTTTACGATTCGTATGACTTTTCAGAATTCAACAATTAATAATAAAAAAATCAGTAAAAATGATTAACCGACTTATTGGAGAGATGCCTAAAATTGGCATTCGACCTGTGATTGACGGCCGTCTTCAGGGGGTTAGAGAATCACTTGAGGTTCAGACCATAAATATGGCAAAGGCAGCTGCTCAGCTTATATCTGAGAATCTGCGTTTCCCGAACGGACAAAAAGTGGAATGTATAATAGCTGACCATACTATCGGTGGTGTTGCAGAAGCGGCGATGTGTGCCGATCAGTTTTCACGCGCAGGTGTTGGCGTATCGCTTACTGTTACCCCCTGCTGGTGCTACGGTACAGAAGTTATGGATACCGATCCGTTATTGCCAAAAGCTGTCTGGGGTTTTAACGGAACAGAGCGTCCGGGTGCCGTTTATCTTGCTGCCGCGCTTGCCGGTTATGCACAGAAAGGTTTACCTGCTTTCGGAATTTATGGCCGCGATGTACAGGATTCAAGAGATACCTCAATTCCTGAAGATGTAAAAGGGAAGATCCTGCAGTTTGCAAAAGCCGGTCTTGCCGTAGCGCAGATGCGTAATAAATCGTATTTATCTATTGGCGGAATGTCGATGGGTATTGCAGGTTCGTATGTTGATCAGGAGTTTTTGCTCGATTACCTGGGTATTCGTACAGAGGTGGTCGATATGTCGGAGATCTCCCGTCGGGCAGAACGTGGTATTTATGACCATGCCGAATTTGAGAAAGCATTGGCATGGGTGAAACAAAACTGTAAAGAGGGAAAAGATCCGAACAAAGCGGATAAACAACTTTCTGCCAAGCGCAAAACCTGGGAGTGGGAGATGGTTGTTAAGATGACCCTCATTGCGCGTGACCTGATGATTGGTAATCCGGTACTGGCTGAGATGGGTTATGGCGAAGAGGCGTTGGGACGCAACGCCATTGCTGGCGGTTTCCAGGGTCAGCGTCAGTGGACCGATCATTTGCCAAACGGAGATTTCATGGAGGCGATCCTAAACTCCTCTTTTGACTGGAACGGAATACGTCAGGCATTTATTGTGGCAACTGAAAACGATTCCTTAAATGGTGTTGCGATGTTGTTTGGACATCTACTCACCAATACTGCCCAGATATTTTCTGATGTTCGCACTTACTGGAGTCCAGACTCTGTAGAGCGTGTAACAGGCAAAAAGCTTACAGGTAAAGCTTCAGAAGGGATCATTCACCTGATTAATTCAGGTTCAACAACCCTCGATGCGACAGCTAAACAGCTTAAGGATGGTCAACCTGCGATGAAACCATTCTGGGAGATCTCCGAATCTGAGGCTCAGGCATGTCTTGATGCAACAGATTGGCCGGCTGCTGATCTGGGCTATTTCCGTGGCGGTGGTTATTCTTCGCATTTCAAAACTGAAGGGGAGATGCCTGTCACAATGTCCAGGATCAACCTAATTAAGGGGATTGGTCCGGTTCTTCAGATCGCAGAGGGGTGGACAATTCAATTGCCTGAAGATGTCCATACCACACTTGATGCGCGTACAAATCCAACCTGGCCAACAACATGGTTCGCACCACGATTGACAGGCAAAGGGGCTTTTGCCGATGTCTATAATGTAATGGCAAACTGGGGTGCAAACCACGGAGCAATCAGCTACGGACATGTTGGAAGTGAGCTTATTTCATTGGCTGCGATGCTCCGGATTCCTGTTTCGATGCATAATGTTGCAGATGAGAAAATTTTCCGGCCTGCTGTCTGGAATGCCTTTGGAATGGATAAAGAGGGTTCCGATTACCGTGCCTGCGATACCTATGGACCGGTATATGGCAAAACGAGAAAGTAGGGAATATAGACTTTTAGGCTATAGACTATTAGGCTTTTAGGGTATCCGGAATATGGTTCTTATCCAATACACCTTCAGCCTAAAAACCTAACAAGCTCTTAATCCCTCCGGCAGTTTATCTTTGGTGTTTATCAACGAAGGTATACTGCCGGATTTTTTCTGCAATCATAATTTTACGTGATAGAATCAAGTCCTATAAGGATGTAGAGGCAATATCAGGAATTGAAAATTTAAACGCAGAGAGTCGCTAAGGGAAATCGCAGAGGGTCGCAAAGTATTTAAGTGTAAAAGCTTCAAGGAAGATGAAGCATTTGAATTAATAGATTTTTATTTCTTGCTATGAAAATTATGACCAAGCTTCCGGCAGTGTTGTTCTTTAGCGGATTATCACTGTTTGTCCAGGCCAGAAAGCCGAATATCCTCTTTCTGTTTGCGGATGATCAGCGGGCTGATGCTCTTGGGATTTCTGGGAATCATTACATCCGGACTCCAAATATTGATAATCTGGCCAGAAGTGGTGTCCGCTTTACCAGTTGTTATGTTATGGGTGGGCATCATGGTGCAATTTGTGCCCCCAGCCGTGCAATGCTTATGAGCGGTAAAAGTCTTTTCCATGTTTACGACAGGCTTGAAGGGGTACATACGATGCCAATGCATTTTGCCGACAATGGCTACGAAACTTTTGGAACCGGGAAGTGGCATAATGGCGCTCAAACCTTTGAAGCTTCGTTTCAAAATGGGAAGAATGTGTTTATCGGGGGGATGGCAGATCATTATAAGGTTCCCTGCCGTGATTTAGGGGCAGATGGAAAACTTACTTCCCCTGTAACTAAGGGGTACTCAACAGATCTTTTTGCAGGCGCTGCAACCGATTTTATCAATGAATATGCGGCAGAAAAGCGGGAGAATCCTTTCTTTTGTTACGTTGCATTCACTGCGCCCCATGATCCCCGCTCTCCGCGAAAAGATTATATCGGAATGTATCCTCCTGAATCGATTCCTGTCCCGGGAAATTTTCAGAAAGTTCACCCTTTTAAATTTGACCAGCTGGATCTGAGAGATGAGAATCTTGCTCCGTGGCCAAGAACCCCTGAGATAATACAGGAATCTTTGGCTGACTATTATGCCCTTATCACGCACCTCGATGCGAAGGTGGGAGAGCTTATAGAAACACTCAAGAGAGACGGGCTTTTTGGAAATACGATAATTGTTTATGCCGCAGATAACGGATTGGCGATTGGAAGCCATGGCCTGTTGGGGAAACAGGATGTCTATGAGCATAGTACAAATGTTCCATTAATTATCTCAGGCCCCGGGATTCCACGGGAAAAAGTAAGTCAGGCACTCGTTTACCTCTATGATTTATTCCCGACATTAAGTGGTTTATGTGAAATCGCGGTCCCTTCGGGTGTAGACGGGCAAAATCTGACACCTATAATAATGGGTGAAATTACCGGAGTTCGGGATGCGCTTTATACCGCTTACCGGAATACTGCCAGAGCAGTAAGGAAGGGAGACTGGAAAATTATTTTTTATCCTCAGCAAAATTTCATCCAGTTATTTAACCTTGGGAAAGATCCCTTTGAGATTAATAACCTGGCTAAACTTCCTGAATCTCAAGCTAAAATTGAGGAGATGATGGCGCTTATGCTTGAACTCCATAAAGCGAATGATGATACCGCCTCAATGAATCCGAAAACGATACTTCCACTCGAATATGACTATACTCAGTTACATCAGCATCCCGATGAGTGGCAACCTGAATATACGCTGAAAAAGTATTTTAAAGGTGTTGATTTAGAAAAAGCTAAGAAGAACTCAGAACACTAATTTAATGGCCATCACTATGGAATTTAGGATAAAATCATGTACAGAAGAACAATTGCCTGAAATCAGGGAGATATTTAATGAGGCGATACTTCATTCCACTGCCTTGTACGATTATAAGCTACGTACGATGGAGGTTATGAATAGCTGGTATGCGGAAAAACAACATGGAAAATATCCTATTATTGGTGTTTTCGACCGCGATAATTCTCTTTTGGGGTTTGGTTCCTACGGGTCATTTCGTGTCAGACCCGCCTATAAATATACGATAGAACATTCTGTTTATGTGAGGAAAGATCAACGGGGTAAAGGAATTGGAAGATTGTTGCTTAAGGAGATTATAAGAGTGGCGGCAGAACAGGATTATCACGTTCTCATAGGTGGTATTGATGCCTCAAATCTGGAAAGCATCCGCTTGCACGAAAAAGAGGGGTTTGTTTTTAACGGGATAATCCGTGAAGCCGGATTTAAATTTGGACGGTGGCTCGACCTTGCGTTTTACCAGCTGATTTTGGATACCCCTTTAAATCCGGTAGAGGATTATTAATATGAGATACTAATGGAACACTGATGACACTGATCGAATAGCTAAACACAGCTAGAAAAAGTAAGAATTAACTATATTTCCCTTTGCTTTATAAGGAGATTCCTTGTCTTAAAATATTTCTCATTCCCGTTTAAGTAATTATTTTGATTTTTTTTGTTTTCATTGTGGCTTACAGCCTCCTTTATAACTCTTTTTAAATCTCCTATCATTTAATATGTTTTTTCAAATCCGGCGGGTTTGTACGTTTATAGAAATTTGACTTTTGAAAGATAGGTATGACTCCGCCGAGTCATACCTGATATTCTTAATTTCTTTGTCTATAAACATACGACCTCGCTGAGGTCATTAAACATTAACATAAATAGAATTCCAACATTATCTGTTTTGATGTTCGAGTTTCGCAACTCCCGAGTACCTGGTGTGAGGAAAAGAGATATAAAGGAGGCGCAAAGGTGTAGGATGCGACATTCTATCTTAGCTATTTCTTAATAATTCATAGGAACCTCCATAAGTAGAATTTCTGCATCAGTATCAGCCAGGATTGTTATTTTGTCAGTATCCCAGATTCCAAACCCATCGCGGGCGGCTAATTGCCGATCATTAATAGTCATTTCGCCACTTAGGATAAATGCGTATACTCCATTCCCTATGGCTTTAAGCTCATAGTCACAACTGACACCTTTGTCAAATTTTCCAAGATGAAACCAGGCATTCTGATGAATCCATACTCCTGCATCTTCCGGATTTGGAGAAAGGATTTGCTGCAGCTTATTATTGCGGTCTGCAAGATCGAGGGTTATCTGGTCGTACCTGGGGGTGACATTCTTCTTATTGGGGAAGACCCAGATCTGAAGAAATTTCACCAATTGATCTTTGTTTGCATTATATTCACTGTGAAAAATACCAGTTCCTGCACTCATAACCTGGATATCTCCATGCTTAATCACAGAAACAGTTCCCATACTGTCTTTATGCTCAAGATCTCCCTCCAGGGGAATTGAAATAATCTCCATATTGTCATGAGGGTGGGTGCCAAACCCCATTCCCGCCTCGACACTATCGTCGTTTAGTACGCGCAAAGCCCCAAAGTTCATCCTTTCGGGATTATAGTAGTTTGCAAAGCTAAAGGTGTGCCTGCTTTTTAGCCACCCGTGGTTTGCATTCCCACGGGTATCGGCTTTATGTAGAATAGTATTTGTCATGATTATGATTGCTTTACCAATTGTATTTCACAGCTTATTTTTACATCCTCGCCCACAAGCACTCCACCAGCTTCGAGGGCTGCATTCCAGGTCAGGCCAAAATCCTTTCGGTTTATCTTGCCGTTAATTGTAAATCCCGCTTTCTCATTTCCCCAGAGATCTTTCATAACACCTCCAAATTCAACATCGAGCTTAATCTGTTTTGTGACATCCTTTACCGTGAGGTCACCATATAACTCATAGCTACCGTCATTGTCAACTTTTTCATAAGTATTTCCAATGAAATGGATCTCTTTGAAATTTTCAACATCAAAAAAATCGGCACTTTTTAAATGGGTATCGCGATCTGCAACACCTGTGTCTACAGAAGCAGGATTCATCCAGAAATCAATCTCGGAAGTCATAAAATCCTCACCTGTTGTGTATATACTGGCATCAAATTCTTTAAACACTCCCTTCACGTTTGTAATCATCAGATGTTTAACTTTAAATCCTATTTCACTGTGAATTGGGTCAATACCCCACTTTGTTTTTACTTGCTCTTCCATGGTTCTTATTTTTAAGTTATTTATAATGACGCAAAGGTAGTGGGGGGAAGTTGGTTGGGAAATGGATAAATTACGGGATCAATGGTATAAATAAAGGGGAAACGGGATAATATCGAATTGCATAATCATTACAGAGCTTTTCTTTTCGGTAGGAACGGTAGGTGATGAAATGCAAATTGAGTTTATTTCCCCTGACCATCTATTTGATTATGCTCTTCTTAAAATCCTGAAGTGAAAGTCCTTCATTTGTTTTAAAAAATTTACTGAAATGCGAGGGATCTTCGAAGCCAAGTTCAAATCCAATTTCCTTACCGCTTTTCCCGGTGAAGATTGCCATCCGCTTTGCTTCAAGAATAATCCGATCCTGAATGAAATCCTTTGCAGAACTGTTTATGGACAACTTAATTACCTCATTCAGATAATTGGGAGTCACACAGAGTAATTCAGCATAATCCTTAACCTGATGCCATTTCATATAATGGTTTTCAACGACGGCCTTAAAATTCGTCACAATTGTTTTACCCACTTCTATGTACTGCGTATTCGTGTCGGGGGCGGCTGAGGTGCATAATCCTTTGCACTCAATCAGGAAGAGTTTAAGGTAGGCTCCAATGGTTTCGAAATACATCTCATTCCTGATTTGAAACGCCGAAAATATTTGGTTCACAAATGGTTGTAATATATTTATAACTTGCGGCGTGAGCACAAGCGGAGGCGTTTCGCCACTTTTCTGAAATAACCGCAGGTTGGAAATAAAGTCGTTTCGAATACTGTTCTTTTCGAGAAATTCTGCCGTGAAGAGAATCACATATCCGGTTGGATCAGGATCGGTAATCACCTGATGAACCTGCCCGGGACTTACAAAAAAGAGATGGTTCGGAAAGATGGGATATTCCCTAAAATCAATCACATGTTTTCCCGTGGCTGTAATTGGCCAGATTATCGTGTAATAATTGTGTCGGTGGGGATTGTCTGCAATTCCCACCATAAGACTGTCTATCCCCTCCATCGTTTTTATCACAAATGGAGTAGGTGCCCCATTTTGAAGCAAATCAAGGTTATATATATTTTCCTTTCTGGTCATCGTTTTTATAAATTAAAAGAACGGAATATACTAATGGATATAATCCTTTCAAATTTAGATTATAATCGTTGATTGGCAAATGATTGATCCCTTTTATGCAACCTTAAACTGATTTATTTGTTCTTAAAGCAAGGATGTTTATTCTACTGGATATCCAGCTATGTGGGTCACAAAGAATGATTCTAAATTGGTTTATTCTGTGGTTTGTCATTGTTAATTATAGTTACTTTGGCGTGTTATTGAGCTTATTTATTAATGTTCTTAAATCTTAAAACATGAAGAAATCCTTGAAAATAAAGAGTTTTTACTACTCATTGACTTTGCCTACCAGCAAAATGGGAGTACAAATTCTAACCCATGCAGGTAAAATTTTGTTTGTAGCTATCGCGTTGCTCTTAAATATAACAGCGGTTAAAGGGCTGCCAAGTTATGCCCGGCAGACCGGCATGTCTTGTTCTGCCTGTCATTTCTCATTTCCTGAACTAAATTCCTTTGGACGTCAGTTCAAGATGAACGGTTATGTACTCACAGGGATGAGCACCATTGAATCGAAGGACGACAGTACCAACGTAACCCGGCTTAAATTGTTAAGCACATTGCCTCTGTCGGCAATGGTTCAATCCTCATTTACCCATATTGCAAAAGACGTTCCCGGAGTTCAGAATAATTCGGTGACCCTCCCTCAGCAATTGAGTGTCTTCTATGCCGGACAGGTTACTCCCCATATTGGGACTTTTATTCAGATGACCTATGACGGCCATAGTTTTGGGATGGATAATGTCGATATCCGGTACGCAAACCAGGGTAGATTTGCAGGCAAAAGTTTAACTTATGGCTTAACGTTGAATAATAACCCTGCTGTTCAGGATGTGTGGAATACTTCCCCAGCCTGGAGATTCCCTTCTGCCGGATCAGATGCTGCCAAGACACCTGCAAAATCGTCCATTATGGAAAATCTGGGTGGACAGGTAGCTGGATTAGGCCTATATGCACTTTGGAATAACCTGATTTTTGCTGAAGTTAGTGCTTACAGATCTGCTCAGCAGGGAGCTGCGAATCCTTCAGATACTACAAGTGTCGGTGTGCTGCGTGGCATTGCACCTTATTGGAGATTGGCGTTGCAACATCAATGGTATAACAATTATATTTCTGTCGGCACATTTGGGATTGCTCCAAGGCTATATCAAAGCGGTATCACAGGTGACATGAATAAAATCAGAGATGTCGCCTTTGATTTTCAGTATGAACATAATTTACCTTTCGGAGCGTTAACCATACATTCCTCCTATACCCATGAGAATGAGACTCGTGAATCCTCTGGTGCTCCAAGTCAGGAATTAGATTTTAATTCTTTTAAAGCCGATGCTAATCTCTATCTGAAAAAAGGATTAGGTGCAACCGTAGGTTATTTTAAAACAACCGGCACAGTAGATGAGAATGTCGGCAGCTGGACCAATAAACCGGATAGTGACGGTTATATCGCCCAGCTTGAATATTTGCCATGGTATAATACAAAATTTGCTTTACAATATGTCGGCTATAATAATTTTGATGGCACACATTGGAATTATGATGGGAAGGGGCGAAATGCATCAGATAATAATACCCTTTACCTCGTTGTTTGGCTCAATTTTTAATTAATATTTACAATTTAGATTATGAAAAGAATTTTTTCAGTTTCATTGCCGCTATTTGTTTTTATGTTGGTATTTAGTGCTTTTCAGGGAGTTGCTCAGGAAAAGAGTCACGGAATTGGTCCTGTCAAAACTGTTGTACTGGGTCCGTTGAATCCAAAATGGGTAGATGAAGGTAAAGGGATATTTAACATGCAATGTATTGTTTGTCATGATTTGGATCAGAAGAAGATCGGCCCGGCGCTTCGGAATGTAACAAAGCAGCGGGCACCTGAGTTTATTATGAACCTGCTTTTAAACTCGGCTCAGATGCAGAAAGAGGATCCTATCATCAAGGCGCTTTTAAAGGAATATAACAATTTACCGATGCCTGACCCTGCACTCAACCAGGCTAAAGCAAGATCGGTATTGGAATATATGAGATCTGTTGCGAAGTAAGCGGTTTCGTATTTAATTGGCATAATTCCACTGTCATGATTCTCCCGGAGATCATAGCAGTGGAATTTTTTTGCACCAAAAAATAGCTATTATCAAAAAATAATTACACCTTAGCACTTTATTATCAGGTAATTCAAATAGGGAGTTCTCCCTGTCCAACGAAGAGAATCCGATTGCCGGAACAACTGAAAACTCCTTGAAATTTAAAATTAATTTGTAATCTTATTCCAGCCATGGTCCGTTTATTTCCGGTTTCAATCTGTATTTCAATGATTTTGCTTTTGAATATAACCCACCTCCATGGTCAGAAAGGGGGAGGTTTTCTGAGTGTGACAGAGATAGGGAATCCTAAAATTAAAGGTTCAACTTATTTTGATGAAGTGAACCAAACCTACACTTTAATTGGCAGTGGACTCAATATGTGGGCGAACAGGGATGAATTCCATTTTGCCTCCGTAAAACTTAGCGGAGATTTTATCCTCACAACCTTCTGTCACTTTGTTGGGGAAGGGGCAAATGCTCATCGTAAAATGGGGTTAATAGTCAGAGAAAATTGTGACCCCGGATCACGCTATGCAGATGCTGCCATCCACGGTGACGGACTTACATCGTTACAATACCGGATTAAGGAAAATGACCTTACCGGGGAAGTTAAAGCGACACTTGTGGCTCCCGATGTGATCCAGCTTGAACGGAAAGGGGATACCCTTGTGATGCGCGCTGCCAAAACCGGCAATCCCCTTATTGAAACCGGACGGTTATTGATAAGCTTCAAATCCCCTGTTTATGCCGGATTGTTTGTCTGCGCTCATGATACCGGAGTGATTGAAAAGGCAGTATTTTCCAATTTCCGTATTGATGTTCCAGCAGCAACGGGAGTTGATGGTTATCAGCACCCTTCCGCTAGTCGTTTGGAGATAATGGATGTGGCGACAGGTATCCGAAAAGTGATCTTCGCCACCAAAGGACATATCGAAGCGCCAAACTGGTCGAGGGATGGAAAATTTCTAATCTATAATTCAGAGGGATTGCTTTATAAATTTCCACTCGATACAAAAACGCCGGAAAAGATATTCACGGGTGATGTTACAAGCAATAATAACGACCACGTCCTCTCCTTTGATGGGAAGTACCTGGGTATTTCGAGTGGTACCAAACTGCCTGATGGAAAAACCGGTTCGATGGTTTATGTGGTTCCAGTGGAAGGTGGCATTCCCAAAATAGTCACGCAGAATGTTCCGTCTTATTTGCATGGGTGGTCTCCGGATGGAAAAACGCTTGTTTATTGTGCTGAACGAAACGGAGATTATGATGTTTGGGGAATCGGGATACATGGCGGAGCGGAATTCCGATTAACAAATTCCAAAGGGTTGGATGATGGTCCGGAATATGCCCCGGATGGTAAAATCATCTATTTTAATTCTGTGCGTTCGGGAATGATGAAAATCTGGCGGATGTCGGCCGATGGAAGTAATCAAAAACAGGTAAGCTTTGGTCCCTATAACGATTGGTTTGCTCATCTTTCACCCGACGGCAAAAATATGGTTTATGTTTCCTATCCTGCTGCTGTGCCTGCCAATTCTCATCCCCACAATCAACGGGTTCTGCTACAGTTTCAACCGGCAAACATTTCGAAATCAAAAGTCCTGGCGTATATTTATGGGGGACAAGGGACTATGAACGTCCCCTCCTGGAGCCCTAATGGTAAAATGATCGCCTTTGTTTCATTCACCTATGGTGATCCAAATTATTAAATTCCTGAAGAGATGTGTTTTTCATGTTTAAAATGGGCCTTATTGGTTGCGGTTTTTGGGTTTGCTTCTGCATTATTTTGCCGGGCATCTGAAGATCAGTCTGACTTTAATGGTCCTAAATATGTGGTAACATTTGGCATGGGCTACACTGATTTTTTGCCTGGTAGCTTAATTCGAATGGAGGTTCGGTTTAAAAATATTACCCAACATGCTGAAACAGTTACTCAGGAATTTGTAGTCCTGGACAAGGATAGGCTGGTGGTTTGGAAAACGGTCATTAATCTGGAATTGGGGGAAGAAGGGAACGTTAAAATTCCTTTGCTGATCCCGGTTCCAAAGACTGCAGGAATTTTCACGCTGACTCTAGGTCACGCGGATGAAATTCAAAAAGAGTTGATTCCTTCGTTTGAATTTAATGTGATTCGACCCCAAAAGTCGTCCAGGTTATCTAAGATTTTGGTTTATTCTCCTGCCTATGAAGAGAATCTTAACTTATTTTTAAAGACCTGGGAGATAAAAGCGCCCAATTACTCCTGGGCTCAGGTGTTATTACTTGGAAAGGAGGGTTGGGCTCACTATATTGCCGGGGAACCTGAGATCAGCCAGTTAATATCCCGTTCGTTACGCCGGGAGATGTCCGTTATTTTTCTCGATTTTGGATCTTCAGGAAGGGATCAAACTACGCAATCTAAAATATTTTTGCCATTTGATGTGAAAGTTAGCTTTAGCAAGTTGAAATCACCTGAACGAGTCTTTATATTAAAGGGTGGTTACCCTGAACTTACCTATGGTTTAGCCACATCCAGGGTCGATGAGTGGAATGGTAGTGATGGATTTACTGTTCCGGACGAGGAGATGCGTTTTGAAGGGAAAGGGGTGCGCATAAACGCCCTGGCTACTTGTGGGGTTAATCCAATCCGGTTTCCATTGGTTGAGGTGATTCCAGTTAGTGGGAAAGGAAAACTTTATTTATGCCAGTTAAGCACTGAAGGCCGGATAGATGAAACAATACAGCCAGCAAGGTATGAGCGGGAGATTCCGGTTTATGATCCTGTGGCAGTACAGCTATTGTTAAATTTAATATCTGTATCGGTTGGGGATGATTTGCTTAAGTAGAGGCGTAAAATTTTACGCCTCTACTTAAATAAATCAACCATTTTTAGTTTTTGGAAATTTCTTCCGGACAAGTAACGAAAGACCGATAAATGCAATTATAAGAATAATTGGCAGAACCGACATATTGCGTAAGGTTATTTGGGGACCGGAAGTTTCGATCGATTTTCCCATGATAGGCAACACCATAGAAGTTGCGACAAAACCTGCCCCGCCTAAAATAGACATTCCCAATGCACCACTTTTGGGGACATATTCAGAAGCAAAACCGATCATAGTTGGCCAGAAGTAACATACGCCAACGGCAAATACTGCTGCCGAAAGAACTGTCATCATGGCACCTGATGAAATACTGAGCAACCACAGTCCAACTGTTGCAGTAATGGCCGAACCTAACAATACCCCGGTTGGGTTTAAACGATGAATCAATCCTCCTGCAAAAAAACGACCAACTGCCATAATACCCGTCATCACCACCAGGATAATCATTGGATTGATTCCGTTGGTACTTAACAGTGCATTAATCCACTGGTTTGTTCCCAGCTCTGTGGAGGCCGTAAGCAACATGCAAAATAACACCAGTGGAAATAACAGACTGATTTTATTTATTAACCGTCCTTCGATAATTACCAAAACAACAATTGCCGTGATAATCAGGTAAGGAACCATGCTATTGAAATTCAAGCTTAGGGCAGGGATGAAAGCAGAAAGAATCATAAGTAGTACCGCTGCGATTATAGTATATGGTGCGCCAACATTACGCATCATATCTTTATAAGTAGCACCGCTGGCCACCCGTTCTGTCTCCGGGATCCTTTCGTTGAAGAATAAATAGCCGTAAGTGGCTAATGGAATAAAGAGTATACCGACTAATACCTGCCATGGGAAGTTAAATGAATCCATGATCAACCAGGCTAAAACTCCTCCAATCACGATTCCGCCAGGAAACCAAACATGAAACCTGTTTAGCATTTTTGTTTTTTCAGTCGGAAAGATTGTAGCAACAAGGGGGTTACAAGCTGCCTCAACACTACCATTGGCGAGTCCGATAAATACATTGGCAATAAATAGGGAGGTAAAATCTTTAGCCAAAAGTAAGAGTATAATTCCGATAACATGCAGACCAAAGGCCAACCGGACAATTGTTTTTGTTTTGACGATATCGATGATAAATCCTCCTGCAAACATAGCTATGGCAAAGCCGAAGAATGCAGGTGCAAAAGCGCGGCCAATTTCTTCTTTGCTTAATAGATAAGTGGTAGTAAATACACCCTCAATTTTTGCTCTGATAGCAAATGTCAGTCCGGTAACCAGTAACGCCAGACAGCTGGCAATAAAAAGTCTCTTTTGATTTACATTTTCCATAATCGGGTTGAATATTTAGTTAGAAATTAAAATAGTTTTCCGGGATTAGTAACAGCTTAATAAACTGATAAATACTGCGGTTTTAAATTGGATTGCAGGTTTTGAAACAGGATTCAGGCGTTGGGAAATAAAAGAGCCCATACATTTATATTTCAGTTCAGTTACTGCAAATATAAAAAAAATCAGAACAGAACAGAACGCAACTTATATTTTGAGAAAATTATTATTTAAATCAATAAAGGGGGTGAAATAAATTTAATTATTTCACCCCCTTTATTGTTGGGTTTTATCCGGCTAGGAAGGTTAATAAAGAGAGTAAATAAGGTGTGTAAGACCTGATTTACAATTTTTTATTTTTTTACAAAAATACCCAATTGCCGAATTGCCATGATTGCCAAATCGTCGAATTGCCTAATTACCATGAACCACCCGCGCCACCTCCACCGAAGCTTCCACCTCCGAAGCCTCCGAAACTGTCTCCGCCGGAATCACCACCGCCGCCTGAAAAATCGTTCCATGAACCGCTGTTTCGTCCGCCGCCACCTAGCAGATCCATTAGCAGCAGGGTACCCAGAAATCCCTGGCCACTACTGACTCCATAAGCGTTTGTTCTGCGACGGAAAAGAAAAATTATGGCTAGGACAATCATAATTACTATGAATCCTCCGGAACCTGATTTACCTTTTTTTCTTGCCGCTTTAACATACTGATCAGCTGTGAATTCACCAGCGGTTAGAGATATCAGGACATCTGTACTTTTATCAAGACCAGAAAAATAGTCGTTTTGTTTGAATGCTGGCAGGAGCTCCTCCCTGATCAATGCCTGGCTTGCCACGGCATCAGGGACAACGGCCTCGAGACCATAGCCCACAGCAACATATACTTCACCCTGTTCATTGGCAATCTTTGGTTTAACAAGGATTAGTATTCCGTTATTTTTCCCTTTCTGTCCGATTCCCCATTGTTCGGAGAGTTTCGTTGCGTAATCGGCTTTGTCATATCCAGAAAGGCTTTTAACCGTTACTATAGCGATCTGGGTTGAGGTTTTCTGGTAGAAACTGACCAGTTTATTTTCAAGCGCACCATTTTGGCTTGCAGAAAGGAGTCCGGCAAAGTCATTCACAAGTCGGGGAGGATCCGGGCGAACCGGAAATTCGCTCTGTGCGTATGAAATCTGGCAGAAAATAAGCGCTGTCAATAGGGTAAAAAGCGCAGTTTTAAGTTTCAAAGTAAAGTATCTCATTATTTTCCGTATGAAATTTCGTCCGATAGTTCATTGGTATCATCGCTCTGCCAGGGGAAATACTGTTTAAGATGTTCACCTGTTTTTTCGATTCCAGTAATTATACCCTGAGCAAATTCCCCCTTGCTGAAATGGCTGATCATAGTCTCCTTGATTGCATTCCAGAAACCTTCGGGAACGACCTTATTAATTCCGGAGTCACCAATGATTGCAAATTTACGGTCGTTAATGGAGAGGTAAATCAGCACTCCGTTACGCTCCTTGGTTTCGTGCATCTTAAGCTTTTTAAAGAGCCATGCTGCCCTGTCAAGTACCTCCTGTTTGCAGGCACTTTCGATATGGACACGAACCTCGCCGCTTGTTTGATGTTCTGCACCTTCAATAGCTTCTTTGATTAACCGCTCATTCTCTTTCCCGAGAAAATCTTTAGGGTTCATAACCGAACAATTAAAATTGAACCTTTGGCGCTTTTTCAGCCCCTTTTTCCGCTTCAAAATAAGCTTTCTTCTCAAAATTTCGCATCGAAGCGATGAACATCTGTGGGAACTGGCGGATGTAGGTGTTATAACTTCTGGCAACTTCATTGAATTTTTGTCGTTCGACGGTAATCCGGTTTTCAGTCCCCTCAAGCTGCGCCTGAAGATTTAAAAATCCTTCATTAGCCTTCAGATCCGGGTATTTCTCCATCACGACCATTAAGCGTCCCAATGCCGATGATAATCCACCCTGGGCTTCCTGGAACTGTTTCATTGAAGCAGTTGTAAGCTTTGTAGGATCTACGGTGACCTGAGTTGCTTTAGCACGCGCCTCAATAACTGCTGTTAGGGTCGATTTCTCGAAGTCTGCATAACCTTTGACTGTATTAACAAGGTTTGGGATCAGGTCAGAACGGCGCTGATAGACATTTTCCACCTGTGACCATGATGCGGCAACCCCTTCATCCATCGTTACCATCTTATTTGCGGTTGAGATTCCCCACTGAAATCCCCAAAACAACAGAACTACAATTACAATCAGTACAATTATTCCTGTTCTTTTCATCTTTTCTTACTTTTTAAATTAAATAGAACTATTAAATTCCAATTCGGGTGTGAAGTTAAACAACAAAATAAGATTGGTAATAGTTTTGACATTAATAATTTATTTGATCCGGATTTACTTAACTTTAGACCACATCTAATGGCTAGTTTATGAAAATAAAATTCCTCGGTGCTGCACGCGAAGTTACGGGCAGCAAAACACTTATCACCCTTGATAACGGCAAGAAAATACTCCTGGACTGCGGTATGTTTCAGGGAAAAGGGCAGGAGACCGACCAGATGAACCGAAATCTTGGTTTTGAGCCCAGAGAGATCGATCATATCATCCTTTCACATGCTCATATCGATCACTCTGGTCTGATCCCCTATGTTTACCGACTTGGATTCAGGGGTTCGGTTATTTGCACCAATGCCACGCGCGATCTTTGTGCAATTATGCTTGCCGACAGCGGGCATATCCAGGAAAGTGATACTCAAATGCACAATAAAAAACGGGCGCGTCAGGGGTTGGAACCTGTTGAACCGATCTACGTTAAGGAGGACGCTCTGCGCTGCATGGAACTTTTCATCGGAACAGCCTCAAACCGGAAATTTTATATCAGTGACAACGTCAAGGTGCGATTCACAACAACCGGACATCTGTTGGGGGCAGGAGCCGCTGTTATTGAAATAACGGAAAACGGGAAAGTCACAAAAATAGGTTATACCGGCGATATCGGCCGCCCGTCAAGCAGAATTCTTAAATCTCCCGAACCTTTTGCCCAGGTCGATTACCTGATTACGGAAGCGACATACGGCAACAGGTTGCATCCTCATATCAAAGCTGCAGAAGAAGATCTGCTGCGTGTTGTCAAAGAGGCGTGTGTTGACCGTGGCGGGAAACTGATCATTCCCTCCTTTGCAATTGGCAGAACCCAGGAACTGGTCTACTCGCTGAATAATTTTTTCAATGAGGGGCGATTGCCAAAGGTGCAGATATACGTTGACAGTCCGCTGGCAGTTAATGCCACAGACATTTTTCGGATGCACCCCGAATGTTTCAACAAAGAGTTAATTGAAGTATTGGTCTATGACGATGATGCATTTGGCTTCAATTCGCTCCATTATGTGAAGACTTCCCAGGAATCAAAGAAATTAAATAAAATTAAAAAGCCGTGTGTGATTATCTCTGCATCAGGGATGATGGAAGCCGGGCGGATCAAGCACCACCTGGCAAATAACATTTCAAACCCCAGGAATACAATTTTATGTGTTGGGTATTGTGCTCCGAGGACCTTAGGTGCAAAAATTATCAATGGGGATTCTGTAGTCTCAATCTTTGGCGTTAAATATGCAGTAAATGCTACAATTGAACGGATTGAAGCATTCAGTGGACATGGAGATTATAACGAAATGCTCGATTATCTTAAATGCCAGGACAAGAAACAGATCAGGAAGACGTTTCTGGTCCATGGGGATTACGAAGCTCAGTTGTTTTATAAGGAAAAGATGATTGAAGCAGGGTTCGGGGATATCGAAATCCCGGAGTCGGGGAAAGAGTTTGTACTGGACTAAATTTAGCTCGTCAAAAGTTTGAAGATTAGTTATATAACAGTTTACCCCACATTGTTTGTTCTGATTTTATCCAGAAGTTGGTTGAAAAGGATAATTTCAGATTTGGAAAGCTTATTTAAAAGTGTATCAGCTTTCTTTTCACAATCAAACAGTCGGTCTAGTAAGGCAAGTCCTAACTCTGTAATCTCTATCGTTTTTAATCTTCGGTCGTCAGGATTCTCCTTTCTGCTGATCAGTTGCTTGTCGTAAAGGCGGTCGACAATCCTGCTCACGTCTGAATCTTTATCGAGCATCCGATCTTTGATGAATCCGATACAAAGGGGCGCTTCTGAACGAAAGCCACGCAAGATACGGAGCACATTATATTGTTGCTCTGTAATGTTATGCGCCTTTAGCGATTGAAAAAATTCATAACTTAACTGTTTTGCAGTGTAGGTAAGGTTTATCAATCCCTTGTGATAATCGTTCCGGAAACGCCCCTTTAATTCGTCTTCAATAGTCATAAAAAATTATTTAATAAGGTCCGGATTTCTTATTATTCCAACTGTCCAAACTAAGATTAAAACAACAGCGGGCATCATTATGCTCATCCCGGCGGTCATATGGATGATGATCGCACCTCCCATGTATGAACTAAGTAACAACGTTCCAATTTTATTTGTTTTGGGGAAAAGGAATAAAAAGGCTGAAGCCAGTTCGCCAAGGGCAATAATGATACGCCAATCGCCCAGATGCATTTGCGCCATTTGTTCGGGATGAAGGAATAATTTGCCACTTGCACTATAAATGTATAGGGCCGTTAATAGTCCTGAAATGATCCATGCTGCAATTTTTGCTGGTTTTGAAATTTCCGCTGTTTTCATAATTTTAATTTTTAGTTTTTAATAATTGTCTATTTTTAGTTAAATAACCTTCCAGATCGGCTTTGTTTATAAGGCTAGGAATTATCATAACTTCCTTACAAATATATGGAACAACAATGCATGTTTAAACATGTAAAGATAAATAATGTAATTGAAAGGCTAAATTCTTCCAAATCCTTTAATCGCGTTCAACTTAAGTGACTCATGATTATCTTGCCTTATGAATCTGGAATACCTATTTTCTGCCGGGAACCTGACTACTGTAATGTAGCAAAGGCAGATTTCCTTTTGAATTAATTCCGAGGGTTTTTAAAGGAATCACGTTTCCAATCCCGAAATTGATTGCCCATTGTGTGAAATCATTTACCGATACCTGACCATCTCCATCGATGTCAGACGAAAGATAAATTAAAGTCTTGCCAAAGTCCGTCGCCCATTGTGTGAAATCATTCACCGAAATAGAGGCATCTCCATCGGCATTTCCACTGACCATCCCAAAAATTCCCAGGATTAATTGCTTATAACCTGCAGAATTTCCGTAAGACTTTGTAATAGCATCCGAAAAATTATAGGTATAGTCATTGCAATTGGCACTCATTCCTACTGAACTCATGATAGAAATGTGATTGCGGTGGTGGATAATCACATACAGGTTGCCGTTGATTACAGGATTGCCGATCGTTGGTTTACTGATGCCGTCCAGATCGGTGATCGTACCATCTGATTTAAGAAAATAGGCTCTTGGCCATCCCTGCAAAAGGGTTCCCGGGAGTGCTGCATCAGGAGTCGCCGCCTGCCGGAGTTCAACAAGAACCCAGTCAACCGCCTGTACGGGAACTGAAACAACACTTTCATTCCCACTATAATTCCATGGCGCAACATTGTAAGGCTGAGTGATTGGAATAAGAGACTTGTCATTTAGCGTTAAGTTCATTGAACTAGTTGCAGCATTGAATTCTCCCTCAAGAAATACCGAAACATTCAGCTGTTTATTTAGGGGAGGTTGTGCATTGATAATCGCAATAGCAGAAGCTGGGGAAATACACCCTTGTGCATCAGTTACGGTGAAAGTATAGGTTCCGGGTGGCAAATTGCTGAATGTTCCATTTGTGCCGGTACCCGTCAGGGTTGTATTGGTTAGCGATTCAGTCAGGGTCCAGGTCCCGGAGGCAGGTAATCCGCTCAATGCAACACTCCCGGTGGCCGTGGAACAGGTTGGCTGGGTGATGATTCCCGGAATTGGGACATTCGGAGCTGAAACCGTTGCGGTAACATCAAACCGCGCAATGCTTTCGCAGCTGCTCACTGTTTGGCTTGCGTAATAATGATTACCATTGACAAGAGGAGTTGAAGGGAGAAGTATTAATCCTCCGGTTAGAGCATCATACCATGTTATTGCTGTACCTGTTGCCGATAAGCTGGCAACTGTAGGAGCGGCAGAGAGGCAGAATGTCTGAGCCGCTGCACCAGTTGGGGCAGCGGGAGGAGTACAGATAATATTCAATGTATAATCTTCCACTTCACCATACAGGGAATTGCCGCAGGAGGTTGAATTTGAGCCGTATCCCGATCCTGTATAGGTTACTCTAATTCTCATGCGGGTTGTACCGCTGGTAGTCCCGATGGGGGGAGTGATCGTTGCTGTTATTGGATTGGTTCCGGTTGGGACAGATGATACATACACATTCTCACCGGAATCGGAGAAATCCCCATTCTTATTCCAATCCACCCAAATGAAAATTTGATCCGCACGGTAATTTGGATTATAAGTTACCTTGGCAGGGTAACTTATTCCGGTTCCCATCGTGGTTTGTGCTGATGTATAATCTGAATAACCGTTTGTTCCGGCTGTGGAGGTCTGATCAATGGATCCAACTACAACATGCGTAATATAGGTTGTGCCAGGGGAAGTTGACCCTGCAGCACAGTAACTCACGGAGGTAATAGTCCGGTTTCCTGCAGGGGATGAAATGGAAGGTGTTTTCGCCGTACCTACCGTTATGGAGGAACAACTGGCGTCCAGAACATCATTTAATACGGCTGTGGGTGCGACGTCATATGCAAGCCAGAAGTAATTTGTGCCCGCATTTAAAGTTTGAGTTCCGGTGAACGTAAAGACTCCATTAGGTGCGATCACAGCAGATCCAAATTGTGTAGCTGTTGCAAATGTGTTATCAAATCCAGAGTAAAAAAGTCGGGCATTTGAAATGTCAACTATCGGATTTGTAGAGCCGGTAGTATTAAAAGTAAAGGAAGTTGCACTTAAAGGCGATAGCGTACCGTCAGTAACAACCTGCACCCCTATTATTTCCTGATTTGCCTGATTCGGAAATACATTTGCGGTCTTATTTTGAGTCGTAGTACTGGAAACAAAGTTCATTGAGGTGGGTGAATAATAAACAGGTGATTCCCAAAGACCTCTGCCATAAGTTGCAACTCTTAATTTGCTGTTCTGAGGAAGGGGAGCATAGTAAAATTCCAGTTCACCAACCGATACATTCGGAAGGCTGGTGTTGTAAGCTATCCAATTGTCAGTCCCTTTCTTAAAATAAACTCCTACTTCGGTCCCTGCATATAATTGTACTTCAGTATTAACCTGTTTATTCTGGACAATTGTATAAACAGGCAGGGAAGGCAAGCCTGCCGAGAGATTAGTCCATGTTGTACCACCGTCTATCGATTGGTATACTTTCGTAGCATTATATCCGCTGAGCGTAACCCATAGGGTATTTTGATCATCATTTTTAACCGTAATGTAAGTAATATTGCCTGAGCCGACAGGAAGGGTTCCCGTTATTGTGGTCCATGTTGATCCGCCGTCAGGAGTTTTCCAGATAACCGAAGGACTGGCAACATATAACACCTGTGTATTCGAAGGGGCAATTGCCATGGAACGGATTTTAGATGAGGTATTCATCGTCGAAATTTTGGTCCAGGAATCTCCCCTGTTTGTCGTTTTCCAGATATCTGAATAGCCCAGATATAAAATCTGTGGATTGAGTGGGTCAATGATATAGGGGGAGACCCATGCACCTGTACTTCCAAGACCTCCGGGGATATTTGCCGAAATATCTGTTGATGAATTCCAGTGGTCTGTAGTTCTGTCCAGTTGTCCGTTAGTATAGGTACCGTATTGAATATTTGCATCTGTATAGTCGATTAAACATTCCATTCCATCGCCACCTTTTACATCATTCCATGAACCACCTGACAATAATTTTGTTCCATTGTCCTGCAAGCCGGTAATTGTTTCATTTGTAGTCTTCTGAGAAACCCCCAGTTTGTACATCTCACTTATTACAATTCCGTTTGTCTTATTCGTCCATAAAGTACCGTCGTTAGTGGAGAGGTAAACTCCGCCGTCATTGCATTCGAATAAATTTCCGTCACTCCGGTATCTTAACATATGCTTGTCTGCATGGACAGCCTGAACGGTACTGCCTGCCCAATGATTAACAATTGCCCATGTGGTTCCTCCGTCGGTAGAACGCCATGTGTTAACCCCGCCAATCAGCAATGTATTGCCATTTGAAGGGGATGATGCAATGGATAAATCATACCAGCCTTGTCCCCCTCCAATCGAATCGTTCCCTGTTGGCGACCATCCCAACATGTTAATAGTACCGCCAAAAACCTTAGTAAAGGAGGTTCCACTGTTTGTTGATTTATAAATGCCATATAAACCATTAAGTGAATTTGCGGCAATCGCATACACATTTGTGGGTTGATTCGCAGAAACAGCCATATCAATGCGATAAGCTTTTGAATTTAAGAGACTCTGAGTCCAGGAGGTCCCTCCATTTGATGAAACATAAATGGTTCCACCTGTTGTTGAGCCATATAAGGTATTGAAATCTCCCGGTTTAAATTCCATGTCAATAAAGTTGACTGTCGTTAAGCGAGTTCCCCATGTCGCACCACCATCAATGGTCTTGTAAACCCCATTTGAAGTTGCGGCAAGGATTGTAAGATTGTTTGAGGGATCGATCAGAAGCTTTGAAACCATCGATCCTGCCGCCAGCGTGTAACTTAATCCTGTGGTAATCCAGGTGACACCTCCATCGGTCGATTTAAGAACACCAATACTTCGGTTATCCCAGCCATCCTTATCGCCGGTTGCAATATAGATTGTATTTGACGTGACATAATCTGTTGGAATGATAATGTCACTTACTGCCAGGACACCATTATTGTCGGTAAGACACGTCCAGGTAGATCCGTTATCTGTTGTTTTCCATAAGCCACCTGCAGCAGCCCCAACCCACCACGTATTATTATCCGATGGATGGAACGCGATGCAGTTAAGCCTGCCAATCCCGGCATATCCACCCGTAGTGGTGGTTGGACCAAGGGAAACCCAACTTGAAGTGTTTGTTAAACTTCCGGCTTTTAAGGTTGGATGTCCTTTTTGAAAATCCCGATAAACATCCCTTGCAGTTTGCTTCGGAAATTCGGTAGTGATGGGATCAATTTGATTTTCCATGTAATACTCCCAGCGCTTAAACTGCTTCCATCCAGTTGCTTTAGTTTTTACACCAGATTTTAGATAATAGCCATTTTCTACATTATAGGGTTTCCAGTATTGATTGAATGCATCCTTATAATCGGAAAGGGTTAATTGTCCCTTTAATTTGCCCATGGGTAGGTTTTGTATCCACGGCTGGGAAATCAAGTCTGATGCTAAGAAGAGGAGGATCAGAACCAAAAAAATTTGTTTCATTTATATTTATTTTTTTTGCAGCCCTTTGGAATCGAAGATCAGCGATGCTAAAAGTCATCAATATTGACTTTGTTATCACCAATATTTTAGGGAGATTTTTACTGAAATTATATTCTCTGATTCATTTGCTGACTTATCCTTAATCACTATATATTGGGTTGATAACCGAAAGATTACCTACCTATAAATTTTAAAGAATTTTATTTCTTTAAAGGGCTGCTATTCAGAAATATATCACAAGGTCCGTGATTGGGCGGTCAATTTGATCCCGAATAGATGGAATCCAATAATACGGTACCAAACATATAAAAAAATCGACACAATTATAACATCGGCTAATTAAAAATTGGACTATAAGTTGTGCAAGTTTCTAAATTAGATTGTCTAAAATAAAAGAAGCCGCTCCAAATTTTATTAAAACGACCTCTTTTATCTGCAGCTATTGTACTACAATGAGTTTAACTGTTATCATCTCACCTTTCCAGGTCAAAACGCATGGATAAATGCCCGATGGAAGGGATTGATCGAATAAAACACTCTGACTAATTCCTGCCTTTAGGTCGCCATCAAAAATTCGCTCAAGATGCTTTCCATTCAAAGTGAACAGATCGAGCTTCGCGTTAGCATCTTCCCTGATCCGGAATTCAAATTTTACCTGACCTGATGTTGGATTGGGGTAGACCTTTAGTTCATTTTTAACAGGAACAGGCTCCAGCACGACTGCTGTTTCAGTATTACCCTGGATTGATGCGGAAGGAATCGTAGCCGATTTCAAACCTGTTATAGCAAGGGTCCGGGCTATACTGGTACCACAACTGTTCGTCGCAGTAACACTAAGAGTCCCTAAGGTTGCAGTTGCAGCATAGACAATCTTTACTGAGTTGGTAGTGCCGGTAATTGTTGCCCCTGTTCCGGAGAATTTCCAGGTATAAGTTACTCCGGTCACCAGTGGCACAGTGTAAGTATAGCTTGTTGAGCCTGGCGTAACAGCCGAAGTTGATGTGGTGAAATTGCCTGGTTGGGCAGCAACAGGATTAACTGTAACGGTTGTTGTTATACTCCGGGTACATCCGCTGGCATTTTTAACAGTATAGCTGATTGTTACTGTCCCTGCAGCTACTCCGGTTAAAATCCCACTTGTACCAATAGTTGCAATTGAGGTTGTTCCACTGCTCCAGACTCCTCCTGTTGTTGCATCGGTCAGAGTTGTTGTTTTCCCTACGCAAACTGACTTGGTTCCACCAATAGCAGCAGGTGCAGCAGGTAGTGCATTTACTGTCGCTGTAACATTGAATCTGGATGAACTTTCACAGGTATTTACCGTTTGGGATGCATAATAATGAGTGCCACTAACCAAAGCTGTCGTTGTGGCTAAAGCTGTACCCCCTGATGCGGCACTATACCACTTAATTGAAGTTCCCGTTGCGGTCAAACTGGCAATGGTTGCACCGGAGCAGAATGATTGAGCGGATGTACCTGTGGGCGCTGCCGGAGCTAAAGGCTGGGTATTGATTACCACATTTGCCGATGATGCCGAAACACATCCTGAGCTATTCTTCACCGTGAAGGTATAAGTTCCGGGTGTAAGTCCAGTGATCGTTTTACTTGTTCCGGTTCCGGTTGTCGTTATGGCGCCCGAAGATCTGGTTAAGGTCCAGGAGCCGCTTGCCGGGAGCGAATTCAGAACGACATTTCCTGTGGCCAAAGCGCACGTAGGTTGCGTAATAGTACCAACTACCGGAGTTGCCGGAGTTGCACTAACCGTGGCTGTGACATTGAACCGTGTTGTACTTTCACAACTGTTCAGGGTTTGGGACGCATAGTAATGGGTCCCATTGACCAAAGCGGTGGTCGTTGCCAATGCGTTGCCTCCTGTTGCTGCAGCATACCATTTGACAGAAGTGCCCGTTGCGGCTAACCCGGCCACGGTGGGAGAGGATATTGTGCAGAAGGTTTGAGGAGTTATACCTGATGGGGCCGCGGGTGGAGTACAAGCAGCAGTGACCGTAACAGAATAGTCTTCAACCTCGCCCCAACTGGAATTGCCACAAGGTGTTGCATTGGTACCCGATGTGCCGGCATCCTGTAGCCTGATTCTCATTCGGGTTGTACCTGTCGATGCACCGGCAGGTGGTGAGAAGGTTGCTGTTGTATGAGGAGTTGAAAAAGTCCCGCTGGAGACATAGACATTTTCTCCGGGATCGGTAAAATCACCATTTTTATTCCAATCAATCCAAATTAAGATCTGATCAGTCGAATAGGCGCTTGTAACGTTGATCGTGGCTGAATAATTCTGACCAATCTGCATTGTCGTGTTTTGGGCCGTATAATCTTCATAACTATTTGTCCCTCTTCTGGAAGCCTGATTAATTGATCCGGATGTAACATTCGAGATATATTCATAAGTTGTTGCAGTTGATCCTGCTGCGCAATAATTCACAGCCCCGATCATCCTGCTTCCGGGAGGATTCGTAACGGAAGGGATGTTGTCTGTTCCAACTGTCAAAGATGTGCATTGTGCATCCAGAACATCTCCAAAGAGGGCTGATAACGGCACATCATAAGTGAGCCAGAAATAATTTATTCCGGTACTCAATGTTTGATTTCCGGCAACCGTAAACACGCCATTTGGAGCGATTGAAACGGATCCAAAAGGTGTGGTTGTGGCAAGGACATTGCTTGTCCCGGTATAAAAAACCTTGGCATTTGTAATATCTGTTGCCGGATTTGTAGAACCTGAGGTATTAAAGGTAAATGAAGTAGCGCTTAATGGCATCAGATTTCCGTTTGTTACGATCTGAATGCCAATGATTCCCTGGTTTATTTGATTCTGTGCGATATTTGAAGTGTTATCCTGGGTCGTAGTGCTTGAAACCAGGGTCATTGGTGAAGAGGAATAGTAAACAGGTGATTCCCAGAGTCCCCTGCCGAATGTGGCCGCTCTCAGTTTACTATCGATTGGATTGGTGGCATAGTAAATCTCAATTTCGCCTACTGATACGTTGGGTAAGCCGGTATTGTACGGAATCCAGTTATCTGAACCTTTTTTGAAATAAATTCCAACTTCTGTGCCCACATATAATTGGATCTCTGTAGCAGATTGTTTGTTTTGGACAATGGTATAAGCTGGTATTGAAGGGAGCCCGGCCGAAATGTCGGTCCAGGTTGTCCCTCCGTTAACTGATTGAAATACTTTCGAGCTGCTGTAACCACTTAAGGTAACCCAAAGCGTATTTTCATCATCATTCTTAACCGCCAGATAGGTGATATTTCCCAGGCCAGTAGGTAGACTTCCGGTAATATTTGTCCACGAAGTACCATTGTCTGTAGTTTTCCAGAGAACAGAGGGGTCTGCAACATACAAGACCTGAGTGTTTGAAGCCGAAATTGCCATTGACTGGATTTTATTGGCGGTATTCATTGATGAAATTTTTGTCCAGGTATTACCTCTGTCTGTAGTTTTCCAGATATCTGAGTAGCCGACATATAATATCTGAGGATTGGAAGGGTCTATAAGGTAAGGGGATACCCATGCTCCGGTAGCTCCAAAACCACCTGGAATGTTTGCGGAAATATCGGTTGCTGAATTCCAGTGATCTGTGGTTCTGTCAATTTGCCCGTCTACGTAGGTTCCGTATTGGATATTTGCATTTGTATAATCAATCAGACACTCCATGCCGTCTCCCCCTTTTACGTCATTCCATGCTCCTCCTGACAATAATTTTGTTCCGTTATCCTGTAATCCGGTGACCGTCTCATTGGTTGTTGTTTGGGACACCCCAAGCTTATACATCTGACTGATTACGATCCCATTTGTTTTATCACTCCATAGTGTTCCATTATTAGCTGAAAGATAGACACCTCCATCGTTGCATTCGAATAAACTTCCGTCAGCACGGTACTGTAGCATATGTTTATCGGCGTGTACAGCCTGCACGGTGCTCCCGGACCAATGATTTACAATCGACCAGTTAACCCCTCCATCAGTAGAACGCCAGGTATTAACCCCTCCGACAAGCAATGTATTTGCATTTGTAGGGGAGGCAGAGATGCTCAGATCGTACCATCCCTGTCCACCGGAATCATTTCCGGCTGCGGCCCAACCCAACAGATTTTTTGCACTTCCTGCAACCTGCGTAAAAGAGGCTCCACTGTTTGTAGATTTATAAATGCCATAGAGTCCGCTTCCCGAATTGGCTGCAATGGCATAAACCCAGGTAGGTTGGTTGACCGAAACTGCAAGGCTTATCCGGAAAGCGTTGGCATCGGTAAAACTCTGTGTCCAGGAGGCACCACCGTTCCCAGAAACATATATACCACCAGATGTCGTTGATCCGAAGAGTGTGTTAAAATCACCCGGTTTATATTCCATGTCAATAAAATCGACAGCTGTAAGCTGGGAATTCCAGGTATTACCTCCATCGACGGTTTTGAAGACACCTTTGGATGTAGCTGCAATTAACGTTTGGTTATTTCCCGGATCAACCAACAGTCTTTTAACCATTAAACCATCTGAAATTAAGTAACTAATTCCGCTTGTATTCCAGCTTGCACCACCATCCGTTGACTTTAATACTCCAATGCTGTTGTTGTCCCAGTGATCCCTGTCTCCTGTTGCAATATAGATCGTATTTGAGGTTGCAAAATCGGTTGGGATAATAATATCGCTAACCGCAAGAACCCCGTTATTATCTGTCAAACAGGTCCAGCTGGTGCCGTTATTTGTCGTAACCCACAATCCGCCTGCTGCCGCCCCAACCCACCAGGTGTTGTTATCTGTTGGATGAAAAGCGATACAATTAATCCTTCCGACACCGGCATAACCTCCTGTTGAACCAACCGGCCCGAGCGATAACCAGTTGGAAGGATTTGTCAGGGAGGCCGCTTTCTTTGGAGGGTTAGCCTTCAGATAATCCTGGTAAACCTGAATTGCCGATTGCTTTGGAAATTCACCGGTAGTCGGATTTATCTGGTTCTCCATATAATGCTCCCACCGTTTAAACTGTTTCCACCCTTGAGCCTTGGTTTTTACTCCGTTAACCATATAGGATCCTTTATCCACATTGAATGGCGCCCAGTATTGATTAAATGCATTTTTAAAGTGGGATAAATTCAGCTGCCCCTTTGCTACTCCCTGAGGCAAATTTTTTATCCAGGGTTGGGAAATTAAATTTAATGAAACAATCATTAAGAGCAGAATAAAATATAAACGTTTCATAAATTTAGATTTTAAGATGAAAAAGCATTCGGATTACTATAGTACAAGCATTAAAATGGAATTACCTTCGTATGCCGGATCTAATTGGTTCCGGGTAAAGGGAGGAATGGTTTATGGTTGTGTGATTTAACATTAAATAACTATTCAAACATATCATTTATTTTCATAATCCCAATGCGTTTTATTGAATTATCCTCACCCTTTTACTCAACTTATTTTACGCTTGTAAGGTTGCCGATATTCAGTATTTCTCAAATACTCTAAAGGGGTGTATACCCTTCTATTGCGGTAAAGCCACTTTGATGTGTACACATGGAATAGCTTCCCAGCTGCAGTTTTTATGAATATTCCAGGTCAGATTCCTGATAGTATCAGTTTTAACCTCAAAACTGAAATCTGATTGTTCATACCATGTTTTCAGGCAGTTTTTGTCTGTCTCCGGATAATCGTTCAGCAGTTTAGTATAAAACCAAGGGTCTTTTTTGTATTCGTCAACCACGAAATATTTCCCCTCAGGAATCCGGATGGAGATTTTCCCTAATGAATCGGTACAGATTTCTAAATATACCATTGTGTTGAATGTGTTAATCTGTCCTTTTTTAAGGTATAATCTTTTCCCCTGCAGCGGCTTTGGGGTTTCAAGTTTTTTTAGCAACTCAGGGGGAGGTTTCGCTCCGCCACAATAGGAGGTTGTTCCTGTAACCATTATTTCAACAGGTATTTTTTGTCCTTTGAGTAGATTTGAAGGTTGATTTAGGCTTTCCACTCTTCTCTCATTTTTATTTGCGTGGTTCATTCCGGGAGTTCCCGAAAAGGATGAGAGAAGGATAAACAGGATTATACAGCGCATAATTCCGGGGTTATAAAAAAATAACAGATCCTATTAATTGAACTTGCAAATGTTTCAGTCCTGGGCAATAATTTCGTTGGGCATCTCAGGATCAGCATCTTGGTCTGTTTTCAAGATTTTCAACTTGAGCTTATTGTTTAAATTTTTACTGGCAAAACAATTGTGAATTCTGAACCTTCCCCTTCCCGCGTATCAACCTTCAGCTCACCGCCATGACCATTGGTAATGATCTCATAACTCATGCTTAATCCAAGTCCTGTCCCCTGCCCGCTAGGTTTTGTTGTAAAGAAAGGCTGAAAGATTTTATCCAACGCTTTTTGAGGAATTCCGTTGCCATTGTCTTTTATACTTACCCGGACCTCTACCCCTCCGTCAACAGGGGAGATGACCCTTCTGGTTGTAACAGTTATTGTTGGCTCATAATTGGATTGCGAGTCGTCATTTTCCCTTGTTTTGCTTTGTTGTTTCTTCTCATTTACGGCATAAAAGGCATTTGTAATTAAATTGAGGATTACTCTCCCTACATCCTGCGGGATGATATTGATAAATCCAATGGATTGGTCGAAATCGGTTTTCAGTGTCGCATTAAACGATTTGTCCTTGGCCCTCAATCCGTGGTAAGCCAGGCGAAGGTATTCATCTGCCAAAGCATTGATATTTGCCGGTTCTTTAACACCACTGCTGCTCCGACTGTGCTGTAACATCCCTTTTACAATGGAATCGGCTCTCTTTCCATGTAGCGTGATCTTTTTTTGGTTTTCAGATATATCATTTGCAAGCAAAATGGCATCTTCGCTCTTCCCTTCCAGTAATTCGTTTTTCAACTCTTCAATCAGATCAATATTCACTTCCGAAAAATTATTGACGAAATTCAGCGGGTTTTGTATTTCGTGGGCAATTCCCGCCGTAAGTTCACCCAGAGAAGCCATTTTCTCCGATTGAATTAGTTGGGACTGAGTCGCACGTAATTCATCCAGAGCATGTTCCAATTCCTCTTTTTGTTTCGTTAATTCAGTCGTTCGCTCGGCGACCAATCCTTCCAGTTCAACCTTTCTGATCGCGATGGCTCGGTTCAGTTCGTCCTCCTGCGCTCTTTTAATCCGCTCTTTCTCTGCTGCCTTTAATTGTCGGTTTTGACTGAAAAAAATGGCAACCATCCAGATAATCGTAAGTGCAGAGGCATTTTTAAAATAGTCTTCCTTGTTGGTGAAAAAATCGACCGCTATCGCCTGGGTCAGATCGCTCAGAATTGAAACGAATATATAGGGAACAAAAGCAATCAAAAACCCGCGCAATTGCTGAAATTCCTTATGCTGAAATACGAAAATAAGCAGTGCAACGAGGTAAGCATGCCAGACCCATTTAGTGATCTCACCTGCTGAAAAAATTGCTTCTGCGCCAAAAAGGGAAACCGCAAAAATACCGGCAAAATAAAGTGGCTTCTCCCAATGGTGAAGCTTATTTACCTTGGCATATTTCCGGATTCGATTTACAAGAATTAAACTTACAACCAAAGGTGCTACGGAGAGTGACATGAAAAATAGTTTTAATTATTTTTGACCTTACAAGATTATAATAAATTCTGTAAAATAACCCTCTTTTGTGTTAACTTTTAACTCTCCGCCGTGTCCATTTGTAATAATTTCATAACTCAGAGATAAGCCTAATCCTGTCCCCTCTCCGGTGGGTTTAGTGGTAAAGAATGGTTGAAAGATTTTGTCCAGATCCTTTGGCGAGATTCCATTCCCGTTGTCGATGATTTTTAACTCTATCTTTTCATTCAATTTTCTGGTTTTAACCGATACAGTCGGTTCATAGCCCTCAATATTCAATCTGTTTTTTTCGGTAACAGCATAAAAGCCGTTGGTTAATAAATTGAAAATTACCCGGCCGATATCCTGAGGGATAATATTGATATTCCCTATGGTGGGGTCAAAATCGGTCTTTATTATTGCATTGAACGCTTTGTCGTTAGCCTTTAATCCATGGTATACAAGCCTTAAATATTCATCTGCAAGTTTATTAATATCAGTGGGTTCTTTAAGTGCACTGCTGATTCGGGAATGTTGAAGCATCCCTTTCACAATATCCGCTGCCCGCTTTCCGTGATGGTTGATTTTTTGCTCATTTTCTGCTATAGCACAGGCGATGGATTTAACCTCATCCAAATTCCCTTTTTGAATCTCCTCATTCATTTCAGCAATCAGATCTGCATTGACTTCCGAAAAGTTTGTGACAAAATTTAACGGATTTTGGATCTCATGCGCAATACCGGCAGTTAGCTCACCCAGTGAGGCCATTTTCTCAGAATGAATAAGCTGTGCCTGGGTCGATTTAAGCTCCGAATACGCCTTTTCAATCTCCCTTGTTCGTTCTCTTACTTTCTCCTCAAGGTTTTCATAGAGTATCGCATTTTCAATAGAGATCCCAATTTGCCCAGAAAGCATCTCCAGGAGTTCGATTCTGTTTTTGTTAAAAACTCCTTTTAACAGCCTGTTTTCGAGATACAATAAACCATTGATTTTCCCTTTGGCAGTTATCGGAAGGCACATGACCGAGAAGATCCGGTTTCCCTGGATATAGGGATCTGAACCAAAGCGTTCCTCACTAAGTGCGTCATTAATAACAACACACTCTTCGGACCTCCAGCAATAGTTAACGATAGATTCTGGCACTATATTCATTTGAACTACAGGTGTCGAAGGGATAATTTCAATCGAATCAATGCCCGTTATTCCAACTGCTTCAATGCAAAGTTGGTTGTCTTTGAAAAGCAGCAAACATCCTCTTTGTGCGCCGGCATTCTCGATTGTAATGTGCATTAATTTTTTCAGAAGATCGTCGTATTTTACCTGGCTTGCGATGCTTTGTGAAGCCTTAAGAACACTTGAGAGGTCGAGGGCTGTTTTACTCGATATTGATGTATTTGAATTTGCTTCGGCCTGATCCTCAAATTTATAAGCCGATTTTTTACTTAGCTGTATATGAAAACGATCCTCCAATTGTCTGCATTTGGCAATGGCTCCCCACTGGTTATAGGCTTCCCACGCATCAATAAGATAGATCTGGCTTTGCTTAATTAATTTCATCTTTAAACACAGCAAACCTGCACTCTCGTTGGCAATGGCCTCAACATATTTAAAGCCATTCTTCGCAGCCAGCCCGATCGATTGTTCATAGAGCTGCAATGCTTTCTCCGGTTGGTTCGTTATCGAGTAGTATTCTGCATGTAACAAATCATAATGCTGACTGTAATTTTCCGGACACCCTTTTGCCCACATTTTCATATCCTGAAGGTGGTTCTTAAAAATCTTTAAAAACCTCTTTTTCTCATTCCGGTTTAAATCTTTGTAACAGGAAGAAATTGAAAGTGAAGTATATAAGGCCTGGGATACTTCAAGCGGATCACCCAGAAAGTTTGCAGCATAGTTAACAACTAACTGGCTTTCATCAAGGGCTTCCCGATGTTTTCCAAAGAGGTATAAATGCGCGCACCTTGCTGAATGGAAGAATGCGAGTTTGGTATTATTGCCCTCCCGGTTTAGCCGCTCCAGGGTTTCGGCACTGTTAAACGTATCATCATCCCAGCTATTGAATTTAGTCTGGCCATTTAAAGCTTTTGCAAACTGGTGGAAACTTTGAAAGAAATCCAATCCCCCTTTCCCATTTCTAATCAGGGCCAGATGTTCATCCGAGCTTTTCAAAATCTCTTTAAGGTTTTCTCCTCCAATTATTCTAATCCGTAAATAAAGTGCCACCGAATAACCTGTAAATATTTGATCACCATTAAGAACACAGGCCTTAATGGTTTCTAAGATGGGGTCGTACCCTTGGCGGATCGGATTTCGCCAATGATTGTAAAAGCTTAATACGGTATAGCTTAGTCGCCATTTGATGAGAGGCGAGTGTGTTTTCTGATGCAGTTTCATCGTGATTTCCCAAAGGTTAAATCCGCGCTTCTGCATCTTAAGGGCAGAGAGTACAACTACAGAAAATCCGGAAAAACCCCAGCCACTTGCATCGGTAAATCCTTCTTTTAGATACGATTTTACAATATTAAAAATCACCAGCATCATTAAATTCTGATCCTGCTGGTATGCGCTTGTGGCCAGGTCAATTAAGAATTTATTCAGTGCAATAACCTCCTCGTCTTTACAATCCTTTAACAGGAAAAGACCTTCGGGTTTTCTGTATCTGGTTGAGAATAGAAACAAATATTTCACCATCGTGACCAAGGTCAAAGCCTTAATGGCAACCTTACTTTTCGGGAAACGAATATTGTAGAGCCTTGCTGCTTCAAGTCCAAGCCGAAGCGATTCATTGGTATTCCCCATTTTCAGATAAAGTGAGGAATGGAGGTAATAAACCTTTAATTTTTCGTAGTTAGTTCTGGAATAACCATGAATTTCTTTAAAATAGAATTCTGCGAGGGTAGGGCTATCATTTAAATATTCGCACTCTCCAAGTTCAAATAAGACATCAAAAGTTAAATTGTAATTATCTATCCAGCTGTTTTTTCCCAATAAATCTTTGGCCATCTTTAAAAAATGGACTCCGAGGTTGTATGAAGTTGAATCTTTGGCCTTTCTTCCGGCAATCAAACAGAGTTCTATAATTCTCCTTTTTTCCGCCAGGTCTTCAATAAGCTTGTAGCTCAGGGCAAAATGGTTTAATAATTCGAAAATACTATCATGCAATTGGGATTCAGTCCGGTTTAACAAGAGAAGCCGGCCAATGCGAAGGTGCAGGGATTCAAGTTCTGGGGTTGAAATCAGATTATAGGCTGCTTGCTGTACTTTATCATGGGAGAAAGTAAATTGTGCGGTTTCGCCTGGAAGATGTTGAGTTTTTTCGTTTTGAGCACTTAAATAGCTTAAAGTGAGGACTCTGTACCGTGTGTCAATGGAATTTATAAATTCTTCTTTAATTGCTGGTTTTAACTCAGAATAAACTTTTAACTGCGATTTTTCTGTTATATCAGAGAGATCAGCCAGGTTAAAGGTATTTCCCAATACTGCTGCATATTTTAAAATCTCACAGGTCTGTGAAGGGAGGGTGGTCAACCCCTCCGTCATCAGGTCAATCACGTTATCGGTATATCCTAAACTGTCAATTTCAACCAGGTCCCAGACCCAGTTGTTGTCCCGGTCTTTTGTTATTAATTTCTTATCATATAGGGATTTAAGAAAGTTGTGTATGAAAAATGGATTCCCTTTTGTTTTTGAAAAAACTTGTTTTCCGAGTTCATTTGCCCGATCTTCAATCATCCCGAAAGAATCTGCAGTAATCTGACAGGTTGTTTTCTGGTTTAGGGGTTTGATATGTATTGTTCTTACATGTCCCTCTGATTCGTTGATCTGTTTAAGGGTAATTAACAGCGGATGACCTTTCTCTACTTCATTATCCCGGTAAGCCCCCAGTAGCAAAATACTGTTCTCCCGGGGGTTCTCCAGGATCCGTTTGACAAGATTCAGCGATGGAAGGTCGGCCCATTGAAGGTCGTCCAAAAAGATTACCAGCGGACACTCTGCCGTGGTAAAAATGTAGATAAAGTCGAGCAGAACCATGTGGAACCTGGCTTCCTGCTCTGCAGGCTGTAATTTGGGAACTGCAGGTTGCTTTTCTATGATTCGTGATAATTGAGGAATGACTTCAGTTATCAGCGAGCTATTTTCACCCAAAACTGATGTAATACGTCTCTTCCATGCACTGATTTTTTCTTCCGGCTCAAACAGGAGGTTTTTTATGAATTCCTGAATTGCCTCAATAAAAGCATAATAGGGAATGTCTTTTTTAAACTGATCAAATTTTCCGCTGATAAAGGTCCCATGGTTTTGGATAATCGGGAATTTAATATGTCTGATCAGGGCTGATTTGCCAACTCCCGAATAGCCAGCCAGTAAGACAAGGATAGATTTTAACTGGTTGATATTTTGGTAGTATCCCAGTAATTCATTCTGTTCCTGATCACGACCATACAATTTCTGACTTTGCTTGTAATGTTCAGTAATGTCGTTTAATCCGGCTTTGAAATTAATTAATGGTTCTTTGGCTATGAAGTGTTTTTTTATTGTAAGTAAATCGGCCTTTAGCCCAAGGGCGCTATGATACCGGTCATTTGGATTCTTCTCCATCAATTTGGATATGATCAGGTCAAATCCTTTGGGTAAGTCTGGCAGAATTGATTTTAAGAAAACAGGGTTTCTTGAGAGGTGAAAATGGATGATTTCGAGCGGATCGATTGAGTCGAATGGCGGTTTTCCTGCAAGTAATTCATACAATAAAACACCACAGGAATAAAAGTCACTGCTGTAAGTTAATGCATGGGCTGTCCGGCCGGTTTGTTCAGGTGAAATATAGGTCAGAGTCCCTTCTATCTGATCCACATTCAGAAGCTCATTCGTTTTAGAGTAACTGGTTGAGGAGATGCCAAAATCAAGTAATTTCAAGGTACCATCTCGCGCAATCATGATATTACTGGAATTAATATCTTTATGGATGACCCCCTTTTGGTGAATGTAATAGAGTATATCGGCCAGTTGGATTCCGATTTCAAGAACCTCGGATGGGGTGATTTTCTTTTTGAAGATTTGTTTCCTTAAGTCGACTCCATCAATGTACTCCTGCACCAGGGCGATGGTTGTCCCATCGTACGAAATTCCATGAACTTTTGGGATGCCTGGATGGTCCAGGTCTTTGAGGATATCGTATTCATGACCTAATTTGGAACTTTTCAGGATATCGTCATTATCCAGAGCCGATTGTTTCAAAACAACCACCAGACCATCCGAAATGCGGCTTGCCAGAATAATATCATTCCGGTCATTTTTTACGAGCCTCTTTATATACGTATATCCTTTATGGGTTACCCCTGCTTCGGATGAATTCATGGGTTAAACTTTTTTTAATGAAAGCAATCCGTAGTACCACAACTCTTTTTCAAGAGCCTCAAATTGTTTAATTGAACTAAAATGATTTCCATGATTTATCTTATTGCGAAGGCCAATTCCCCGAAGGAAAATACCGAATCGCCATAATTTACTGGCCATGGAATGGAGGTGTTTGAGTGAAGGTCGGGTGAATTGTGTTATATCCTGAAGTTCAAAATCGACAAATCCACACCTTTCTGCGTTGACCTTATGTTCTGAAAAGGTATCAAGATCTTTTATCGACCACCCTTCCAGCCAGGCATGCAGGAGTTTTTCACCCTCAGCTTCCAGTGGTCTTTGGGTTCTGAAGTAATCAGCACAGATCAATCTCCCCCCCGGCTTAAGTAACCTGTAGGCTTCCTGGTAAAAATTGAGTTTTTCACCGGCATGACACATACTTTCGCATGCCCAGATTACTGAAAATGATTCATTCTCAAAATTGGTGTTTGAATAGTCTTGTTCTGAGAATGAAACCCGACTGTCAAGCTGACATTTACGGGCAGCATTTTCCCCTTTTTCGACCTGATGAGGTACAAGGGTTATGCCGCTTACCCGAACATCGAAATTTTGGGCGAGCCAAAGGGAACTGCCACCGCGACCACATCCGGCATCGAGAATGATATCGCCGTCACTCACATCGGCCGTTCTGGCCATAACTCTATTCAGATTTAAGAGCGCCTTTGCATGCGATTTTACCTCGTCATCATAATATCCAAAATGAACAGCACCGTTTTTATTCCCATACCAGAGGACACGATAATCGATGCGGGTGTTGTCGTAATAGCTTACTATCGAATTTTTATATTCCAGATCCATAGTTTTTTCCTTTTACCGGTTTGCGACCAATTTGCTCTTAAAGTTTTCGGAATTCTAAAACCCGTTTGCTTCCCTTCCCTGAAATGAAGCGATAGAATGCCAATCATAATTCCGCTTAACGCCGACATTGCATCCAGTATTATTTCTTCCCCAATCTCTTTACCGGTATTGTCTGACCCTTTGTTCAGAAGGGCTTCACGTAACTTTCCGTGGTGAACATCGACAAGGTTTTTTCGGTTAAAAAATCGTGACAGAAGCTGCATGCCAACCCCAATTATCCGATTACCCAATCCGCTGTCTGGCTTTTTTTTCTGGTATTTACCCTTTTGGACTTTTATAATCTGATGATATTCTTTAAGATTGGTGTGTAAATCTTCGCGCAGTAATATATCGTTTGAAACTTTTTCATTTTCGGTTTGTGGATTGATAAAAAGTTCGGGATAGGCATCCCGGTAGGACGGGCCAAGCATACGTTCAAAACAATCGGGGAATTGATCATCTGCAAGCATCCGTTTCATTAAAAGAAGGATTAGTTTTAACGGCAAATGAAAATGGTTTAGTGTTTCGACCAATGCCTTAGTTAAAATTACCCCGGATACAGTTTTATCCCTGAAAAGATGGTCGTAGACCGCATGTTGCAATGACCATGCTTCTTCAACATCTTTACTTTGCAGGTTTTCCTGCACCCCCATTATTCTGCCAATGGTTTTCCAGGTATAAAACCATGCCTCCTGCTCCTGTGGAGTCAACGGATCGCCCAGCAAGGCCATCCCTTTGAAAAATTCAAGAGAAAACACCTGGTTCGTGGCAACCAAATCCTCCTGGCTAATTGGCTTACCCCATGCCTCGTTCCACTCCTCACCATAGGTATTATCCAGAATCACCTGCCGCATAGCAGCGTGCATAATCCGTACTTTTAAGGCAGTAAGAATTCCCCGTTTCTCAGGCTCCCACCAGTTTTCGTCCATCACGTCGAATACAAACTGAGCGGTTTCGAAGATCCTGCGTTCGGGCTGGGTCTTAAGGAGCTTGGTCATACGCAATACATTCGCCGGTTTTTCGGCCATGTATGTGTAGGGGAGGGCCCGGAACATCAGAATGAGAATGAATTTTGTCCCCTTCTCTTTCCATATTTCATGTGTTTGATTGAAAAGTGAAATCTCCTCAGGGGTGAAGTGGATGTTTAATTCACTATTTACAAAATCGAGCATTGGCTTTGGCAGTTCCTTGGAGATTACACTGTCATTCTGAGCCAGATCAACCAGAATAGACCGCAAATGTTCCATCGATTTAGACTTAAAAATTGCCTCAATCGCCTGATCAGCCGGCTTGTCCATTATCTGGCGCAGCGCATCAAGGTCGATTCCGTTCCAAACAAATTGTTGTGAGCTTTTGTCCATAATTTCCACTATTTAGTTAGGCTACTCAAATGTAGCGCATTTGCAGTAGCCAAGTTATACATCTGGTAAGCAGATTGTAAATTGCGTTTGTTCACCTTCTGTTGTCACAACAGTCAGGTTACCACCGTGTGCTTTAACAATATCATAGCTCATACTTAGTCCCAGTCCCGTTCCCTGTCCCGTTGGTTTGGTCGTAAAAAAGGGTTGAAAGATCTTTTCCAGCAACTTATTCGGGATGCCATTACCATTATCTTTTATAAACACCTCAACCTTGTTTTTTGTTCTTTTTGTCGTTATTGAAACAGTTGGCTGGTAAATATTCCAATCCTTCAGATCCCGGGAAAGTTGCTCTTTTTTTTCTGTAACCGCATAGAACGCATTTGTTATTAAATTAAGAATTACCCTCCCTATATCCTGCGGGATAATATTTATCGTTCCAATTGTTTCATCAAAATCGGTTTTCATCGTTGCATTGAACGAATTGTCTTTGGCACGCAAACCATGATAAGCTAATCTTAAATATTCGTCAGCAAGTGCATTGATATCAGTTGGTTCCTTTTGCCCTGAACTGGTTCGGGAATGTTGAAGCATCCCTTTTACAATGGCATCTGCACGTTTGCCATGATGAAGGATTTTTTCAAGGTTTTGCTTCACATCGTCTGCAATTTCAGCTGCCAGTTGCCAGTTGCCAGCCGCCAGTTCCTCATTCAATTCACCTACTAACTCAACACTCACTTCCGAAAAATTATTAACAAAGTTCAGTGGGTTTTGAATTTCGTGGGCAATACCTGCGGTGAGTTCACCGAGGGAGGCCATTTTTTCGGCCTGAATAAGTTGTGATTGGGTGGATTTGAGTTCAGCTAGTGTCGTTTCAACTTCATTTTTTTGTCTTTGCAATTCATGATTGATTTTGATGCGCTCTCTTGAAGCGCGATACATATAAAGGGCAATCAGAAGTACCAACATTAAAACCCCAAGTAGTAAATAAAAAAAGATTTTGTCCTTAAAGGCTTTTTCTGCTCTTTTAATTTCCTCGTTTCGTTGATCTTCCTCCACAGTCATTATTTGTAGTTGTTGTGTAACCCGAGTACTGTTCATTACCTCATTTCCCTTTAAATAAATCTTCAGGTACTTGACTGTGCTATCTGCATTAATACGTTCATAATAATCACTCAACATTTTTGCCGGCTTGGATGAAAGATATTCCACTGGAGTATTTATAACGCATTCGATAGCCATTTTAGCAGCATAAAGGGATGAGTCTATTAAGTTAAATCGCATGTAATGTTGCGCTAAGCTAAAATAGTAGAACTGGAAATACCTGGTCTTCACTCCCTTATACTTATCTACTATGGAAGCCGCGCTTGTATAGTATTTATCAGCATTTGGCTTGTCATTCATTCTACTATACGCGCTGGCAAGGTTAGATAAGCTATATACCCCCAGGCTTCTTTCCATAATCATCCGATTCTCAGGATCTGTATTGATCAGGATTTCTTCTAACATATTTACACTCTTTGTTGCAAAGTATAATGCAGAATCAGGCTTATTGGCATTGAGGTAAACAAAGCCAAGATTCATCAGCGGATAAAATTTAAAATATGAGTTTGTTCCCAGATTGGCATAATAGCTTGACTGTTTATAAATGGAAATTGCCTTTGAATTTTCTTCACGATCTTTATAGATGTGAGCCGATTGATTGAGCACAAAGCCCATTAGTGATTTGTCGTTCAGCTGTTTACTTAATTCAATCGCTTTCTGGTGATAATGCAATGCCTTTGTAAAGTTTCCTGTAATTCTGCAACCCTGGCCATACATGCTGAGCGAAACACATTCAGAATAAGAATCTTTCTTTTTTAACGAAAGATCGAATAAGTATTTCGCTTCTTCCAATTGGGGAATAGGAGCCTTGTCATCTGAGAGAAGTACCAGCTTAGTGACCAACTCATGCATGATTGTTGGATTGGATTCATTTTCAATTTGTTTGAAAAGGTCGCGATCTTTCTGGGTGAGTAAGCCAATATCAGACTTTTGTCCAAAGGTTATGCCCCAGAGTAACACAAGAATGAGTATGCAGGTACTGTTTTTCATTTAGTTTATTCTTTTTATTTTTAAGGAGAAAAATTGTTTTATTGGTCATTACTTTCTCTCCGGATTTCATTTGTTTCTTATTTATTATGTATTTCCAAGTAAGCTAATAATAAACTCAGAGCCTTCTCCTTCTTTAGTCTCCACCTTCAACTCCCCTCCATGCGCTTTTACAATATCGTAACTCATGCTTAGTCCTAACCCTGTTCCCTGTCCGGTTGGTTTGGTGGTGAAAAATGGCTGAAAGATTTTGTCAAGTGCATTTTGTGGGATTCCATTTCCATTGTCCTTAACTGAAATCAAAATATGATCACCCATTTTTTTGGTGGAAACACTGACCGTTGGTTCGTAATCCGGTATATGTCGAGGTAGTGGCGATTGCGGAGACGTAGTATGCTGCATCTCTACAGAAACCGCATAAAATGAATTGTTTATCAAATTCAACAAAACTCTTCCGATATCCTGGCGAATAACATTGATTTTTGGAAGATTTAGGTCGAAATCTGTTTTAAAATCTGCATTAAATGATTTGTCCTTTGCCCTTAATCCATGATAAGCGAGACGCAGATATTCATCAGCCAAAGCATTGATATCCGTCGGTTCTTTTACTCCTGAACTGGTGCGACTATGCTGCAACATCCCTTTTACAATGGCATCGGCGCGTTTGCCATGATGAAGGATTTTTTCAAGGTTTTGCCTGACATCATTTGCAATTTCAGCTGCCAGTTGCCAGTTGCCAGCCGCCAGTTCCTCGTTCATTTCACCTACTAACTCAACATTCACTTCCGAGAAGTTATTGACGAAATTCAATGGATTTTGGATTTCGTGGGCAATGCCGGCAGTAAGTTCGCCTAAAGAGGCCATTTTCTCGGACTGTACCAGTTGCGCCTGTGCCATTTTCAGATCAACCAGTGTTCTTTCGATCTGCGTTTTAGCCGATTCAAGTTTGTTGAAATCTTCATAACGGGCATATGCTGTCGAGAATGCGTCGGCAAGGTTTTGCACCAGGTGCAATTCATCTTCACTTAGTGGTTTATCATTGCCTACATACAACATACCCTGTAAAAATGGGATAAAGTGCAAATCCAGGTTTGTTGGATGATCTCCGGTAACATATTTTTCAGTTGGTGCAATGGCACCAGATTTTACAAGGTTTCTGGTCCAGTTTATAAAAGCGGCCTCATCCCAGTGCTCTTTATAGATTTGTCTCTTTTGCCAATTATCAACCAGGTTTTGAAAAGTGGTTTGTGCAGTATCGTATGGCAGATTAAATGCAGCAATTGCCCTACCATCAGGCGTCGATAAAAAGGTATGTATCTGCTCAAGCCGTTGATCCATAATAAAAACGCCACATCGGGTAAACGGAACGCCCAGCGTGGTAAGTTCGTTCCAGATTAAAGGGGTGATTTGTTCCAGATCATCGGTGGTGCGCATGGAGGCAATTTCGGCACGTACCCGATCAAGCGACGAAGCTTTAATTGCTTCTCTGGCCTGTGCTTCTGATTTTTGTAATTCGATGTATCGCCTGAACGTGAGGTCGATAACAGAAGCAAACCGTTTCAGGATTTTTATCTCTGATTCATCATAGGGTGTGTTTGACCATGCGTATAAACTTGCAACAGAAAAAGTAAGGAAATGTCCATACTGTTTTTCACCTTTTGTCCAATCAGGTACTGAAGGAAGAGACAGACCCGATAACAGCTTTTCGTAATACAATTTGAGTTGTTCACCCGTCAGCTCCGGGAAATAGTCTTCCTGTTTTATCCAGTTATCGTATATGCCTTGTAACACCGGATGCCCCGATAATTCAACCCATCCTACCAATGAAAGGCTGTCGCCGTCTGCTGATGAAGTAGCAGAATACAATTGAGCTTTGGGGTTTCCATCAACGAGAAGTCCAACGCCGCAACGTACCGGATTAATACCAAGTTTTCTCAACTCAGTAAATACCAGGCTGGCCGTAACCGAAACGTCATTGCTGTTGTGCATGGCCATCGCCCTGCCGCGAACTTTTTCCAAAGCCGCTTCAATCTGTGCTTCGCGTGCCTGAGCTTCGGCTTTTTGGAGATCGAGGAAACGGATGTAGGTTTGATCGAATACTTTTCCGAAACGCCTGAATATATCTTGCACTTCGGGTACGGGTTGAAGCGTGACGAATAAAAGAAAACCTTTTGAGAAATAGACAACATGATTAACCTGGAATTCTGGAAAGACAGGAAAGTGAATTCCTGCTTTAATAGCCATATCCAACATATTTATTATATCCGGTATTGTTCCCATGTATTGGTAATGTTTCACCAATTCTTCCCCGCCGAATTCTTCCGCATAGTACTCTTCTCCAAGCAGATAAGCTTCCCGGTAATGAATAAACATGGAGTTATCTGTCAGAGGTACTGAAAATGGCGGTTGCAAAATTCCTTGGCTGCTCATCCAAAAAGTGGCCGATTGTTTATCATCATCATCCCAAATGGAATAACCTGCACTCCATGCTGGAATTTCCAATGCCTGCATTTGCTGAAACAATAAATTGGAAGCTTGAGTAAGTTCATCACTTTTTTGCATGGCCATGGTTCTGGCACGAACCCGTTCGAGAGCCAGTTCAATACGAGATTCCTTTGCCTGTGCTTCAGCAAGTGTTACATCAAGGAATCTGCGATAGGCCAGTTCAAAGACATTGCGGAAACGTTTCAGAACTTTTCGTTTTCCCTCAGAAATCGGTTCATAGGTTGAAATTCCGATAGCTCCTGTACCGATGGAGAAGAAATAATACGAGAGTTGCCCTATATTATTCAGTTTGGGATCATCCTGCTCCCCCATACTTTTACGGTATTCACGCCATTGATCCAATTCATCTCCATTAATAACAAATTCTCCAAAAGCATCAGTTGCACTTCTGACCTGCTTCACCAGATTTTTGGTTGCGGGATGACTGTTGTAAAGAATAGTAGTCACAGTTGCACCGGCTGATTCAGCGAAATCATAATTCAGAAACGACCCTTTTTCATCGTTATGGATATTGATCATCGCATTCCGGAGTTCACCGAACCCCATATTATGAAGTTCTGCAAACAGTATCTCGCAAATGCTCAGCAAGTCGCCGGGTTTGCGCATCCCCATAGCCACGGTTCTTACCCGTTCAAGTGAAAATTCGATTTCGAGTTCCTTGTTCTGCGCCTCAACGGCTTCCCGTTTCTTCCCGAGTTCCTCAATAGTCTCTTCCAAAAGAATGGCTGTTGTCCGTTTGACCTTCTCCGTACGGTCGAGTTTGAAGGCGGTTATTGCCATTTCGCTTTCAGTATCCTTGACGGCTTTGGCTAACGAAGCTCTTTCTTCAACTGACAATTGTTCGTTTTGCCGAAGAAAATCGGAGATCTTTTGGAGGTTTGGGTTCATGATTAAATTATATTACTGACCTTGATAAATATCCTTAATTTAAAAAGATTGCTTCGTTGTCCGTCAATTGACGGACGCCTCGCAATGACAGACCTCTTTGTATGAGGTGAAGGATAGGGGGAGTTGGCGGCGGTGCCGCCAACTCCCCCGATCCATCACCGGTAAAACAACAAATTTGTCATTGCGAGGCGCGTCACAA
>CAIXCY010000070.1 GCA_903918045.1 uncultured Bacteroidia bacterium
ATTAGCGGCCTAAATCGAGAACAACTTTTTTTGGCGTTGATTGCCAAAAAGTTATTTCCCGCTTTGTCCGAGTAAAAAATAGCAGCGCATAAACATCTTAACTTGCTGCATTTATTGTCCGAAGAATGGGGAGTATCTTAAACGGTGCCTTCGCCAACATCATAAAGTCCCGTTATCTTGTCGTAAACTTTTTGGTCCAGAGGAATTTCCTTGCTCATAATTGCATTGAAATTAATTTCGCTTTCTCCTAAACTGTTTCTGGAGATATTCAGTATTCTGTTTACAGCTTGTGGAGAAGAAGCCCAATGGTCGGTTTCAATGTATTTGCCTCCTTTGAAATAAAGCTGTGTTATTAAGTCTTGTTGATTTGGCACAGATACCCTCATATGGATGTGAGCAGGTCGCCAGGATGATTCATCATTTGGGTCGGCTTTATAAGGAACTGGCAGAATAGATTTAAACTCATATTTTCCATCAGCTTTCGTTTTCTGGCCGCCACGATATTTGTATTCGTCAGAGACATTATCATAAACTTCATTTTCATCACAATGCCAGATTTCAACTAATGCATCATTGACAGGCGTTTTTCCGTCTTCTTTAAAAATGTAGCCCTTTAAAACTATCGGTGTCCCCATTGAATTTGAAAGCCTTAGATTTGTCCGTAATGGAGAACCGGGTCTATAAAACGGACCAAGAATATCAGTTGTTGTTGGTGTATCACCTTCAAAGTTCTTACCATTCCAATTTAAAGCTCCGAATGCACTAACACTAATAACTGTCAGAGTTGAGTTTTTAATAAATGTTCTGCGTTGCATACTATTATTTTAAGTGGTTAGTAATGAATGTCTGTTTTAGTTTGCACAATGCTCCATTTTGTCTGTAGTTTTTGGTCTATTTATGTCAATGGCAGTCCTGCAAACCCTATTGCAAATGTTTCCCAAATGCTAAAATTAATATGAAAAATCAATAAGGAATGAACCACTATGTATAAGCCAAGAATTAGCGGGAAAACCCATCTCCCCCGCTTTTGCTTCCATTCCAATATCATCAGTCCAATTAAAATCGAATATACAAACCCGATAGTTAAGTAATAAGCCAGGTGGGCGTCATTCATCGAATGGACAAGAAACCTGACAAGAGCAGGTTCAATAAATACAATTCCGGTTGCAACCATTGCTCTTGCATGAATATTTATGTCATGCCGATAAACAATAGCAATGATATATGCCGTTCCCAATATTATAAGGTCTTTAAATGGAACCAATAAATGAGGTCCGTATAATTTTTGGTTGTTGACAATTCGTATATGGTCATGAATACGATAATGAGTCAGAAGTATTACAGAAATGAACAATAGCGGCATTAGTATATAAGTCAGTCTGCCTATGAATTTGTGAACTGCTAATTTCTTTCTTCTAATTAAAATTGGTTGAGTGATTAATGCTAAAAGCCATAGCGACATCATCGCCACATGGAAATGAAAGTAAAATGAATAATTTTCAGTGCCATTGAAAAATTTAGAAAAGTATGAAGGCCAAAAGCCCAACAATACAATTCCTACCAAACCTATAAAGTAAAAGCCCGATTTGTCAAAGCGAATTTTTGAATCAGGTGCTGTCATTTTTTTAATTTCGTTTTTACCATCCCATATATCTTTTCCAAATTAAAATAACCATCCCATGCAAGGTCAAGATTTTTTAAAGGATTTTGTTTTTTTATATCCTCGATTGATAGATTATTCTCAATTCCATTCTTTAGTATAGAAATAGAATTACGTCTGCCGTAATCGCTGCTGATAGCGAATAAAAAGATGAGGATTTATTAGTCAGCCAGAAAAGCAGCAAACCCAATATTAGCGTTTCGTTATTGGTTCTCCTTTACTATCATATCCGACGAACGACTGCTATCGATTTAACGTTTATGTGAGAAATATCGATAGATTCGGCGGATCCCCAAAAAGGGTAGCATAAATGGATACAGTAACCATTTAACTGGTATTTTAATGAAAGGGATAGGAAGTATGATCGCTATATTTATTTTTCTCTCCAGGTAATTAAGCCACCACCAGGTCAATGCGATAATAATCAAAAATTGAAAACTAACCCCAATAATGAACAGTGTTGACTCATTATTGGACGGGTACGGTCCCAGGAGTCCCAGCACAACTAAAAGTAAGAGCGCTGGAGTTATGGCAAGAACTGATGTTAATAATTCTCCGATCTTTGGGATTGACAAGATTATAAGGGCCCAGTTTACTGGCTCTTTATCATTCCCTTTATTTGCTTGCGTTTTGTCAGTGTTGGTATCCATATTTGCTCTTTTAGGGTTTTGACTGTAGATTCATTGTTTTGGTCATCATGAAGGCTATCTCATATATACACGCAACGAATCTACTCTATTGCATCGATTGTTGGTTGACTACACGAAATGTTATTGGGGTAATGTAATTACAAACAAGCCAGGTTTTTTTTTGTTCAAAATTTTATTAAAAGCATGTTTTTTAATTGAATACAATTAATCAACGCCTGAAAATTTTAGAGCCGAATTAGTGAAAGTAGAGGCAGTTTTTTCTGTTGAGATGATGCACAATGTTGCTAATTTGTTGCTTGCTAATAAAAAAAAACCATAATCTGTTGATTATAGAGGTTTTAGCAATCCATAAAAGTACCCTGGGCAGAAGCCTATCACCTTTTTAGTTCCGGTTATAATGCAGACCTGACTAAAGCTGAAATTCTGGAAAGTGAAGAGCGCAATAAGAGCTTCCATGTCTTAACCATGGAAAGGGAATTAATCGTTAAGTACTATGATTTTGATTACAAGAAACAGCCGGAGAATTTTAAAAATGCAACTGAAGTTATGAAGGAACTATTTGAACAATCCAATGGCTTGAGGGTGAATCAAATCCAAACCGGAAAAGCTCTTAGAAGTCTGCAATGTCCCACAGGAAGAGATCACCTCCAGAGATCAGGATACTTTTTGAAACTAAAAAACAGTACACTGCCATTTTAGCCTATCATTCTTATTATAATCCAGTATTTATATGAAATACAGATAGTTACAATGGAAGGATGAAACCAAAGTATCTTATCATAACTTAACAGAATCAGTTTGGTGGAAGGATTGATAGGATAAAAAAGTATCATTTTAATCCAACCTACCACTGTATTTATCACAATATAAGATAGTTGCAGTCAAATGATAGGAAGGATAGGTTAAAACAAACTTTTCAAAATTCAATACATTTTTATTACCAAAAAACAGGAAAAGATGGACTGCAAATCGGCTAACGAAATTAATATTGCTGGTTTTTTAATGAGTAAAGGGATTAATCCAAACAAAACAGTTGGCAATAGTTTTTGGTATTGCTCTCCAATTCGCAATGAGCGATCTCCGAGTTTTAAAGTCAATCGGGATAAGAATATCTGGTACGATTTCGGGACCAATAATGGTGGTTCCCTGATTGATCTGGTATGCAGGATGTATCATGTTGAAGTACCTGGAGCCCTTTTGATCTTGTCGGGAGTATCTGTGGCTGACCGAATCTCTTTTATTGACCGGCGGGTTGATATTTCTCCACCGGCACGAATCCGGATTATGCAGATTGACTCGCTGAAAAACAAGGCATTGTTACAGTACCTGATCAACAGAAAGATCAATCCCCTTTTTACCTCCAGGTACTCAGCAGAAGTAACCTATCAGGTTGGCTCCAATGTGAAAAGTTTTTTTGCGATCGGCTTTAAAAATGACCAAGGCGGCTATGAGCTGCGCAATAAATATATTAAACTTTCAACCTCACCCAAGGATATCACCACCATCGAAGGGAGGAACCATTTGGCGGTCAATATTTTTGAAGGGTTTATGGACTTCCTTTCTGCGTTAACCTATTTTAAAACTGACCGGTCAGGCTGTGATACAATCGTGCTAAACGGAGTCGGTTTTGTAAAAAGAATCCTGGATAGGTTACCTGGCTACCAAACAATCAATTTATTCCTTGATAATGATAAGGCTGGACTCGAAACTGCAGATCAGATCCAGCTAATCAGACCAGATGCCATCAACCGCTCGATGATAATTTACCCGGACTTCAAAGATTTTAACGACTTCCTAAAATCCAGATATTGAAGGAAATGAATCTCGTCTGATTCATTTCCTGAAGGTGTATAAATTCTTTGCATAAATTTGACATGCTGCATTTTAAGTGGTTATGGCAGAATCCCTGGACGCTGGTTTTCTTCCTGTTATTATCCCCTTTTGCATATTACTATGCAGGACTACCTGTTTTCTTCCAATTTTCTTCCCGAATTTTTCTATTAATACTTTTATTTAATTATGTAAATCATATTTCCTGAAAAACGGGCTTCTAAGTTTCTGGGGCTCCGCATCTTGCCAGAATGAAAATCAAACTGCCAAAACAGATTTTTTCTTCCTTAAATTAGGTTTTATTTAAGCTCCCATTAAATTCTGTTAATCATATAAAGTATATCGCGGCGGGGAAAGGGAGTCCGTATGTATTTTTGAATTTAATCCGTCGAATCAAAACCCGCATCCATCCGGACACCCTTTCCCCGCTAACTCCCCAACGAATTTATCCTCTAAATTAAACGGGAGTCCGCCCGTACCGAGAAAAGCTCACGCCGGTAGCGCGGACACCCGTTTAATTTAATTTGATTATTGCTACCCGAATGTTGTGGCACATTAAAAAAATGCCCAGGAAAAGTATGGCTTCGCCGCTAATCCAATACTTAATTCATTCCTAATAGGTTAAAATCTGGCCGGGGGTTCTCCCACATGATATTACAAGATATTCAATGCATTACAAATTTATTGTCAGCCTTTCACCATTGTTCCGGATTATCATCCTGGTCTAAAAAATTTAAAACGAAATTCCCTGCAAAGTTAGGGCAGCTCTCCGGGGATGTTCCGCCTGAGCTTTTAGAATACAACTGTGACTTTGCTGCTCCACGTTGTCAAGAACTTTCGCGGCATATCCTCAGTCGTACCTCCTTCCGGTATTCCACGTTTCTTGACAACCCCTCCGAGCTCCCCTGAACAGAAGAGCATGTAATTTTTAACTTTTAAATTTTTTAGCCATGAAAACGCTCTCA
>CAIXCY010000071.1 GCA_903918045.1 uncultured Bacteroidia bacterium
CCTACTTCTGCGGTTCCCACGATGGCTGCCTCTTTGGCCGACATCCCAAGTTCATGGTTTCGAAAGATATTCTCCATCACGACAATGGCATTGTCCACCAGCATCCCCGCGCCTAGCGCAAGCCCGCCAAGCGTCATGATATTCAACGTTAAATGATTAAAATACATAAGATTGAAAGTGGCAATAATCGAGATCGGAATTGCAAGGCTCACAATTAAGGTTGTCCCGATCTTGCGAAGAAAGATAAAGAGAATCAGAATAGCTAATAGAACTCCAATCACCATGGTGTTCTGAACCTCGTCAATCGCAGTACGGATAAAAGTTCCCTGATTGGTAACTACCGTAAATTTGTAACCGGGAAGTGCCTTTTCAATACTCACGAGTGCCTTTTGAATATCTTCGACCGCTTTGACTGTATTATAGCGCGTCTCTTTAAAGATCGATAAAGCCAGACATCTAACCCCATTAATACGGACAATATTTACAGGTTCCTTATTGGCGAAACTGACTGTTGCAACATCTCTAAGGTAGGTTGCAGTTTTTTGGGCAGTGGTACTCCCCGCGATAGGTGAAGCATATCCAATAATCAGGTTTTCGAAATCCGGCTTTTGCTGAAGCAAACTCACCCCTTTTACTACATATTGAAGTCCTGTTTCGGTGATGGTCCCCCCCGAAATACTCCGGTTGTATGCCTGTATTTTCGTAGAGAGCTGATCGACAGTTATATTAAATGATTCGAGTTTGTAAGGATCAGTATCGATTCTCACTTCATTCTCCTCAACGCCTGAAAGCTCAACATCGGCAATTCCTTCCAGGCGGACGAGTTCATTACGGATATAATTGGTAGCGACTTTGCGCACTTCATTCATATCTGTGATTGATTCGTGCGAAAGCCCGACAATCACAACCGGTTGGGTATTTGGATCAAGTTGGGTAATTGTCAATGCATCAATCAGGCTGTTCTGCGAAAAACTGGTTAAGGCTTTCTGAAGATCCAGAAACGCTTCATCCATATCCTTGCTCCAGGCGTATTCTACGGTGATCTGGGCAGATCCTGTCCGCGAAATGGAAGAGACCTCAACGACTCCATTCTGGCGAATAGCCACCGCCTCTATTTTCTCAATAAACATCTTTTCCATCTCTTCAGGCGGACGCTCACCCGATTTTATCTCCACAAAGACCCGGGGAGAGGTGAGATCAGGGAAAAGATCAATACCCAATTTCTGGTAAGATATTACCCCGAGAAGCAGGATCCCCATGATGGCCATTAATACGGTGACAGGATAATTGACTGCAAATGAAGTCAGTTTTTTCATCAGTAATTACTTTTATAATTTATTGTCCTCCTGAAGTTAACCCCATTATTCAGGTATTGAATTCCAGGAGCAAAGGCTGTTAGGCTTTTAGGCCGTAGGCAATTAGGACTATTTTTTAGGACTATTTATTAGATATAAATTTAAATTCCAAAAAAAATCCATTTATCTAATCCTAAAAGTCTAATAGTCTATAGCCTAAATACCTATTGATTAATAATTTTAACCTTAGAGTTATTCCGAAGTGTTTCGAAACCTTTAGTGACTACACGCTCATTCTTTTTAAGTCCCTCAATAACCTCAACAGAAGTTTCATTCTCAAGACCTGTTGTGATAATTCGCTCGCGTGAAGCGCCTTTTTCAACAATATAAACAGCTTTTCCCCGGTTGCCTGAAACGATGATATCTTTAGAGATTACGATGGCGCTGTCGCGTCTGGCGACCTCTATGTCGGCTTTTACAAACATTCCGGGACGAAGTTTTAAGGCTGCATTATCAATCACCAGTTTTCCCTTAAAGGTTCTGGTCTCCGTGCTTACAACGGGTGACAATTCGTTAATCCTTGCCTTGAGGGTATCTTTGGGAAGGGTATAGTTAGTGATATTCACCTCCTGACCTACATTAATCGTTGTGATATTTTTCTCAGGAAGGTTAATCTCCATCAGCAACTTACTGTAATCCATGAGGGTTACAACGGCAGCATTCGCGATTACACGGGTTCCGCTGGTGACTTGTGGTAAATCAACAATAGCACCCTTGAAAGGAGAGATTACCTGGAACTTGGCAAGCTGAATTTTGGCATTCTCGAAATCGGTGTTTGCCGTGGCAAGGGCAACTTCCGAATTTTTCATCTCACGCAAGGTAACTCCCCCCTTTTCATATAATGATTTCTGTTTTTGAAACTCAAGTTCCGAAATATCGAGATTCAGCTTCTTGGTTTTAATGGCAATGGAATTCTCCGATTCGGGATTCTCCAGCCGGACGATCACCTGCCCCTTCTCAACAATATCGCCTAATTTAAAATCACTTCCTGTTTTGGGATTCTTAACCAGAAAATAAATACCGGCCATTTCGGTGTTAAGTGTAGTCTGGCTCGCAGCCGTAGCCGTTCCAGTAGTGCTGATATACTGAATAATCGGCTTTTTTACGACATCAGAAACCGATACAGGAATAGCAAGATCACTATTAACCTGATTTCCCTGGTTTCCGCATGCAGCCATAAATGGTATCAGGGCCGCCAAAATCCACTTACTACTTTTTTTAAATTTAGATTCCATGATCTGCGCTAATATTAGGATTGATTATTTTATTTGGTTAACCTGTAAATCCCTTACAAACTTATCCGGGATCACAGCCTGATTAGTGGTGAAATCAAAAAGTGAAACGATCTTAAGATTTAGCAATGCAATTTTGTAATTGATAAGCGACTGTGCATAGGCCATCTTTTTACCGGAGAGCTGTTGCTGGAAAAGGTTAAGATCCATACTGGTAAGATCACCGTTCTTGTATCGTTCAAGGTTAATGTCATAGGTGAGCTGAGAGTTTTTCTGATTCTGGAAAGCAAGCTCAATCTGGTTTTTCAGGTTACCCAGATTTCTGATTGCCTGCCGGATATCCATTTTAATCTGGGTTTCCTGGTTCGAGAGGCTCAACTCCTGAGTTTTAATTACCGCCTGTTGTGCCCTGATCTTGGCTTTCCGCTGACCCCAGTCAAAGATTGGTATGTTAAACCCCAGGGAATAGCGGGGACTTTGAGTTGGTTTGTCGTATATATTTGATAAAGTTGGATCATCACCAGACAAACCCACTGAAAGCGTTGCTGATCCGCTAAACTGGTTGAAAGCCTTTACGACGATCAGGTCTAATTTCGAAGTTTCGATATTGATCTTCCGTTGTCTCAACTCCAGTCTGCTTGACAAGCCATGCTCCATAGCCTTTTTACCATCAATATCAATGGGGTTAACCACCACATCAGCCATAACGGTAATCTCATTGAAAATATCCATTCCGATATATTGTTTAAAGAGATCTTTGGCATTCTCGAGCTCTACCCGACCTGAGGCGCACGTAGACTTTGAAGTTGCAAGATTCACCTCTGCCTGAAATAACTCTTCCTTTGCTGCAAGTCCTGCATCGACCTTATTTTTTATGATCTCATAACTTTTTTCAGTATTGGCGAGCTCTTCCTGATTAATTGTCAGGCTCATCTGAGCCATATAGACATTGTAGAAATATTGTGAAACACTCATTTCAAGGGTCATCCGCTGTATTTTATAACTTAACAGCGCTGTTTCATTGTCGTATTCCACATTCTTGATCCCCATTTTTGTCTTGTTGTACATAAACAATGGCTGAGAAAGACTCAGATTCAGGTTGTTGAAAAATGTTTTGTTTGAATTGGATGCACCGGCAACCTGTGACGAATTATTTTGCCATCCAAACTGGTTATTCAGGGAGATCATTCCATCGGTATAGAGGATTGGCTGAGCAACGGTGAAGGTACCTGAAGTCGAAAAACTACGGTTTGTAAACCATTGCGAGAGACGGGTATCAAACTGGCGGCTATTGCTGTAAACAACGGGATTCACCCCAAGTGAGAACTGAGATTTTAAAGCGGCTCTTTGAGCATTGAGAGTCTCAGTTGTCCGCTCCAGATTATACAACGAGCTTTGCAGAGCGGGACTCTGTTTGCTGGCCATCTCAAGCGCCTGTTCAAGTGTAAGAATGGTTTGCCCCCTTCCCTGAAACATCATTACAGACAATAGGATTACCAGGAAAAATTTCTGTTTCTTCATCGGATATAGAATTCTGTTAATTTTGTTTAACAAGTTTAACGGCATCGGCAAAGATTGTTGATGCCTTTGACAGGTTAGAAAGCTCTATTTTGACGGTATCGGGAGATAAATGGTACGATCCGATCTCCATCCAGCCACTGTCATTATCTTTCATATTCACAACCTGATTATCCTTACCGTCATCATGATAGACCGTAAAATGGTACTCCTCATCACTCTTCTCATCGTGCCCGCCCCAACCTCTTCTGATTTTAGGAATGTAGGCATACACTTTGTAATAACCAGGCAATTTAATCGGGACATTCCAGGTTGCCTTACGATCACCCGTACCCCCTTTCAGATAGTATGCCGAGCGGATCTGCTTTCCATAAAATTGCTCATTCGTAGTCAGGGTCCATTCAACAGGAAAATTCCAGTTTACCATCCCTTTATACTTGAATTCCTTATTTTTTCCATTTTTCCGAAGAACCAAAGCTGACTGCGAATCGTTTGCAGAAGGGATGAATATTTTCTGGATCAAACTATTGCTCCTTGGCTGACTCAAGATGAACCCGGGATCTTCATTGTCGAGAATAATTTCGTTGGGCTCAATTCCCTCCGTGTAGGCGATAATCTCTTCACCTTCTGTTGCAAGCAATTTCTCATCAATCTCAATTTTTCCGAATTGCTGCGTGATACTTGACGGAATATTGTGAGAGGCAAAAGTGTTTACAGTCAACGACCGGGGCTCTCTGTTAAACAGATAAGTGATCTTTTTGGAAACTTTTCCGCCAATCAGAACTGTCTTTTCAATATTATCATCAGGGCTACCACCCCTCATCCGCCCACCCCGCTGTCCTCCGCCCATCCGAAAGCTTACCGAAACAGCTCCTGCATCCTTTTCAGTATTTGTGAGCACAAAGGATACCATCGTTTTTATCTGATCATCCTTTTTGAGCTTTGAAGTATTGATCTTCGAAATAATATACCCCGGGAGTGACTTCGAATTATACCAGTCGGGAAGATACTGGTTAAGATCGAGTTTAAAAGAGCCCGATAATTGTTCATTGAGTACATCGATCGAGTAGGATTGAAAGCGCCTTGCCTCCATAAACTTGTGTATAAACTCGTCAAATTTATCCGGACCTACAGCCCCCTTCATAAGTGCAAAAAGAAAACCGCTTTTGGTTAGAATGACATTTGTAATCACATCAGGGTCGTCCTGATTATCGAGAATTTCAGCAAATGAGGCGTCCTGAAGTGCAATATTCCCCTTCTCATTTTCGGATAATCCGGCCATATTACGCATCCAGGGATTCCCGGTCTCTGTTGCAGCTTTGGACAAATAGGATTCAACGGTCCTGTTGATTATCGGATATTTCTCTGATTTTATGTTCGATACAAAAGTGTAATAATTTGGAAAAATAAAATAGGGGTTGATCTCCTCCTGCGTTGGAGTCGGTCCACCGAAATGGATACCGGGTCCGCCACCGTTGCGGGGAGGGATTGTTTTGCTATTCAATAACACTTCATTTACAAACCGTTTTAAGTAGTTCTCCTCATTCTCACGTGGGCTGATTGTCTGGTTATCGTGTCCTCCCCACCGTTCCGTATTCTTCTTCTGTTCAGCAAAATTAGCACTTGTCAGTTTAAATCCCCCTTCCGGGAGATAAACGGTTTCCGGTTGTACCTGCTCCCCGGCTCCGCTCCAGACATGACTGAAAGAACAAAACTGGACTGGAATCTCTACCAGATTCAACCGTTCGTACGGATAGGTAAAGCTCACTTTTGCCTCCCAGGTTTTGCGCAGATCACGGATAACCGGTTTTATGGAATCCTTTAAAATTTTAAAAAAAGGATCAAATATTTTATTGTGTCCTGCAAGAAAACTTAAATTGTACGAGACCTTATCCACCTCAATGGAACGCGACAAATAATGTCCGACAGCCAGGGAGATTTGAGGCAGCTTATGTTCCGGGGCAAAATCAAAAGTTCCATTTCCGTTGTCGGTTACCTTACCCTGAGAGATCGCGGTCAACCCTTTCAGTGTTTTTACCGTTAGGTGAAAATCGGTAAACTGCATGGTCTGCCATTTCAACCCATTTGTAGAATAACTGATCCCTGCTGTCGGATACCACCGTGTTTCAGGTGTAAGCAATAAGTATTCAGGGTTAATAAATGCATGCTTTTTATCAGCAATACCATTCCCCCGTTGAAGCCACAACTCTAACCTTTCGCGGTTCATATCCAGGTAACAGAATGTTTCATCAATTGTCCCATGATAGACTACCTTAATATTTACCTCTGCTCCTGCCGCCACTGGATTTTCGGGTTTTATGCGAAGAAGTTGCAATTCACGAACGAATTTAGCGCCACTCACCGATGAGACCTCGAGCCCGGGGTTAAGGGTTAAAATAAGTTCATCGAGAGCCTTTCCTGTTGAATTACGCAATGTTAAGGTTGCTTCACCCGATATCCCTTCACCGGTATGCTCCAGAATCAGATCACATTTCTTCAGCTCAATAATCGGATAAGCCGCGTATTTATTATTCAGCTCAAGCATTTGGTTACGATGATTATCACTGGCATTGATCTTGCTAATATATTTGACCCCCAATCCTATACCTGCAGACAAAAAAATCACACTGAATACAAGGGTTACTTTCTTTACAAAGGGTGACTGTGAAAGCCGCTGCAATAAAAGGATTGTTAAACCGATGAAACCAAGTCCAAGAAACAGGTAGATCCCACGGTGAATTAATATCTCATCCAGAAAGCCAAAACCAACAAAGTCCGAAAAGGCCATAGGTAGATGAAATGCCATATAATCGAAAAGATAATGGTAGACATTCTGAAGGTAAAAGAGGGTTGCAGCAATATAGCCCAGTAATATTACAAAGGTCACTGCCTGATTTTTAATCACAGACATCAGGAAAAAGGAGAAACCAAGGATGAAAATCAAGGTTGGGAAACTGATCAGGAAGAAATAATAAAAATAGGGGGCCAGTGAAAACTGATTGTAGGGGGACGTGAGATTGAAAACAGCAACCATACCCAATGCCACAAGATTAAGCATGAAAAAAACCCAAACATTCCCGATTGTTTTCCCGATTACATAATCCGCATTTGTCATCGAACGCATATAGATCACCTCCGTGGTATCGAGTTTTTTATCCCTTTTAAGGAAATCAGAAGCCAGAAATACGGCAATAACCGCCTGGGCAACATTGATAATATACAGATTTATAAAAGGTATCATCGACGGTAAAGCAACCATATCGCCGTTTGGCCAGCCGATCCCGGTCTGGGTACCAAGATTGAAAAGGAAAACAAAAAGAAGCGATAAAATGGAGAAGATTCTGAAAAACCAGCTTCTGAAGAGTGTTTTAGACTCATATTTAGAAACCGTCAGAATATTGTGTATCGTTTTCATGTGATTATAATTTGTTTTTCAGATTTCATGCCAATGTTGATTAAGTTCGTTCTCCATAAAATTCACATAAGCATGTTCCAGATTGGGTTCAATCTGTTCACCTGCATAGCCATTAATATTTTTGGAGACCACCTGAACCTCCCACCCCTCTTCAGAGGGAATGGATGAAATGATCGGAAATTTCTCCTGAATCTCCTGATATTCGGTGTCCGTGGCGGTTATCCGCCAGACATTATTTCGGGCCTGATTAATCAGAAGTTCCGGTGACCCTTTAAAAGCCAGCGTGCCCTTATTCATCAACGCCATATCATTACAGGTACTTGAGATATCACCAACAATATGGGTAGATAAAATGATAACGACATCGCGTTCACTGATTCGGGTAAGAAGGTTACGGAAGCGGATCCGCTCCTCGGGATCAAGACCTGTGGTTGGCTCATCAACAATGATAATCTGCGGATCGCCAATCAACGCCTGAGCAATTCCCAGACGACGTTTCATTCCTCCTGACAGATTGTTGGCAAAACGGTTACGGGCCTCGTAAAGCCCGACCTCCTCAAGCATTTTCTCGATCGCATCTTTACGTATCGAAGCCTGGTTCATACCGGCCAAACGGGCTATATAGTCAAGAAATTCATAGGTGCGTAATTTGGCAAAAAATCGGAAATCCTGTGGAAGATACCCAAGCATCGTGCGGATCTCTTTCCTGTTCTTCTGCAGATCAAGACCATTAACCAAAACCTGCCCTGATGAAGGTTTTGCAAGGGTAACAAGGATACGCATTAAGGAAGATTTCCCGGCTCCATTTGGTCCCAGCAGGCCAAACATCCCGTTTTCAATCGTCATAGTGACATCCTTCAAGGCATGATTCCCGTTGGGATAGACCTTATTGAGCCCGTTAATCTCGATTTTCAATCTTCAAAAGTATTAGAGGTTGGGAATGAAATTGATTTACAATGCCTTTTTGACTTCCCGGAAACTGAAAGGTTTAATTAGTTAGCATAAAGATTTGACAAATTTCAATCAAAAAATTTACCACGGAGGATCGGAAGTCACGGAGGTTCACAGAGCTGATTTTACTCTGTGTCCCTCCGTGTACGCTGTGCCTCCGTGGTAAAAAAGTGACCCGGAAGAATCAATAATCGTTAATGTTGACCTTACTCGTGGCATCTTTTTTCAGCCAGATCTCCTCCGGTTGCCTGGCCTGAATCCTTGAACTATCAGACAATACGCCGGTAAGCTTTTTTGAGGTGAATTCCAGATTTGCTTCCGAATGCTGCAGTGAAATTCCCATTGAATCGACAGTAAACCGATTGGCATTAACCTCCGAATGGTTTTTTGCTGAAATATTCAAAATGTTGATGCGCGATTTTACACCCTCATCCTGGTTGAACCAAACTGAGCTTTGATCCAGATTCATTGCCAGCTTCTTAATGGTAAAGTGCTCAATATTCAAATTTGTATTTATCAGATGAATATTACAAAGCGAATCTCCTGTATAAATTCGTATCGAAGCATTCTGATGAGTCACCTTCTCAAAATCCGATATCCTTAAAGTGTCCTGATTGGTTGTCGAATTTACCTTCGGCGCAAGTGAATCTTTCAAACTTGTTACCTCGATAAAGGAAGAATCGTTTTTAACCAGGGTCACGTTCATACTATTTGTAATATAAAGAACCTTGAATAGTTTCAATGGTAACTTCTTAACCCTGAAATCGGCGGAAATATCGCCATCCTTGCGGCCGTTTAAGCGAAGATCAATCAATGCAACCAGAATAATTCCGGCTATCGTACCAATGAGAATGAGAAATATAATTTTACTGGTTTTCATAATTTATCTGGATTTTGGGTCGATTCAAAATAGGGTTTTAGTTCCTCCAGGGTGATGCCCAGGATTTTAGTTTGGCGGATGATCAGAGGTAGTTCGGCTTCGAAAAACTCTTTCCGTTTCCACTCCCGAATAATCGCTACTGCATCAGTACTTACATAATAACCCACTCCACGCTTGTTATCAATGATTCCGCGGGTCTGCAATTCGCTGTAGGTACGCATCACCGTATTGGGGTTGACCCCCATTTCGGTGGCAAGATCACGCACAGAGGGGATCTTCTCACCCGGGGGATACTTCCCCTCCATCACTTTCTCCGAGATGCTGTCGGCTATCTGAAGAAAGATTCCTTTTGTATTTTTAAATTCCATATTATGCCTCCTTCTCTTTTAGACTAAACCATGCGATTGTCAATAATGTTAAATTGACAATGACCATTGCTATTCCAAGTAGTTCAATGACCATTTGACTGTCTTTCATGAAAAGCAAACTGTTTCGCTGGTGATGGAGTCCTTCAAGGTTAAAGCTCTTTACTATTAGAAATGTGAATAAAAAATAACTTAACATAACAACCGAAAAGGTGAGTATTGTTTTCAAAAGCGGAGATTTTGAAAAATGGCTCGCACCTGCAAAGGGGGCAATAAAAATAAACAATATCCCTTGTAATGTTAATATCAAAGCCCAGAATTCAAATTTACCATCCTTGACTATTGACAAAAAACCTTCGCTAAATGAAAATTTATAATTCGTTAATTCAGGAAAAAAATAATGAATCACAGTACCTTCCAGATTTGCAACAGTCCAAAATAGCAAAGGCATAAGGACTATAAAGGCGACAATTCTGGAGAGGATCTCATAAACAAATTTTTCCCCGTTTGTGGCTGGAAGCATCAGATAAGCCATACTTTTCTCTTTTGAACGAAAGGGAGGAAATGAAAAGGCAGAATAAGCTATTCCCAATGAAAAAAATATCGACACAAAGGTGCTCACGTAATCTTTATTACCCCAATTGGTATAATTATGAACTGACTGAGCAAAGAAAAGTGCGATAAATAAGAATCCGGAAAATGCAGATAAGCCCAGGGTGAACCGTCTCTTATTAATGACTAACGATTGTTTGAATAACAACATCAACCGGTGAAACGAAAATGAATTGTATGTTTGCATAGCTTTATCCGATTTTATGGCCATTTGTGATGGCGTTAAAGAGTAATTCGATATCAACTTCTGTCTCTTCGAGAATATTTGGAACCATCAGACGGTAACCACCAGGTACTGCTTCGCTATAAATAGCTTCTGCCCGGTCATCGGAAGTTCCGGAGATAAAGGATACCTTTTGTGAGATCTCCTGAATCGTATGGTGAAAGATCACCTCTCCATTATCGAGAATTATAATCTTGTCAATCAGGTTCTCAACATCTTTTACCTGATGAGTGGAAATTACAACTAACTGATCTTCATCAAGGGAACCCGCCAGAATCTTGCGAAACAGCGCTTTTGATGGAATGTCAAGTCCATTGGTCGGCTCATCCAAAACCAGTAACCGGCAACGGGTTGAAAGGGCAAAAGCAATCAGAAATTTCTTCTTCTGTCCGTGCGAAAGGCGCTGAAGATTCTTGTCATCCGACAACTCAAATTCTCTTAGTATCCGTTCCAACATCACTATATCAAATCGCGGATAAAAGGGTGCATGCGCCCTGAAGTAGTTGCGGATTGAAGTTCCGGGAAAATAAAACTCTTCGGGAACGAAGAAAATGTCGTTTAACATCGAAACCTCCCGCTTCCTGGGAGAATGGTTCATCACCGAGAGCTCACCCGAAATAGGATGCAGCAACCCAGTCAGAAGTTTCAGCAGGCTGGTTTTGCCAGCACCATTTTTACCAAGCAATCCCGTTATGCTTCCCGGTTCGAGGTGAACCGACAGGTTGCTGAAGAGCGCCTGCTGCCGGGGATACGCAAAATGAAGGTCTTTAATCTGAATCATATTTTGCAGTTTTAATGTTTTAGTGTACTACTTTACTAATACAGTGCAAATATAAAACTATTTGATTCAGATTTCCAAATTAATTTTGAATTTTTTTTACCACGGAGGCACGAAGTACATAGAAGTATAAACACTATCAGCTATAAAAGCCGGAATTCACCGAATATTTACCAGTGTACTGTACGCAAATCACACGATCGCCATTAAATCGTTTTCAATAATTTCAATTTACAATTGCCCCGAAGAAACAATAAACAATTTGAATCAAATAAAGCGCCATCTCCTTATTACCTGTTTTTCAGCACCCAGTAAAGCCCCTTAAAATCAGATCTCATTTCAGATTCCAAAAGCATAATAATGATATTTTCGATTAACGAGATGATTCCCCATACAATCACGATATAATAGAAAATGGAATTAAAGTCAAACACAAACAGTATAAAGAAAAAAAGCCCCTGAAGGTAGGCTCCGATCTTGGCCGAGTAGAGATGCATCCCGGGGAACCGGCGGAATTTGATCAAGGAGATTACCATCGTCAGGAAATAAATAATCAGGAAGATTAAAAAACTTGAGAAATAAGGTGCAAACTCCTCTAACTTGAAATATACGATCCCAAGAATCGCAAGAATAATCGTACCGTCATCAGCGAGCGAATCCAGCTTTGCGCCAAACGCTGTGCAGAGATTAAAGATCCTGGCAACCGCCCCGTCAAGAATATCTGTTATTAAATTAATTATAAGCAATATAACAAAAACTGATTCCCTGTTGGTAAGGATAAAAAAGAGCACAAAAGGAAACGAGATCAACCTGTAAAATGAGAGAACATTGGGTACATTAAGGTGCTTTTCCCGTTCAAATCCAAACATTTAGCCGCGCTATTAAATAATTAATATAAACTCTTTGTACCTCTGTTTTCTTCGTGCCTCCGTGGTAAATTTCACCTTGATCCTACCTCTTAAACTCAAGATCCTGAAAATCAAAACTAAAATCGGTCGTCGGAGAGATCGCCTGCATCTTCATTCCGGTCGCCTTACCTGTTTGGTCAAGGTCAAAGATCACAAAGGCATCAGCATCCATACTCCGGTCGTTCCACTTCACAACAAAGGTGTTCCCCTTATATGGTAGCATCTCTCCCGTCAGAGAAAAGGATCTTTTTGAATCAAACCAAAGCTTTCCGTTTTTTATTGAGATTTCAACCTTTCCATACCAATTATCAGTATAGCTGCCCGTAAAGAGGCTGTCATTTGCCTTGCCTGAATAGGTTTTCTGTTGTTTCGCAATTTCACTCCAGATTCCATCTGTAATCTTAATGGCTTTAGCCTGTCGTTTAGCTGTTGATTCCGAATTTTGTTTAACCCTGTCGATCCCTTTAATTCCAAAATAACTATCCTTAATCGTATTTGTAATCGCAGTGAATGCAGCGCCTAACTGTTGGTTCGTTAACACAATAATGCCAAGCTTCATTTCGGGGATTAGCGTTACCTGTGTGACAATTCCTTCCAGCCCTCCGGTATGCGAAACCTGTTTAAAACCCCTAACATCACTTAAAAACCATCCTAGTCCGTAACCCGAAAAATGGGTATTGTACATTGTTGAATCCTGAACCGGAATAATAGTCTGAAGCGACCACATCTCCCGGTGAACCTCATTACTGAAAAGTCGCAGATTTTCCCCTTCCCCATATTTGCCATGATTCATCTGCATAATAATCCATTTACTCATATCTGTTAGATTGCTGTAAATACCTGCTGCTGCATTGAACACTTCGCTGAAGTCACGCGAAACTACCGCTACTTTTCCATTCACCGGAGCATGGGGATCAATAACATTGGAAGGATTTTTCAGACGACTGAAGGTTGAAACACTGGCTGTCATTTTTAAAGGGTTCATGATCCGCGTTTCAATAAAATCTTCCCAACTTATCCCCGAGACCCTTGCAACAACCTCTCCTGCAACAATATAAAGCAGATTGTCATAATCAAATTTCGTCCGGAATGAGGAGACCGGTTTTAAAAAGCGCAGGTTATGAATAATATCTTTCATCGTAAAATCATTATTTCCGGGGAAGATCATCAGATCGCCGGCTCCCAGGCCAAGTCCGCTCCGGTGGGTAAGCAGATCTCGCACCGTGAACTCTTCGGTAACATAAGGATTGCCAAGTTTGAATTCCGGAATATAATCGGTCACCTTGTCGTCCCAAGACAATTTTTTTTCATCGACAAGGATTCCCAGTGCCGCGGAAGTAAAGGCTTTACTGTTTGAGGCAATTCCAAATAACGTATTGCTGTCCACTTTCTCCCCGGTTTTTAGCGAACGCACTCCATACCCTTTTGAATGAATCACCTTTCCATCCTTGACAACAGCTACGGCAATGCCCGGTACATCAAACGTCTTCAGCGTTCTTTCGACGAGGCTGTCTATCGTAACAGAGGTGATCACCTGAGACTTTAAAGTAGTACCTGCAAGAATTAATATAGGGAACAGGAATAAGCGGATAAATCGCAGGTGAGTATTTTTCATATCAGAACTCGTTAAATTTGATGTTTAATATTTGGAGGCAATTCCACAAATATAGAATAACTTATCAAAATAATCGGATTGCTTTAAAGGGATCTTTGTGAGGTTTTACCATTGAGGCATGGAGGATACTAAAGTTCACAGAGAAAAGGAACCACAGAGACACAGAGCACACATAGGTTCACGGAGAATAATTTTAAAATTTACTCTGTGTTTCTCCGTGCGGTCTGTGCCTCCGTGTTTATCCTTCTCCGTGACCTTATTTTACTCTCTGTACCTCATTTCTATCTCCGTGGGCTCAATATCGGGTTTTGCATAGGTTAACCGCGATAACCGGACCGTTTTATGGTAGCTGTCGAGACCGCTGCAGGTTAATGATTCTGCTTTTTCAATATCGAGAAAACCATCCTCACACAAACAATTCTCCGGATAGCTAATAAGCCGGATCTCCCCAATCATTAACGTTGTGCCATTGAGTGTAATATCAATCCGTTCCTTAAACTGAACACCAAAGGATACATTGCTCTCTGCGACAAATGGGGCCAAAAAATCATTTTTAAACTCTGAATTTAAACCGGTAGCATCAAACTCAGAGACTTCGCCTGGGTACCGTGCAGAGGTCTGGTGCGCCTGTTTGTAGATTGCCTCGTTGATATGATTGATTGTATAGAAACCTGTCTCAAGGATATTTTCGAGTGTGTGCCGCTCCACCGAATCGGGCCGGATAATAAAGGCGACCAACGGTGGATTCGCTCCCAAATGAATCACTGAATTAAAGATCGCCAGATTTGATTGCCCTGATTTACTTATTGTGCCAATCAGGCAGACGCTTTTAAATCCGCCTAGCGAATTGATAAGCTGTGCTCTTTTGCGTTGTTCCCAATCCCTGAGATCAGAAAATGCAATAACTGTTTTGCTCATAATCTTTTTAGTAAAACAGATGGGTGGGGCAATTGTTTTTATGATGGGTCGAATAATAGAACATCCCAGACCTTATCAGGGTTCAATTTGGTCATGGGTTAAGGCACGGAGGATACTAAAGTTCACTGAGAAAAGGAACCATGGAGACACTGAGTACACATAGGTTCACGGAGAATAATTTTAAAATTCACTCTGTGTACCTCCGTGCTATCCATGCCTCCGTGTTTATCCTTCTCCGTGCTCTTATTTTACTCTGTGAACCTCCATGCGATCCGTGCCTCCATGGTTATCCTTCTCTTTGCTCTTATTTCACGCTGTGTATCTCCGTGCTATCCGTGCCTCCGTGTTAATTTTCTCAGTGCTCTCCTTTTAATCTTCGTGCTTCCCATTCCTCCGCCGTAAAAAACATAATATAACCAGTAACATCATCAATAATCCCTAAATCGGGAGCACAATCCGGACCCTAATCCTGATCTTCAAGCTGAAAAATCAATTCAACATCTACCCCAAAAACTTTTGCCATCTTTAATGCCAGAACTGTCGAAGGAACAAACTTTCCCGTTTCTATGGAGTTAACAGATTGTCTCGAAATTCCGATCTCCCGGGCAAGATCTTCCTGTGTCCAGTTTTTCCTGGCGCGTTCAACCTTAATAGTGTTTTTCATACGCCGTATTTCTTTTTCGAAAGGAACCAGCCAACAAAATAAAAGAGCCAGCAAAAACACAACAGATTCGCATAGCCAAACCAGCCAGGATTCGATATATCGCACAGGCTTAGCAAAAACAGCGTCATCACCAACATTGCCGTCAATGAAAAGCCGATAACAACAGCTTCAAGTTGCGCGCGTTGCTTCACCTCGTCCATCACCGAAAAGGCTTTGATTAATTTAAAAATAAAAATAGAGAAAGTAATAACCGGCACTAAAGCAATAATTATCGAAATAGGTTGCCCAAATACACGATACTTTAACAGCCATACTGCCGGCAAATAGGTGGCTCCGTAAATGAGAGCGAAAATAAGCGAGTTTCGATTCGCTATTTTTTTAGATTGTTCCATAGCATTATATTTTTTAGTTCACTGCAAAGATAAGTAAACATTTCATAATGACAATTATTCTTTACATTAAGTAATTTATAATTGACTTTATTGAAAATTAATTAATCTGAAGGATGCTTAGGGAGGTACATGGAGAAAAGGAAACACGGAGGCACTAAGTACACATAGGTTCACGGAGAATAATTTAAAAATAACTCCGTGGTCCTCCGTGCTATCCGTGCCTCCGTGTTTATCCTTCTCCGAGACCTCATTCTCACTCTTTAGGTAACTTTGCGAACTCCTTAGTAACCATCGATACCACCTGCTCCTTAATAACCTCGCAATTAAAGTTTATAAGTAATCCTTTTGGCTTGCCCGAAAGTTTCAAATAGGATAAAAGCTGAGCCTGAAATAATGGAGTCATCAGCTCGACTGCCTTCTCCTCAACAATGATCAGATCATTCACCAGCAGATCAAGCTTAAGCGACCCTCCTAAATCTTTACCTTTAAAATGGATCGGTACATAAAGTTGAGATCGAACGGACAATCCTGCATTTCTGAGCTCCTCGATAAAGCAAGCCTCATAGACCGACTCAAGCAATCCCGGACCAAGATACCGGTGAACCTCAATGGCACAACCGATTATCTTGTACGAGATCTCATTAATATATTTCTGGGTTATCATCTTATATCATTTTAACCACGGAGGCACTGAGTACACTAAGGTTCACGGAGATCTATTTAAAAATTACTCTGTGTTCCTCCGTGCCGTCCGTGCCTCCGTGGTAATATTTCTCTGTGTTCTCATTTTACTTTAAAGTAACTCTGTGTTTCTCCGAGCCGTCCGTGTCTCCGTGTTTACTTTTCTCCGTGCCCTCATTTTACCCTCTGTCCCTTTTAATTGAAGCGCAAGTTATACCAGCAGAGTGCAGCCAAATTGCACTGTCTCAGAAAAGAAAAGGGGTATGCTGTTTTTTTTCGAAAAGGTAACTGTCGGCTGTATAACTGTAGGAAATCGTGTATCCCTTCCCTTTGAGGAAGTCAAGGTCATTAAAGACTGTCCTGCGCGAGACTCCAAGTCTTTTGGCCAGGACCTGGGCGGTCCCGGTGTTATTGCAGTCAATCAACCAGATTAATGTTTCGATGCGGGAGGTCTGTTCTTCGAAGCTCATTATCTTTAATTCTCTTTCTTAAAGATACGAAAAAAAATAAATAACTTGGAAAAAATGTAGGTATTGGTGTTTTTCTTACTGTACCAAAAATAGTCAGATATTCGTATCTTTGAAATGGTTAAAAATAATTTGGCTATGGTAACAGTGGAGATGACTGAGACAGAATATAAGGCGTACCAACTATACTTAAAAAGCGTCAAGGTGATGGTTGAGTCGAAGAGGAAGAATTCAAAAAAGTCTTCAGTGGCCGATTATTTGGCTGATCCGGATAATATAGACGCTTTGGAAAGGGGTCTAAGAGATGTTGAGGAAGGTAAGATAAGTTATATCAATCCTCATGATATATGGACCGATATAAAATAATTCTTTCCGATACGGCAAAGAATCATTTACGAGTTTGGCAACGGTCAGGACAAATTATTGCCTTAAAAAGGATTGAACGGATTTTAGTTGAACTTTCACAACATCCATATTCAGGGATTGGTTCGCCGGAACAATTAAAATATAACCTTGCAGAGCTTTGGTCAAGAAAAATTGACAAGAAAAATCGCATTCTTTATCAGATTAACAACCAAATTGTTACCGTATTTATTATTTCTGCAAAGGGACACTATGGGGATAAATAACCTATTAAAAAAATGAATAAATTAGTTGCCGGTTTAACCAAACTAAATGATGATAGATTGCAAAAACTCCTTAAGAAAGGCGATTTGGAAATCGCCTGACCCGCAACGCCTGACCCGCAACGCCCCACCCGAATTTATCCCAATGAAAAAGGAGCCCCTAAGAGCCCCTTTTTTATCTGAAAATTTATTTCGCCTAACTTTTCAAATTACTTTACCTTATTAACAATAGCGCTGAATGCAGCGGGATTGTTCATTGCCAGATCGGCCAGAACCTTACGGTTAATTTCGATTTGAGCACTCTTGAGCTTACCCATAAACTGTGAGTAAGAGAGACCTTCTGTGCGAACTGCGGCGTTAATACGCTGAATCCATAATGCACGGAACAACCTTTTTTTAACTTTTCTGTCACGGTACGCATACCCTAATCCTTTTTCGTATGTGTTTTTGGCAACCGTCCAGACATTTTTACGCGAACCAAAGTAACCTCTGGTAAGTAGCAGCAACTTTTTCCTTCGCGCTTTTGATGCTACATGATTTACTGATCTTGGCATTTTGTTTTGTTTTAGGACAAATGGCGTTCCTTTGTACAGGAATCTTAGTAGCGCATTGCCCGGTTAAACTTAAATCTATCTCCTTATAAGAGCCTATTATCTCATTGCAAGCAACCGCTTTACGTGGTTGGTGTCAACATCGGCAACTAAACCCCATTTGGTAAGGTTACGTTTGCGTTTGGTGCTTTTCTTGGTCAGGATATGACTCTTGTAAGCGTGTTTCCTTTTAATTTTTCCTGAACCGGTCAGAATGAAACGTTTCTTAGCCCCGGCATTCGATTTCATTTTAGGCATCTCTGTCCAAAGTATTAAATTATTTTTTCTTTTTAGGCGAAATAAATATTGTCATTCTCTTTCCTTCGAGCTTTGGAAGCTGTTCCACTTTTCCCACCTCTTCCAACGCATTGGCGAAGCGGAGCAGCAGAATTTCACCTTGCTCATTATATAAGATCGACCTCCCTTTAAAAAACACGTAAGCTTTTACTTTAGCGCCTTCCTGAAGAAACTTCTCGGCGTGTTTTAGTTTAAAGTTGTAATCGTGATCATCCGTATTTGGTCCAAAGCGAATCTCTTTTACGATAATTTTTGACGCTTTGGCTTTTAGCTCTTTCTGTTTTTTCTTCTGTTCATAAAGGAACTTCTGAAAATCGGTAATCCGGCAAACAGGTGGTTCGGCATTTGGTGAAATTTCCACCAGGTCCAGTTCCAACTCGTCCGCTCGGCGCAGGGCATCCTGAATTCTGAAAACCCCGGGGTTCTCAATATTCTCACCCACCAACCTAACTTCAGGAACACGAATCTGATGATTTACCCGAAATGGTGATTTCTCTTCTTCTTTGGGACCCCTTGGCCCATTGCCTCTTATAACTGCTATGGCTATATCCTCCTATTAATTAATTAATTCACGACTACTTCCAGGCATCCGCCAACTGCTCTGAGACCTCATTGTTAATAAATGCACTAAACTCATCTATTGTCATGGATCCCTGATCTCCTTCTCCCTGACGGCGCACGGCTACAGTGTTTTGTTCAAACTCTTTTTCACCGACTATCAACAGGTATGGAATACGCTTAATCTCATTATCCCTGATTTTTCTGCCGATTTTCTCGTTGCGGTCGTCAATTCCGGCGCGAATATCGGAAATATTTAATTGATTTGAAACTTTTTGCGCATATTCGTTATACTTTTCGCTGATTGGTAATACTACGACCTGTTCAGGGGTAAGCCATAACGGAAATTTCCCTGCGGTGTGCTCAATGAGTACAGCGCAGAAACGCTCCATCGATCCGAACGGTGCACGGTGTATCATAACCGGGCGATGACGCTTATCATCAGCTCCAATATACTCCAAACCAAAACGTTCTGGAAGATTATAGTCAACCTGGATTGTCCCCAGCTGCCATTTACGACCCAACGCATCCTTGATCATAAAATCGAGTTTTGGTCCGTAGAAGGCTGCTTCACCAAGTTCGGTGACCGTTTTCAACCCTTTTTCGGCACAAGCCTCAATAATTGCATTTTCGGCTTTTTCCCAGTTTTCATCTGAGCCAATGTATTTCTCCTTGTTTTCCGGATCACGAAGGGAGATCTGAGCCGAGTATTCCTTAAAATCAAGGGCTCTGAATATGATGAATATAATATCGATTACCTTCAAAAATTCCTCCTTCAGCTGATCGGGGCGACAGAAGATATGGGCGTCATCCTGTGTAAAGCTCCGCACGCGCGTAAGCCCGTGAAGCTCGCCGCTTTGTTCGTAACGATAAACCGTTCCGAATTCGGCCATCCGGACAGGTAAATCTTTGTATGAACGCGGTTTAAACTTGTAAATCTCACAATGGTGAGGACAGTTCATCGGTTTCAAAAGATACTCTTCGCCTTCATTAGGGGTGCGTATTGGCTGAAATGAATCCTTGCCATATTTCTGAAAGTGCCCAGAGATTTTGTAGAGTGAAACATCCGCTATATGCGGGGTGATCACCTGCTCGTAACCAAATTTTTTCTGCACTTTCCGAAGAAACTTCTCAAGCTGATCCCTAAGAGTGGCACCCTTGGGTAACCAGAGTGGAAGTCCCATCCCAACTGCAGGCGAGAAATGGAACAATTCCATCTCTTTCCCGATTTTGCGATGATCGCGTTTCTTGGCCTCTTCGAGCAAAACGAGATACTCTTCCAAAAGTTTTTGTTTTGGGAAGGTAATCCCATAAATACGGGTGAGCATTTTATTTTTTTCGCTCCCACGCCAGTATGCTCCGGCAATATTCGTGAGCTTTACAGCCTTAATAAAACCGGTGTTCGGTAAGTGTGGACCGCGGCACAAGTCGGTGAAATTCCCTTGTTTGTAGAGCGTTATCGTTCCGTCCACAAGATCGGTGATCAATTCAATTTTGTACGGATCACCTTTTGAAGTAAACAGCTCTAGCGCATCTGCCTTAGAGATCTCGCTTCTTATAATTTCCGATTTCAAACGGGCCAGCTCGAGCACTTTTTGTTCAATTCCTGCAAGATCTTTGTCGCTTAATACTTTTCCTTCCGGAAGGTCAATATCGTAATAAAATCCGTTATCAACTGTCGGGCCGATCCCGAATTTTGTTCCCGGATAGAAGAATTCAATCGCTTCAGCCATAACATGGGCCGACGAGTGCCAGAAGGTCTCCTGTCCTTCGCGGTCATCCCATAAATGAAGTTTAACCGATGCGTCAGAATCGATAGGACGCATAAGATCCCTCACTTCGCCGTTCACAGAGATCGAGAGGACCTCTTTGGCCAATCGGCTGCTTATTGCCTCAGCAATTCCGAGACCGGTAATCCCCTGATCGAATTCTTTAACAGAGTTATCTGGAAGTGTAATTTTTATCATCGCCAATATTTTTTTCGAAGTGCAAAATTAGTGATTCTCCGCCTGTTCTTCAAAAATATCGGAAAGTTTAATCCACCTATTTTTGGAAAGGCTTAAATAATTATGGGAGGACTCCCCTTTTTTTAATATTTTTGAGGGTTGAAACATTTTTAATACCCCTTACCATGCGCAGGATTATTTTCGTTTTATTCTTTCTTTCAGCCTGTTATACAGCTATCCAGGCCCAGCCGATCACCCTTGAGGATCTTTTCGTTAAACGGAGTTTCACTCCATCAACCGTTACCGGTCTGGCCTCAACCAAGGATGGGTTAAGTTATACAACCCTTGAGAATGGAGGGAAAGAAATTGTAAAGTATAGTTATAAAACAGGTGAAAAACAAAGCGTAGTTCTTGATATTAAATCACTTAAAAATGATTCGCTGACTTCTGTAAGTGAATATGTTTTCAGCAGCGATGAAACAAAGGTTTTGCTTTTGACAGGCCGAAAACCGATTTACCGAAGGTCGTTTACTGCAATTTACTTTGTTTATAATTTTGTGACGAAGGAACTTTCCAGATTATCAAATGGCAGGCAGCAGGTGGCTACATTCTCACCCGACGCAGAACGGGTTGCGTTTGTGAGAAATAATAACCTCTTTGTTAAAAGCCTCCGTTTTGGAACTGAGCGGCAGATGACTATTGACGGTGAGGTCAATAAAATCATTAACGGAGTGCCTGACTGGGTTTATGAGGAGGAATTTGAATTCAATAAAGCTTTCGAATGGTCACCCGACAGCAAACAGGTTGCATACATTAAATTTAACGAGGAGGAGGTTCCCACTTTTGGAATTCCGATGTACAAAGGGATGAATCCTACCCATCCTGAAAACAGTGTTTATCCGGGTGAATACCGCTTCAAATATCCAAAGGCGGGCGAAAAAAATTCGGTTGTAAGCGTCTGGGTTTACGACATCAAGGCTGGTCAGAATATCGAAATGGACCTTGGGAAAGAGACAGATATTTATGTTCCGAAAATCAACTGGAGCTACGGCGGAAAAAATCTTGGAATCCTCAGGATGAACCGCTTACAGAATAAAGTTGATCTATTGTTTGCCAATTCCTATACAGGTGATACGCGACAGATCTTCACAGAAAGAAACAAACGGTACATCGAAACCGATTACCTCGACAACTTCCAGTTTTTACCCGACGATAAAAGCTTTATCGTTTTAAGTGAGAAGGATGGCTACAAACATCTTTACCTGTATGATACGGGTGGCGTAAAACTCCGCCAGCTCACCGAAGGTAAGTTTGATGTGATTAAATTTTACGGAGTTGATCCTGCCGGAAAGACCTTCTACTATCAGGCAGCAGCTGTTTCACCCATGCAGCGTGAAGTTTACAGTGTTACTTTTGATCCAAAGAAAAAGATTCCCCTCATAACCCGCAAGCTCTCTGTTCAGAATGGGACCAATAATTCTGAGTTCAGCGCCGGATTTAAATATTACATCAATAATTATTCAAATCTGACAACACCTGTTGCTGTTACCCTGTATGAAATTTCAGGAAAACAGGTTCGGGTGCTCAAGGAAAACAATGATTTAAAAGCAAAGGTTGCCGATCGAAAAATTCCTCAAAAGGAATTTTTCACCTTTAAAACTTCAGAAGGGATTGAGCTAAACGGCTATATGATAAAACCTACAGGATTCAATCCGGTAACCAAATTCCCGGTTGTGATGACCCAATACAGTGGTCCCAACTCACAACAGGTACTCGACCATTTTTCGATTGGGTGGGAGAATTACATTGCGGCAAACGGCTATCTTGTGGTTTGTGTTGATCCAAGAGGAACCGGTGCCAGAGGTGAGGATTTCAGGAAATGCACCTACGGAGTATTAGGGAAATATGAGTCTGACGATCAGATTGAGGCTGCCAAATATATTGCAACGCTGCCCTTCGCTGATGGGAAAAACATTGCAATCTGGGGATGGAGCTACGGCGGGTTTATGTCGGCGTTGTGTCTTGCAAAGGGTGGAGAGGTTTTCAAGGCGGGGATCTCTGTAGCACCGGTAACCAATCAGCGGTTTTATGATTCGGTCTACAGCGAACGGTATATGGGACTTCCAAGCCAGAATCCTGAGGGATATGACGAAAATTCACCGATCACCCTTGCAAAGGGGATTAAAGGCAAATTACTGCTCGTTCACGGAACGGCTGATGACAATGTCCATTATCAGAACACCCTCGAATTTGCCGAGGCGATGGTTCAGGCCGGAGTTCAGTTTCAGATGATGTCGTATGTGAACCGTAATCACGGGATCAGAGGTGGAAATACGACGATGCATCTTTATACGATGTTTGATAATTTTCTGAAGGAGAATTTAAAATAAAAAAATTTAACAATTGGACAATTCGGCAATTCAGTAATTGGACAATTTGATAATTCGGCAATTTGATAATCCGTTAATCCGGCAAAGGGAGGTGAAGTTATGAATTGTTATACAAATCAGAACTGATCGGTTTTCCGAATTGCGATTTGCATTTTCCACTTTTCATTTTAACTTTTTCCTGATTCCCTTTGGGTATTCTTAAATTCGGTCTATATTTGCACCTCATTATCTCGCCCAGATGGTGAAATTGGTAGACACGCTAGTTTCAGGGACTAGTGACCGCAAGGTTGTGCAAGTTCGAGTCTTGTTCTGGGCACTTCATCAAAACGCAATCACTGAGAAATCAAGTGGTTGCGTTTTTTTTGGGTCGTTTGCACCACCTAAACGTACTGTGTACTTTACAATGATATGGTACAAAGTTCTTGTCCATGATGGTGCAACGCTTTTTCTAACTTTTGAATTTGTTGTTTTCGTGGTTTTGATCGTCCTGCAGCATAATGGCCAGGCTGTGTTTGATTAATTCCTGTAATGCGCTCAAGTGCTGCTAATGTGAATATTCCTCTGTAATAATCCAGTGCAATTACTTGTGCCATTGTGCGTATACAAAAACCAACCTTCATTGTAACCGCTTAATAATTTCACTAATTTTTAAGCCTTCATGTTCCATTTATTTTCTTTTGAATTTTGCTCCGGATAACTCACTAAGATCTCCGGTGTCGATGAAAATAAAGCCGGATTACTTCGGTGGGACAACAAAGCCAAACAAAATAGCTCCGGCTTTCTCTAAAAATAGTCCGGCCTGGTTACAAATAGCTCCGGCGCCGAATAAAATAACCTCTAAGGCGGTGTTATTTTGTTGGATAGGGAGGATTAGAGGCGCTTATTCAGAAATTGATCGATGATTGAAATAATGTTAACATCCCAACTCCCCCTCGTTTGCAACGAGGGGGTCTATGTTCGTCGTTTATAACGATATCTTTTTTGTATCGTTATAAAAATCAATCCCTAACTTAATCCGATCACTCACGTTTGGAATAGTCTACACTAATTTTTGGGAGAAGGTTTAATTGCTTATTGTATTCTATGGTATATTTAATCATCATTCAAAATTCATTATCTTTGAATATGAGTAAAGAGACATCAATTAAGCTTTTTGAGCAAAAGCAGGTCCGTTCGGTCTGGGATGACGAACAGGAGAAATGGTATTTTTCGATTGTCGATGTGATTGGGGTACTTTCGGAAAGTGTTGATCCACAGATCTACTGGCGCAAACTGAAACAGCGGCTCAGGGAAGAAGGAAATGAAACCGTGACAAATTGTCACGGTTTGAAAATGGTTGCAGCCGATGGAAAAATGCGAATGACCGACGTAGCTGATACGGAACAACTTTTTCGATTAATCCAATGAATGTCAGATCTATGACAGGTAATAGGAGTACCATGATTGAATCCATCCTTTCCCAAAAAGAGGCCAAAAACGGTCTGCATGTGAATGTCATAGCCGCTCATATTTTTAACAAAACCATCAATCTATTTGAAGCTCCTGAGCATGCACTAAACTACGAGGTTCTTAAGAAAAAAGTAAATGCCATTTTATCCGCAGAGGTCAAAAAGAAAAAAGGGGGTAAATACCTTAAAGTGATAAATCCCAAAACCGGCAAGGGGAGAAAGGGATTTTACAAAATGAAATCAAAAAAGATTTGAATGTAATGAGTAATGCCAATTTCTCATTACCAATTACCGTTTTGCTTCAGTCATCGATAACACATCAACCACCATTACAGAATATAAATAAAACAGGACTTAAATTTCCTTTAGTAAATTCAGTAAATCTGCTGTCGATAAGCGGGCGCTCTGGTCGGTGCCATCTAACAGGTTATCTGCCAGATCGCGTTTGGTAGCGTGGAGTTGGAGGATTTTTTCTTCAATTGTGTTTCTAGCTACCAACCGGTAAATCGTTACAGGGCGTAATTGTCCGATGCGGTGAGCACGGTCGCTGGCCTGATCTTCAATAGCAGGGTTCCACCACGGATCGAGGTGCAGCACGTAATCAGCGGCTGTCAGGTTGAGACCTAATCCGCCAGCTTTGAGGCTGATCAAAAAAAGATCGCCTTTTCCCGATTGAAATGCTTTTACGGCTAGTTCCCGTTGAGGAATTGGGGTGGAACCATCCAAATATTGATAGGTGATCCCTCTCTTTTCCAATTCATGACGAACAATGGATAAATGCCCAACAAACTGACTGAATACCAGCGCCCGATGGTTGCTTGACCGGAGCTCTTCCAGGATTTCAAAAAATGCTTCAAGTTTCGACGAAGGGAGGTTTATTTCTTTGTTTACCAGCGTTGTATTACAGCAGGCTAAGCGCAACTTTGTAATTTCGGCTAATGCCTGAAGGTGCTGATGTCCATTTTGGCCGGTATTGTTTTCTATGATGCTTATAGCCTGGCGTCGTAATGCTTCATAAAAAGCCATCTCTGCTTCACTCAGTTCCACACTGAATGTGATTTCGGTTTTAGGTGGTAACTCGTCGAGTACTTTGCTCTTAGTTCGTCGTAATATAAAAGGGGCGATGAGTTTTTTAAGATGGTTTTTTTGCGACTGGAGTTCACTTTTGACGTAACGATCGGTAAACTGTGGCAGCGTTCCCAATAATCCGGGGTTGCAAAAGTTAAACAGGTTCCAAAGTTCACCCAGATGATTCTGGATTGGTGTTCCGGTGAGCGCAAGCTTGAAGTCTGCATTGATACTCATGGCCGCCTTGGATGATTTAGTTTGGGTATTTTTGATTGCATGAGCTTCGTCCAAAATTGCCATTGCCCATTGGATTTTTGCAATCCGTTCCTTTTCGGTCTGCAGCAGGCCATAAGTGATGACCAATACATCAAATGCTGTCAGGGCGGAAAATGTCTCTTCCCGATTTCCAGGTTTTAGAATATGCACGTTTAGTGTCGGGGCAAACCTGCGCAATTCGTTGCCCCAGTTTGGTCCCACTGAAGCGGGACACACAACAAGCAGGGGGCCGTTTTTTGCCAAATGAAGCATCATGGCAATGGCCTGTACGGTTTTCCCCAGACCCATATCATCTGCCAGACAGGCACCAGCGTCCCAATGTTTCAAACGCGTCATCCACCTGAAACCCTCCTCCTGATAGGGGCGCAATTCGGCCTCTAAAGTTTCCGGGATAGGTGTATCGGTAGCTGTGGTCTCATTGATTTTTTTCTGAAAATCTTTCCAAAGCTTATCAGCCTTAAAAGAGGCAGCCTGACTTGTCAGCTCTTCGAGTGCGTGTGAGGCAAAACGGTTAATTGATAC